>NC_015380.1:1010000-1284727 GCF_000195085.1 Candidatus Pelagibacter sp. IMCC9063 | reverse complement strand
CGAATGGTCTCCAGAAGATGCAACTAGAACAGATTCTGATTTTTTATGCAAAACTGTAGAGTTGGCAATTAAATCTGGAGCAACTACTATTAATATTCCAGATACGGTTGGTTACGCAACTCCTTCAGATTACGAAAGAATTATCAAAGATTTATATAACCGAGTTCCTAGCATAGACAAAGTAGTTGTTTCTACTCATACCCATAATGATTTAGGATTGGCAGTAGCAAATGCTTTGGCAGGTGTGGCAGCAGGTGCAAGGCAAGTAGAATGTACTATTAATGGTATTGGAGAGAGAGCTGGTAATGCTGCTTTAGAAGAAGTGGTAATGGCCATCAAAACAAGAAATGACTTAATGCCATATACAACTAATATTAATACTAAAAAAATTAGTCCTTGTTCAAAATTATTATCTAGTACCATTGGTTTTCCTGTTCAGTACAATAAAGCCATTGTAGGAAAAAATGCCTTTGCCCACGAATCTGGAATTCACCAAGACGGAATGCTAAAGAATAAAAATACTTATGAAATCATGACTCCAGAAAGTGTAGGGGTAAGCAAGTCTTCTCTTGTAATGGGAAAGCATTCTGGTCGACATGCATTTAAAGAAAAATTAATTGTATTGGGATACCCTAATTTTGATGAATCTAAAATTGACGAGGCATTTAAAAAATTTAAAGACCTGGCTGATAAAAAGAAACATGTATTTGATGATGATATAGCAGCTTTGGTTGACGATGAATTAATGAACGATAAAAATGTCATTAAGTTAGTTTCTTTAGATGTATTTGCTGGAACTAAGGGACAAAAAGCAGTTTTAGAACTCGATGTTTATGGAACTATTTCAAAAACAGAACAGTCTGGGGATGGACCTGTAGATTCTATTTTTAAAGGGATTAAAGAATTGTTTCCCCATGAAGCACACTTACAATTGTATCAAGTTCATGCTGTGACTGAAGGAACAGATGCACAAGCAACAGTTAGCGTTAGAATTGAAGAAAAAGGAAAAATTTCTGTAGGCCAAGCAGCAGACACGGATACGTTGGTAGCCTCTGCGAAAGCCTATATTAACGCTTTAAATAAGTTAATAATTAAAAGAAAAAGAACAGCACCAAACGAAGAGTTTTCAACTGCTATTTAATAAGAAAGGATAAAGAATGTTTAATAAAATAATGTCAATGTGGTCAACCGATATGGCAATAGATTTGGGTACGGCCAACACTTTAGTGTATGTAAAAGGAAGAGGCATTGTCTTAAACGAACCTTCTGTAGTTGCTATCATTAATGACAAGGGAAAAAATCAAGTTCTTGCAGTTGGAGAAGATGCCAAGCAAATGCTAGGAAGAACTCCCGGAAGTATTCAGGCTATACGTCCATTAAGAGACGGTGTGATTGCAGACTTTGTGGTTACAGAAGAAATGATTAAGCATTTTATTAAAAAAGTTCACAAAAGAGCAGCATTTGCTAATCCTAGAATTATTATTTGCGTTCCTACAGGATCTACTCCGGTTGAAAGAAGAGCCATCCAGGAAGCAGCACATGCGGCAGGTGCTAGAAAAGTACAACTTATTGAAGAGCCAGTAGCAGCTGCGATTGGAGCTGGATTACCAATTTCAGAACCAACTGGTTCTATGATTGTAGATATTGGAGGAGGTACTACAGAAATTGCCGTATTATCTTTGGGAGGAATTGTTTATTCAAAATCTTTGCGATTAGCGGGTGATGCCTTGGATCATGCAATCATTACTTTTATGAGAAAAAGATTTAATTTACTTATTGGAGAATCTACAGCAGAAAAAATTAAAAAAGAAATTGGCTCTGCCATTCCATCTAATTCAGAAAATACCTACATCATGAAAGGAAGAGATGTAAGAACAGGCGTTCCTAAGGAAGTTAAATTGACAGAAAAAGATACAGCAGAAGCATTAGCGCCTGTCGTAAGTCAAATCATTGCAGCAATTAGAGAAGCTTTAGAAAATACACCTCCTGAGCTAGCAGCGGATTTAGTTGATATGGGCATGGTTTTAGCTGGTGGCGGAGCATATCTAAAAAATTTAGATAAACTAATAGCAAAGGAAACAGGACTACCAGTATCTATAGCTGAAGATCCTTTGTCTTGTGTTGCAATCGGTACTGGAAAGGCATTGGAACAAGAAGGAATATTTTCTGCAATGTTAACTGAGTACTAAAAGTTAAATGAATGCAAAAAATAGTTGGTTTGACCAAAGCAATTTAAGATTTTTTCTTTTATTTTCTGCTGCATGTTCATTTATTTATTTAGATAATTTTAATCAAAAGTACTTTAAAAATATAAAAGCAGTTATTAATGATGCCGTTGCCCACTCCAGTTACATCATTACCTGGCCAATCAAGGAAGTTTTAAATGTACCTGGCTATGTTATGCACATTGTTACACTTAACAAAGAAAATGAACAAATACGTATTTTACAAGAAGAAAGACAAAAACTAATTGCAGATAATAAATTCTTAAGACAAAAGAATCAAAAAACTCAAAGATTTATTGAAGAAGAGAAAATTTACCAAAATGAAACCATTCCAGCAAAAGTTATTTTAAGAGTAAATACAATCACGTCAAGCTCATTGACTATTAATAAAGGGGCAGGAGATGGAATGAAAATTGGAAATCCAGTGGTAAAAAACAATAATTTGATAGGACAGTTAGAGGAAGTAAATTATAAGTCATCCAGAGTAAAGCTATTGAATGATATAAATAGCAACATACCTGTTACAATAGGAGAGTTATCAACCCAAGCTATTTTTTCAGGAGATCCCAGCTCTAAGAGCAAATTTAATATTCAATATTTGCCTAAAAATTTTCGATTGAAGAGTGAAGACAGTATTTACACTTCTGATATAGATGGGATTTTAAAAAAAGGTATTTTAGTTGGAACAGTTTCTAATGTAAAATATGATGAGAGTACCAAAAAGCAAAGCTATAGCATAAACTTTAATTACAAACTGCATCAAACAGATTATGTTTCTGTTTTTATTAACTAGTCATGATTAAAAGAAAAAACAATTATCAGGAATTTTTAGGAATAGCGTTAGTTCTGATCTCAATCTGGAGCGCTACTCTTTTTGCTCAATTTTCATTAAATCTAAATTTTTATAAATTTTTTAATATGACATATTTGTTGATATATTTTTTTACATTTAACAATTATAAATACTTTTCTTTTTTTTCCATGTTTATCTTAGGTCTTATTGCAGATTCAATTTCTGGAATTCCATTTGGAACTTCTTCCCTAGCTTATATGACAATTTATAAAATAGCAGTTTTTCAAGAAACAATTAAATTAAGAACTAATTTTTTTGCAGAATGGGTTGCCTTAGGAATAGCTCTCTTCATTGCCTACACCGTAATTCTAATTGTTCTTTATTTGAGTAAGACATCTTTTGAACCGCTAATTCATATATATAACTTTATAGGATCTTTTATTTTATACCCATTTATTTGGTTTGTCTTAAAATTCTTCCTTACTAAGTTTGGTAGTATAAAAACAAATGACTAATTTAGAAAAGAAAAAACTTTTAAATTTTTTACTGATGCAAAAATCTTCTTTCAGTTTTTCAAGGTTAAAAGAATTAGAATTGGTAAAAAAAAACAAGAACTACCGCTACTTAGATAGTAAAGAAATAGCGTTTATAGTCCTTTCATTTTATTTTGAAGAAAATCTAAAACAACTAGATTTGCTGATTCCTAAAACCAAAAGCACTACAGCTAAAATTAAACAATTTCTACAATATCAATTAGAATCAGATTTAAAAAATAAGAATTTTTTAAAAAAAAGCTTTTTATTTCTACTCACCGAAAAAAAAGTGTCGCAAATTTTAGATTATTTTTTTTCGACCAGCAGCAAAATGTGGAGTCTAGCAGGTGATACAGCAACAGATATTAATTACTATTCTAAAAGATTAATATTATCCTCAATTTATTCAAAAATTTTTATCAAAATGCTAAATCTTTCTAATTATTCAAAAGAGCTTATTGAGGAGGATATTCAAAACTCTCTAAAAAAAGTAAAGCAATTTAATGATCTTAAATCCAAAATTTGCTCCGCTGATATCCTGTCTATAATTAAAAACTTTAATTTTGGCTCAAAAGAAAAAGGTCGAGGATTTTAAGTTTTTTGATCAACTATCTTTTGTATCGAGAAGAGTGGTTATGTGGCCCATTTTTCTTTTATCTTTAATTTCTTTTTTTTGATAATCAAACAAGAATTGATTTTTATTAAGTAGTTTTCCTCGGTAATCATTGATTTCGTCGCCTATAATATTGACCATCTTAGCATCAGATTTTTTTTGTAATTCAATTTTTTCTAAACCGCATACAGCCCTCACATGATTTTCAAATTGACTGATATTAAAAGCATTGATTGTTAAATGCCCAGAGTTGTGCACTCTAGGTGCAATTTCATTTACATATAACTTATTTTTCTTATCTATAAAAAACTCAACACACATAGTTCCTGTATATTTTAACTTTTCTGATATTTTTTTTGCTATAATTTTTGCCTCATCGCATATTTCCGAGTTAATTTTAGCTGGAATAATCGAGGTATTCAAAATTTGTTCTTTGTGTATATTTTCTATAGGTTCAAAAATTGATAAGCCTCCATCCGAATATCTTGTTATAATTACAGAAATTTCTTGTTTTAGATCAATAAACTTTTCCAATATATAATCAGATGAAAAGCACCAATCATCTTTCACATCTTCCATGCTGCTAATAACATGTTGCCCCTTGCCGTCATATCCAAGTGTACAGGTTTTTAAAATTCCAGGTAACAGATTCTGATTTTTCTCTATATCTATTTTGGATTTAATAAATGTGTATGAAGTTGTTGCAATTCCTAAAGTTTTAAGAAAATTTTTTTCCGTAAATCTATTTTGAACAATTTTATTAATGTTTGGATTTGGATTAATTTTAGTAATAGCTGAAATTTGTTCTAGAATTTCAAAAGGAATATTTTCAAATTCAAAAGTAATATAATCACACGTTTTAGCGAATTTTTCTAAAGCTGAAGAATCCTTGTAATCAGAATGCACAAAGGCATCACAAAAGTTTTGAGCAGGGGCGTGTAGATCGTCTGTTAGAATCGTAGTTGAAATATTAAGTTTTTTGGCAGCCTGACAAAGCATACTTCCCAATTGTCCACCACCAATAATACCTAGAATTGGTTTGTCAGAACTCATTAATTAGGTTTTTTTTAACAGAATTGGTTTGTTTGTTTCTCCAAAGAACTAAGTTTTTTTTAACTTCTTTATTTTCAAGAGCAATAATGGAGGCTGCCATGATTCCAGCATTGATAGCTCCATCCTCTCCGATGGCAACTGTTCCCACAGGAATACCTTTTGGCATTTGAACAATTGATAGCAAGCTATCCAATCCTTTTAATTTTTTACTTTCAATAGGAACGCCTATTACTGGCAATGTACTCATAGATGCAATCATACCAGGTAAATGTGCAGAACCACCAGCTCCAGCAATGATAACTGAGTAATTTTCTTTTTCAGCACTTTTGGCAAATGCATACATTCGATCCGGAGTTCTGTGTGCGGAAATTATCTTAGCATCAAACTTTACCTGAAGTTTTTTTAAAGTTTCCGTACAGAATTTCATGGTTGGCCAGTCTGATTTACTGCCCATTATGACGGCGACTTTTGGACTGGAATTTTTTTTTGTTTTCACGGAAAAAAGTCTCCTATTCAGAAGGATTAGCCTGTTTTGCTTTTTCTTTTTCTTTCTTTTTTTCTTTTTCAATTCGTTCTTGTTTTTTTTTAGCTTTTTCTATTGCTGCAACCAAATCAGTTTGTGTACATAAATTTGCAGCAACTGGATCTTTTGGTGACACATTGGACATGTTCCAATATTTTCTAGTCCTAATTCCCACTACAGTATTTTTAGTAGTTCCAACTAATTTACAAATTTGACTGTCTGCCAAATGAGGATAATTTTTTGTTAACCACGCAATTGCATTAGGTCGATCTTCTCTTTTTGCAATAGGAGTATATTTTGTTCCAACCATTTTTTTTACTTCGATATCCATATTTTTTTTCTTCATGGTCAAAGGTCTAGATGGATCTTCGGAAGATAATTGAATTTCTTCTCTAGTAAGCTGATTAGATAAAATAGGATTGTAGGCCTTAATACCTATAGCAACATCCCCATCTGCAATTCCTTTAATTTCCAACTCATGCAATCCAGAAAAATCTGCAATTTGTTTAAATGTCAATGTTGTGTTTTCAATCAACCAAACAGCTGTCGCTTTTGGCATTAATGGTAGATTCATAAAAATTTAAGCCTTCTTTAAATTTGCAAATCTTTTATTAAATTTGCTTACTCTTCCTTTGTCTTGAAGCTTTTGAGTAACTCCCGTCCATGCCGGGTGAGATTTTGGATCAATATCGAGTTTCATAACATCACCTTCTTTTCCCCATGTAGACATAGTTTCAAATTCAGTACCATCTGTCATTTGTACCTTAATGGGATGTAAGTTTGGGTGCACGTTTTTTTTCATAATAATAAGAGGGGTTTATAGCAAATAAGCCGAAATAAACAAGAAACTATACAAAAGGCAATTACAGGGTTTTCGTTCGATTTAAATTAATAAAGAAATAAAAAATAGCCAATAGCGAGAGAAAAATTACATCAAAATAAAAATGATAATTTTTACCAAGGTACAAAAACATAAGTCCAGCAAGAGGTTGTCCTAAAAACCTTGCTGCTGCTTGGGATGAATAAGCTGAGCCCATGGCAAGCCCTCTAGATTCGGGGTTAGCATTTTTGGATATTAAACTATTTAAACAAGGGTTTGAAACTCCAATCCCATAACAAAGCAGAATAACTGCAATGGGTATAAAGTATAAGTTAGAAAATGGGATAATAAAAAAACCTAAAATTAAAGAAACATAACCGCTTCGAATAATCGTTGTTTCATTCTGATATTTCAACAACACTCTCAACAACACCCCTTGAACTAAAATTTGAGTAAGTCCAGCAAGTAGCATGACAAAACCTATTTCTTTAGGTCCCCAGACAAAAGTTTCCTGACCCCAGATTGCTATAGTTCCTTCCATTCCAGAAAAAGTTAAATGAATACAAAATATTAGAAAAAAAAGGGAAGTAGATTTTTGTTAGTAACAATATTTATTTGAGATCTAAATTTTTCAAATGAATAGCTGATCTTATAGCCTTTTTTTTCTGTTAAACTTTCATCTAAAAAAAAGAAAACATAAAGCAAATTAATTAAATTAATAATGCAGGCAAACCAAGCAACATTATGCAAAGAGTCTAATGTAAAGTTAGACCCTGCAATCAACCCTCCTACCAAAGGTCCAATAGTAAAGCCCAGTCCAAAAGCCACACCAAACATTCCCATTCCTTTAGCCCTATTTTTTTCATCAGTGATATCAGCAATGTAAGCTGTGCCTACTGAAACATTGGTTTTAAACAATCCAGCTACAAGTCTAGAAATAAATATAACCAATATGGTTCCGCTTAAAGCCAGAATAATATTTGCAATCAATTCTGCAATGCAATTCATAAGTAACAATGGTTTTCGTCCAAACTTATCTGAAAGACCGCCCCAGAAAGGAGAAACAAAAAATTGAAAAAAAGAAAAAGATCCAAAAGCTAAGGTGATTATAAAAATATCACCACCATAATTATTTATAAGAAAAGGAAGGGTAGAAATTAGTATCCCACTAAATGCAAGAACATCAAGGAATAAGAAAATGATAAACTTTGTCATTTAATAGAAGATAATATTTTGGTAGTCTCGTTATCAAGTCTGGAGTTTGTTGCTAGTAATTGATTGTTTGTAAAATCAAAAGTTTTACCTCTGAAATCAGTAATCGTTCCACCTGCCTCTCTAACTATAATAAGCCCTGCAGCAATATCCCAATATTTTAAATTCTTGTGCCAAAAAATTTCAGCTCTACCTGCCGCAATATAAGCTAAATCCAAAGCTGCACTTCCTAACTTTCTTACCTGGTTAAAGTTGTTGCACATGGCAATGTATTCTTCATAAAAAATTTTCTTATTGGGTTCTGCATAAGCTGGCCCCCCAGTTAAGGCGATAGAATCAGCAATAATATTTCTTGAAGAGACTCGAATTCTACTATTGTTTAAGTAAGCGCCGCGTCCTTTTTCAGCAAAAAACATTTCATTTTTAATAGGGTCAAAAATTATTCCTGCAATAACTTCACTATTTTTTTCTAGTCCTATAGAAATCGCAAAGTGAGGTATTCCATGTAAAAAATTATTGGTTCCATCGATAGGATCTATAATCCATGTAAACTCACTTTTTTTTTCTTTGGTAGTTCCTCCTTCTTCAGCAATAAAATTATAACCGGGTCTTGCTCTTTCAAGTTCTTCAATAATGATTTCTTCAACTTTTTGATCAGTTTTAGTAACAAAGTCACCTGGACCTTTTTTAGAAACTTGAAGTTTTTCAATTTCTCCAAAATCGCGAATAATTATCTTTGAGGCTTTAATGCAAACTTTTTCTAAAATATTAATTTCTGGTGATAGTAATGGCACTTAGCTAACCTTCTTCACATATTCTCTGGAAGCAGATTCAATCACCACTTTATCTCCTTGGTTAATAAAAGGAGGAACTTGAATTTTAATATTATTTTGAATCACAGCAGGCTTGTAAGAACTAGAAGCAGTTTGGCCTTTGACCACACCATCTGTCTCAATAATTTCAAACTCTAGGTGCTTAGGCAAATTAACCTTTAAAGGCTTGTCTTCATAAAATTCAATAGCCACATCTAAATTTTCAGTCAATAAATCTTCATCTTCACCTATCAGCTCTTTGGTAATAGAAATTTGTTCATAATCTTTTGTATCCATAAAATATAAGCTTTGTTCGTCACTATACAGAAATTGATAATTTCTTTCATCCAATGAAGCTTTTTCAATAGTTTCATCAGATCTAAATCTTTCATTAAGTTTAGTTCCTTTAGTGATACTTTTTAATTCTACTTGATTAAATGCACCGCCTTTTCCAGGTTTTACATGCTGGGTTTTAAGACAAAGATACAAATCATTCTTATGCTCAATGATATTTCCAGGTTTAATTTCAATTGCAGAAATTTTCATAATGAAGAGGGTAATACACTTTTTTTGCTTTTAAATAAATTACTTTAATCTATTCAGAGCTTGCAAGGGGTTGTATTTCTTATTTTTCCATACAAAACTAGAGCAAGCAATAAGATTCGCTCCATTTTTTAATAAGGGCTGGTAATTATGCTCATTGATTCCGCCAATAGCAACGACTGGAACTTTAATTTTATCTTTTGCCCATCTTAATAAAGCTACCGTTGCATTAAATTTTGTCTTCTTGGTGCTGGTCTTATAAAACGATCCAAAAGCAACATATGAGGCACCTTTTTTTACTGAGCTCAAAGCTATTTTTTTAGAATTGTGACAAGTGACACCCACAATTTTTAGGGTTTTAAACTTTTTTTTTACTAAAGAAATTTCCTTATCTTTTTGACCGAGGTGGTAACCATCACAGTTTAATAAAGAAGCTATTTCAGGAAAATCATTGATAATAATTTTTGTTTTTTTGTTAACAATTTTTTTTATTTTTTTTATTTCTTGGACAAGTTTTTTTTTAGAAAGTCTTTTTAATCTTATTTGAAGATATCTGATACGTTTTGTTTTTAATAATTTTGGAAGAAAATAATAAAAAGATTTATTGAGTGTGTTGGGAGTAATTAGATAAATGTTTCTTTTTAACAATCTATTATGACAGCACTTCTTTATCTTGCTTCCAACTTCCTGTGGCTGCAAGACTGTTCATATAAGCTCTGTGACTAAAAACAGATTGAGTAGCCTTTTTGTCGTGAATATCTTTTGCCCATTGTTTTAGAGCACCTTGTTGTAATGCTCTTCCATAAGAAAATGTAAATATTAACTTAGTATCGTTTATTCTATTAATTTCATTGAGATTAGTAGTTGCCTCAAGTTCACTTTGGCCTCCTGACAGGAACGCAATACCAGGAACTTCTTTAGGAACATTATTCTTTAAACACTCTAAAGTTTTGGCGGCAATAATTGCTGGTTCATTTTTTAATCCAGATTCTGCTCCATTTAAAATCATATTTGGCTTGAGTACAATTCCTTCCATTTTAACTTTTTCATTTTTTAATTCTTGAAAACATTCTTTAAGAACGGCGGAAGTAACCTCAAAGCATTTGTTGATATCGTGATTGCCATCCATCAACACTTCTGGTTCCACAATAGGTACCATGTTCGCCTCTTGAACCAGCGCCGCATATTTTGCAAGAGATTTTGCATTGGTAGTAATTACATTTTGGCTAGGATGGTCTTTTGATATTTTGTACACAGCTCTCCACTTTGTAAAGCGAGCACCTAAATTGTAATATTCTTTTAATCTTTCACTAAGACCAGTTAAACCGTCTGTATATAATTCATCAGGTGATCCATCTAAAGGTTTGGTACCAGCATCTACTTTTATTCCTGGAAGTATATTTTGTTTATTTAAAAGTTCAGGAATGGTATCTCCATTGCTGGACTTTTGTTTAATTGTTTCATCATAAAGAATAACTCCACTCACATAAGAACCTACTTTGTTAGAAGTAAATAATATTTCTCTAAATCCTAATCTATTTTCTTCTGTAGAAGGGACTTTTACCGAATCTAATCTTTTAGTCATAGTTCCTGTACTTTCATCAGCAGCAAGAATTCCTTTTCCAGAAGCTAGCATCTGAAGGGCAATTTTTTCAATTTCCATGACAATAAACTATAAATTTAATTTTTAATTTCAAGAACTTTTAATCCCGGTAGAACTTTTCCTTCAAGCCACTCAAGAAAGGCACCTCCAGCTGTGGATATGTAAGTAAATTCATTTTCTCGTTTAGATTTCTTAATTGCAGCAAAGGTATCGCCACCTCCTGCAATTGAGACTAGCTTTCCTTGTTTTGTTAAATCAGCAACAGTATTAGAAATTGCTTTCGTGCCATTTGCAAAGCTATCCTTTTCAAAAAAACCAAATGGCCCATTCCAGAAAACAGTTTTAGATTCTTGTAAAATGTTAGAGATAGAGGCTATTGTTTTGGTTCCAATATCTAGTATCATCTCATCATTCTCTACCTGATCTAAATTTTTATTTGCTCCTTGGTCTTCAAATCTTTTTGCAGTGACTACATCAATAGGTAAGATTAATTTACAATTACTCTTTGAAGCTGTGGTAATAATGTTTTTAACTATAGAATCTATATTTTCCTCTATTTTAGATTTTCCTACTTGGAATCCTTGGTGTTTAAAAAAGTTATTTGCCATTGCACCTCCAATAATCATGTAGTCTATTTTTGGCATAAGGGACGTGATTAAATCTATTTTAGTAGAGATTTTAGATCCTCCTATTAAGCAAGCCACTGGCTTTTGAGTGTCTGTAACAATTGAATTTAAAGCAGTCAGTTCTTGATGAATTGTTTCTCCAGCATAAGAATCTACAAATTGAGTAATTCCAAATATAGAGGCGTGTTTACGGTGAGAACAAGAAAATGCTTCATTAATATAAATATCACAAAGATCTGCTAATTTTTTTGATAAGTCATGACCATTTTTTTCTTCATTAGGATCAAAGCGTATATTCTCCAGCAAAAAAAGGTTCTTATTTTCAGATATTTTTTGTGAAATAATATTTTTAAAGTCTTCAGCAACAAAAACAATTTCTCTTCCAATAATTTTTTCTGCTTCAGATCGAACAGGTTCTAATGAGAATCCTTCTTTACCTTTTACTTGCGGTCTACCTAGGTGAGAACACAAGATAACAACTGCACCTCTATTTAAAAGATCTTCAACTATTGTTTTTACTTTAGTTATTTTGGTCGAATCGGAAACAGCCTGGTTTTGCATGGGCACATTAAAGTCTACCCTCAAAAAAACTTTTAAATTTTTAATATCTTTATTTTTTTCTAGAAGCTTTAATTCTTGCATTCACTTGTTACTTTTTTAGGTACAATGCTAAGTCGACCATTCTATTAGAAAAACCCCACTCGTTATCATACCAAGCAAACACAGTTGCGATTTTATGATCTACGACCTTAGTTAATAGAGTGTCCACAATGGAAGATCTTGGGTCATGATTAAAATCTGAAGAAACCAAGGGCTGGTCTGTTACACCTAAAATATTTTTTAGATAAGTTTTGCTAGCTTTTTTTAAAGCTAAATTAATAGATCTTTCATTTACTTTTCTTTTTGCAGTGAAAGAAAGTTGCACCAAGGAAACGTTGGGCGTGGGTACTCTTATAGATATACCGTCCACTTTGTTCTTAAGGTTTGGTAAAATTAAAGACAATGACTTTGCGGCTCCTGTGCTGGTTGGTACTATTGTGTTGGGAGCGCTTCTTGCTCTTCTTAAATCTTTATGAGAATTGTCTAATAGTCTTTGATCGCTAGTATAAGAATGGATAGTGGTCATATATCCTCTTTCAATAGAAAAATTTTTATCCATTACATATGCCAAAGGAGCTAAACAATTGGTAGTGCAGGAAGCAACAGAAATAATTTTATCTTTAGCTTTTATTTTTTTTTCGTTTACTCCATACACAATAGTTTGATCAGCATTTTTGCAAGGAGCAGAAACCAAAACTCTTTTAGCCCCAGCAGTTAAGTGCTTAGACGACTGTTCTTTAGAGTTGAATTTTCCTGTACATTCAAAAACTGTATCAATGCCTAATTTTTTCCAAGGAAGGTTAGTCGGATCGTTTTCATTGAATAAAATAATTTTTTGACCATTGACTGTGATGCTTTTTTTATCAAATTGAATAGAAGCATCTAAATTTCCATGTATGCTATCTTTTTCTAATAAAAAAGCGCTCGTTCCAGAATCGGCTCTATTATTAATAGCAACTACTTTGATACCTTTGGTTTTGTTTTCAATAATAGATCTTAGAACCATTCTTCCAATTCTACCAAAACCATTAATTGCAACTTTGTTCATTATTTTTGAATAATTTTTTTTGCTTGTTGTATTATATTATTACTCGTTAATTTAAAATGTTCATATATTTTTTTATATGGAGCGCTTTTTCCAAAGGTATCAATACCAAGTTCCACACCCTGATTTCCAGTATATTTTTTCCAACCCATGGTAGAGGCCGCTTCTATCGATATTTTGGCAGTAGTTTCTTCCAGTAGATTTTTTTTATAAGAACTTTCTTGCTGCTCAAATAATTCTTGGCACGGCATAGAGACTACTTTGCTATGGATGTTTTCTTTTGTAAGTTGTTGGCTTGCCTCGACTGCAATTTCCACCTCTGAACCAGTCGCTATAATAGTTAGATTAATTTCTGGATTACTTCGGTAAATTTCATAAGCACCGTACGAGCATTTATTCATTTGATTATTTTTCGTTCTAAGTAATTTTAAATTTTGTCTTGTGAGAGAAAGAACACTGGGAGTGTTAGTTTGTCTTAATGCCAAATCCCAACATTCTATAGTTTCTATTGTGTCGGCTGGTCTAAATACATTCAAGTTAGGAATGGCTCTTAATCCAGCAATTTGTTCAACCGGCTGATGGGTTGGTCCGTCTTCTCCAAGACCAATAGAGTCGTGAGTCATGACATAGACAACACGCTGTTTCATTAAAGCAGATAGTCTAATGGATGGTTTACAGTAATCGCTAAAAATTAAAAAAGTACCACCGTAAGGAATAAGCTCTCCATGAAGAGCTATACCATTCATGATACCGCACATTGCGTGCTCTCGAACACCATAGTGAATATAGCTACCCGCAAAATTACCTGGCTTAATAATTTTTTGACTTTTTGTTTTTGTATTATTGGATCCAGCAAGATCTGCAGATCCCCCTATTAATTCTGGCATATGCACAGTTAGTAGATTTAAAATATCTTCAGAAGATTTCCTAGTTGCTATAGGTTTAGTTTCTTTTATTGCCATATTTTTAGCATCGGCAAAAAGCTTTGTTAGTTTTTGAGAATTCTTATTGGTTATTTTTTTTAATTTAGATCCTGCTTTTTTTTCCCATTTTCTTACTTCTTTTTTTCCGTTCTCACCAATACTTCTCCATTCTTGCAGAATTTCTTTTGGTATTTCAAACGGTGCATGTTTCCATTTTAGTTTTTTTCGAACGAGTTGTATTTCCTCATCTCCCAAAGGACTTCCATGGGCAGAGGACTTTCCTGATTTGTTTGGAGACCCAAAGCCAATAGTAGTTTTGCAAGCTATAACCGTAGGTCTTTTTGCATTTTGGCATTTTTTAATTGCTTTAAATATTTGCTTTTCATTATGACCATTTATATCAATGCAATCCCATCCGTAAGCTTCAAGTCGTTTTTTATAATTATCTGATACTGCAAGACTAGTTGGACCATCTATAGAAATGGAATTGTTATCAAAAAACATAACTAGATTTTTCAACTTTAAATGGCCAGCTAAACTTAAAGCCTCGTGACTTATACCCTCCATTAAGCAACCATCTCCTGCAACCACATAAGTTTTGTGATTATAAATATCTTTTCCTTTTTTCGATTTTAAAATTTCTTCTGAAATAGCAAAGCCAACCGCATTAGCAATACCCTGTCCAAGAGGACCGGTAGTAGTTTCGATACCAGTTCCATTTTCATACTCTGGATGTCCAGCACAAATAGAATCTAGCTGTCTAAAATTTTTGATATCATTTAAAGAAACACTTTTATAGCCTGTTAAATAAAGAAGAGCATAAAGCAACATGGAACCATGTCCCGCAGATAAAACGAATCGATCTCTATTAATCCAACCAGGCCTACTTGGGTCAAATTTTAAAAAATGTCTAAAAAGAACTGTGCACACATCTGCCATGCCCATAGGCATTCCTGGATGTCCGGAATTTGCTTTTTGTACAGCATCTATTGATAAAAAACGAATAGCATTCGCGAGATCAGTATGTGTTACTTGTTTCATTAAAACCTTTTAGACTTTGCTTCTCGAAATTAATATTACTTTGTTATATAAATAAAAACATAAATATATAAATATTAGTATTTATGATTAATTTAAAAGATAAAGAAGAGAACTTACTTAGATCCCTATCTAAGCTAGATTCAATTACTGATTTAGTACAAAATTCCAAAAGAAAAATAGTAGACTTAGAGCAGTTAAAGATAGAGTTAGAGCAAGAAAAGCTAAGTTTACGATCAAAGTTATCCACATTAGATTCAGAGAATATTGTTTTAAAAGAAAGTTTAAAAACAATTCAAGACAGGGTTAACCTTGAAGACCAGTCTTCTGGTGAACTAAAGGCAAAGATTGAGCTGATTGAAGAAGAAAACAATAAACTTAAAAACGAAATTACCGATATGGAAAAAGAACTAGAGGTTTCAAGGTATAAGTTAGCAGAGCACGAAGAAAAAAAACAAGAGGTAGAAAAAAAAATTGACGAACTAAGTCAAGAAACCAATACAATGCTGGATGGACAAGAATGGTAAATGTAAATGTACGTTTTAATTCCAGGGATTATTTACTTGCTTGTGAGGATGGGCAAGAAAAAGAATTAGAAAAGCTTACCACTGAACTAAATAACAAATTTGGTAAATTAAAAGCAGATTTGGGAAATCTTGGTGAAGGAAAGCTTTTATTGATTACTGCAATTCAGCTTGTAGACGAAATGTCAGCTATGAAAGGCTCTATGCAAAAATTTAAAGAGCATAACAAAGAGTTAGAAATTAAATTTAAAGAAATTAAAGACCTGTCAGTTCAATACAAGGATGATCGAGATAGGGAAGTTAGAAACTTAAATGAAGAATTGGCCAATCTCAAAGCAATGATCACTCAAAGTGAAAGTAGTTATAATGAAGTTCTAACTAAAGTTAATAGCTCTATTGATAATTTCTTATCCAAAGCTATCTAGCTTGAATGAAAAATAAGTTACGAAAAAAATTCACACAATTGCGTGCAAAAAAATATCTAGAGTTAAATTCTAAGCAAATCCAAACTATTTACTCTTCTTTATTGCGCATTATTAAACAGCATAAAATAAAAGTTATAGGAAGCTATCAGCCAATCCACACAGAGCTAAATATTAAGCCAGTACTAGAATTGTTAAAGAAGAAGTGTGTCATTGCATTGCCTAGAGTATTGAATAAAAACAATATGGAGTTTAGGGCTTGGAATGAGTACGATCCATTATATGTCAGTAAGTTTGGAATTTTAGAGCCGTCAGCAAAAAATAAAAAATTAGTACCACAGCTATTTTTAGCCCCATTGTTAGCATTTGATTTAAATTTTAACCGACTGGGTTATGGAAGAGGGTATTATGATAAATATTTATCAAAAAATAAAAATTTTTTAACTTATGGAATTGCTTTTTCTTTTCAGCAAGCAAAAATAATACCTGTTCATAAAAATGACGTTGTTCTAAAAGGAATTATTACAGAAGAAGGGAGTGTCATTAGCTAAATGAATTTTTTATTTCTAGGAGATATTATGGGAAGAGCAGGAAGAAATATTGTCATAGAAAAACTTCCTTCACTTGTTCAATCTCACAAAATTGACTTTGTGGTTGCTAACGGAGAAAATTCTGCTGGTGGCTATGGTATTACGCAGTCTATTTGTGAAGACTTATTTAAGTGTGGGGTAGACGTTATCACTTCTGGAAATCACATTTGGGATCAAAAAGAGACAATGGATTTTATTAGAGAGGAAAATAGATTGTTAAGACCTTGGAATTGGGGGGAAGGAACACCTGGCAATGGTTTTCAAATATATGAAAAAAAAGGTTTTAAAGTTGGAGTTATGAATTTAATGGGCAATGTGTATATGAAAAAAACAGATGATGTATTTCCATTCATTGAAGAAAAAATGAAAACAATAAGATTAAAGAAAGAGGTAGATTTTTTATTAGTAGATATCCATGCTGAAATCACTAGTGAAAAACAAGCCATGGGATATTTTTTAGATGGAACGGCTACTTTAGTGATAGGAACCCACACTCACACACCTACACTGGACTTTAGAGTTCTTGAAAACGGAACTGCCTACCAAACTGATGCAGGAATGTGTGGTGATTATAATTCTATTATTGGCATGGATCGAGACAAAGCACTACAAAGATTCTTTAAGCATGAACGAGGAGAAAGATTAGTACCTTCCAATAAAGTAGCAACCATATCTGGAGTACGTGTAGTTGCAGATGAGCAAACAGGACTCGCTAAAGAAATAGAACCTATTATTATTGGTGGTAACTTAACTAAAAAATTCAATTAATATGGCAGGTCACTCCCATTGGGCGGGTATCAAACACAAAAAGGGAAAAGCAGATAAGCAACGATCAAAACTATTTTCTAAATTAAGTAGAGAGATTACGGTTGCTGCAAAATTGGGACTGCCAGATATTGAATTTAACCCAAGATTACGATCTGCAGTTCAGGCTGCTAGAGAAGCTAATATGCCTAAAGACAATATTTTAAGAGCCATTAAGAAATCCCAAGGACCTAGTGAAGACTCTAATTATGAAAAAAGTCAGTATGAAGGATTTGGTCCAGGAGGAGTTGCTTTTATTGTAGAGGCACTGACGGATAATAAAAATAGAACTTTTACTAATCTAAGACTTTTATTTGAAAAAAATAATGCTTCCCTAGGAGTGGAAGGTTCAGTTTCATACCAATTTGAAGAGGTTGGTCATATAAAAATTAAAAAAGAATTAATCACAGAAGATGAAATTTTTTCTCATGCGATTGAAGCGGGTGCGGAGGATTGCATTAGTGGAGAAGAACATCATGAAATTTATTGCAAAAAAGAAAAATTTAATGAAGTGAGAGTTTCTATTGAGACAAAAATAAAAGAGTTAAGCTTCTCAGGAATTATTTGGAAACCTAAAAATACAGTCTCTATAAACAAAGAGGTGTTTGAGAAGATTATTAATTTTATAGACTTGCTAGAGGATGATGAGGATGTTCAAAATGTGTATACCAATTTTGATATTGATGAGAATATATTAAAGGAGCTAGAGCTTTGATTGTATTTGGAATAGATCCTGGTGTAAGTGGGGCCATCAGTGTATTTGAGGATAAAAAGATTACTACCTTTTTTGACATGCCAACGATGATTGAAGGGAAAAAGAATAAACGACAAGTGAATGCAGCTCAATTAGCTCATGAAATAAAATCGAGAGTTGTAGACAGAGATAATTCAGCAGTGTTAATCGAGCAAGTAGGTGCCATGCCAGGACAGGGAGTTACCAGCATGTTTAATTTTGGCCAATCTTTTGGAGTTATCAAAGGGATATGTTCTGCCCTAGGAATTCCTATTTATTTCATTAGACCGGTAAAATGGAAAAAGCATTTTAATTTAATAGGTACAGAAAAAGATGCCAGCAGAACTAAAGTTATAGAAATGTTTCCTGACCTGTCTCCACAGCTTACTAAAAAAAAGGATTCCAACAAGACGGACGCAATTTTAATAGGAAAGTATTTTGTTGATCATTACTCTAACGATGGATTTCATGGCTAAGAGTTTTGAAATAAAGATTAGAGTATATTATGAAGACACAGATGCTGGTGGAATAGTGTATTATGCAAATTACCTTAAGTATTTAGAACGAGCTAGAACAGAGCTAATTTATAATCTCGGTTTAAAACATAAGAAGCTTATAGAGGAGTATGGCTTTCAAATTGTAGTAGCTCATTGCGATATTGCATTTAAAAAACCAGCTCATTTCGAAGACCATTTGGTTATTAAGACAGAACTAAAAAGCTTATCTCCAGTTAAATTAGAAATGATTCAAAAGGTCTACAAAGTAGACTGCTGGACTACCACAACAGATGAGGAGTTATTAGTGGATGCAAAAGTAACTTTGGCTTGCGTTAATTCACAAGGAAAGCCAAAAAAAATGCCATCAGCAGCTTCACTTTTATTTAAAAGTTGTCTTTAACTACAAACCTTTATAGTCCTAAAAAGACAAAATAATGACAATATTTAAAACTAGAACATAATTATGGATCCAGTTACTACAGCAGCAACTAGTTTAGGAACTACTGATTTTTCAATCTTAACGCTTTTTATGCGTGCCGATTTAGTAGTAAAATTTGTAATGATATCTTTAGTATTAGCCTCTATTTTTTCTTGGGCGCTTATTATTGATAAAATTAAAATATTTAAAAAAATATTTAAAGAAACCGATATTGCAGAAGACCAATTTTGGTCATCGAAATCAGCTGGAGAATTTTATAAAAAAACAAGTAGCAGTTCAGACAACCCTTTGGTGGTTGTATTTAGAGCTGGAATGGAATGTGTTCAAGATCACAAAAGCAAAGGACAAATTGTCGAAAGAACCAAAAGAGTTATGGATGTGGCAATTGATAAGCAAATTGAAAAATATGAAAAAAACTTAACGTTTCTTGCAACCGTTGGTTCAGTTGCTCCATTTGTTGGATTGTTTGGAACTGTTTGGGGTATTATGAATTCGTTCCAATCTATTGCTATTTCTAGAAATACTAGTTTGGCAATTGTTGCTCCTGGAATTGCAGAGGCACTATTTGCAACTGCCCTAGGTCTACTGGCTGCAATACCAGCGGTTGTTGCCTACAATAAATTTTCTAGCGATTCTAGAAGATACACTCAAAAATTAGAAAATTTTACCCAAAGCTTTTTAACGATCATTTAAATGGCATTTCAGTTTTCAAAATCTAAATCTCGCTCGAGAACATTGATGAGCGATATAAATGTCACTCCATTTGTAGATGTTATGTTGGTGCTATTGATTGTATTTATGGTGACCGCGCCCATGCTAACAGTTGGTGTTCCTGTAAACTTACCAGATAGCAATGCCGATTCTTTACCCGATGACAAAGAGCCTTTGACTTTGACAATAAATTCTAAAGGAGAAATTTTTATTCAAAAAACTAAAGTAGGATTTAGTGAGTTAATACCAAAATTATTGGCCATTGCCAAAAACAGAACTGATACTAGAATTTATGTGCGCGGAGATAAGAATATAGATTACGGGAGAGTAATGGAGGTTATGGGTAAGCTATCTGGATCAGGATTTTCTAAGGTAGCACTTATTTCTGAAACAAAAAGGTAGCTCATGTATAGAAGTGTATCGCTTTCGGTCTTTTTGCACTTGGCTTTTGTGTTGTTGACTGTTCTTACATTACCCTTTGTCAAAAAAGAACCTATTACTGCTCAACAACTAATAGCTATAGACATCATTCAAATTTCAGAAAAAACACAACTTCCTTTCGCTCCTAAAGCTAGAGAGATCATTGAAAAAATTAAAAAAGAAAAAAAGAAAGAGAGGGTGGTTACTAAACAAGCTCCGCCTAAAATTACTCCCAAAGAAAAGCCAGATACTGTCCCACTTCCAGACCAATTAAAATTGAAGAAAAAAGAAGAAAAGAAAAAAAAACAAAACCCCAAGGAAGTAAAAGAATTAATTAGACAGTCCTCCGAATTTGAAAAAAAAGAATTATTTGACCCTAATAAAATAGCTGCCCTCATTGACAAATCTAAAGAAGAAACAGCAGATATCCAAAAAAAACAAAGTTTAGAGCTAACTCAAAACCAGGATAACTCCGTTACTTTAAACAAAGGGATTACTCTTAGTCAGCAAGATGCGATTAAAGCTCAAATTTATAAATGCTGGAATATTCCTTTAGGACTTCCTTTTGACCAAAATTTACTTGTTAGAATAAAACTTGTATTAAAAGAAGATGGATCCATTCTGTCTTCAGAAGTGCTAGATCATAGAAGAATGAATCAGCCAGGCCAAGCCTATTACAAAGTACTTGCAGAAAGTGCTCTTCGAGCAGTAAAACTTTGTGATCCACTAAAGATGCCAACCACAGGTTATAACAAATGGAAAGATCTTCAGCTTAATTTTGATGCAAAGGAAATGTTAAGAGGATAATATAAAAACTATGAAGAAACTTTGTTTAATTTTTATTTCAATTCTTTTTTTTAATCACAGCGCTTTCGCTGTTGTAAAGATTGATATTACCAGAGGTAATTTAGAACCATTGCCCACAGCCATATCTAAATTTTATGTAGACAATCCATCTAAATTTTCACCCGAGCTCAAAGCTTTAGAGTTAGATAAAAAAATATCCGAAGTTATTTCTAATAATTTAAAAAGATCAGGACTCTTTTCTATTATTGATCCAAAGTCGTATATTCAGTCTCCTCGTATTGCTCATGCTAAGCCAACATTTCAAGATTGGGCTTTGATCAAGGCACAAATTATGATTTCGGGGAAATTAGTTATCGATGAAAAAAAAAGATTAAGAGTAGAGTTTAGACTTTGGGATGTAGTCAATGCAAAAGAAATGGAAGGACTGGCTTTATTTGCAACACCTAATAGCTGGAGACGAATTGCACATATTATTTCAGATAAAATTTATGAACGAATGACGGGGGAGCTTGGTTATTTTGACACTAGGATTATTTACGTTGCAGAATCCGGACCGAAAGATCAAAGAATTAAAAAATTAGCTATCATGGATCAAGATGGAGCCAATAATAAATATTTAACTCTTGGTAACGAGTTGGTGTTAACCCCAAGGTTTAACCCAGCTTCACAAATGGTTACTTACATGTCTTATTTTAAGAATTTACCGAGAGTGTATTTATTAAATATTGAAACAGGAATGCAGGAGCTTGTAGGAGATTTTCCTGGCATGACATTTGCTCCTAGATTTTCTCCAGATGGTAAGAAAATTATTATGAGTTTTGCAAAAGATGGAAATTCAGATATTTATTCTATGGACATTAAATCTCGAGTAGTAGAGCAATTAACATCCCATCCCTCCATTGATACCTCGCCTTCCTATTCATCAGATGGAAGCCAAATTACTTTTAATTCAGATCGTAGTGGCGCACAGCAAATTTACGTTATGAAAAGCGATGGCTCCAAAGCAAAAAGAATATCTTTTGGCCAGGGCTTATATGGAACCCCAGTCTGGTCACCAAGAGGAGATTTAATTGCATTTACTAAAATATATAGAGGAAAATTTTATATAGGAGTCATGAGAAGTGACGGAACAGGAGAGAGACTATTAACAGAAAACTATTATCAAGAAGCACCTTCTTGGTCACCAAACGGTCGTGTATTAATTTTTTACAGAGAGTCTAGAACTAAAAAATCAAAAACTGGGTTCAGTACATCCTCATCTCTATGGTCCATTGATTTGACAGGATATAATGAAAGAAAAATTAAAACTTTAACAGATGCCTCCGACCCTGCCTGGTCTGGTTTGCTTTCAAAATAATAGCAAAAAATACCTATTTTGGTGCTAGTACAAGATTATATAGTTGCGGAAAAAAGGTTAATTAGATACAACTTGGCTAAGTTAAATTATTTTGAGAGGTGGCGTTATGTTTAAAATTTTAAAGAATACATTTTTAGTAGTAATATTAGGAATTTTTATTTCTGCATGTTCAACAACTGCCAAAAAAGCAGGTAAAGTAGGTGATGTATATACAGGAACAGATACAGTTAAGTATTTAGCAACAGGTGTTGCTGATAGAGTATTTTTTGCAACTAATAGCACTGGATTAACTTCAGCGGCAAAAACAACTTTAACTAAACAAGCAGGGTATATTAAATCTAGCAAAATTTACGTGGTGATCGAAGGTCATGCAGATGAACGTGGTACTAGAGAATATAACTTAGCACTTGGTGAAAGACGTGCAAATGCGGCTAGAGATTATTTAATGGCTAAAGGCGTTGCGAAGTCTTCAATTAAAGTAATTAGCTATGGAAAAGAGAGACCAGCAAACACTGACTCTTCTAAACTAGCTTGGTCTCAAAACAGAAGATCAGTTACTGTTAAAGCTAAGTAATAATTAATTTTTTTAAGTATTTAAAGACCCTGGAATAGAAATGTTCCAGGGTCTTTTTTTTGCCTAAATTTATTGTACTAATGTCTTAATAGAATGAAAAAAATATTTATATTTATAATTTTTTGTATGTTTGCCTACGGAGCACAGGCAGATGAGCAGCTCACCACAATTATTAATGAGCTTAAAACTTTAAATAAGGATTTAAAAACTTTAGAAAAAGCAGTTTATAGTAAAAGTTTTTCTTCACAAAATTCTACCAATTCTTCATCCGGTAATATTCCAGCTACTTTAGAAGGAGCTCTTACAAGACAACTTGTAAAACTTTCTGAATTAGAAGAGCAAATTCAAAAAATGACTGCTAGCAATGAAGAAACACTATTTAATTTGCAAAAAATTTCTGAACGCGTTGACAAAATCCAAAGAGATACAGAGTTACGATTTAGTGATCTTGGGTCAGGATCTACATCTACTACCAGCGTTCAAAAAACAAACACACCCAAACAATTACCTGGGACTGGAAAGATGCAAGATTTTAGCAAAGTATTAGATACACCATCCAATGATACAAAAATTGCATCAAATCAAAAGCAAGAAATTAGAAGTATAAGTCCAGCTGCAGTAGTACAAACTGCTGATGTAGAAGCAGAATCTATTTTACCTAAAGGTACTCCAGCAAGCCAATATAAGTTTGCAACTAATTTTATTAAAGTAGGAGATTATCAAAAAGCAGAGATCGCATTAAAAGAATTTATTGAAAAAAATCCCACCCACTCATTATCGGGAAGTGCACAATATTGGTTTGCTGAAACATTTTACATAAGACAATTGTATCATGATGCAGCAGCAGCGTATTTGGATGGATACCAAAAATTTCCTAAAAGCAAAAAAGCTCCACAAAATCTTTTGAAATTAGGAATTGTAATGAATGAATTAGGAGAAAAAGACCAAGGCTGTTTAATGTTAAGTGGCGTTAAAAAACAATACCCAAAAGCAGATAAATCGATTCTTCAGAAAGCTAAATATGAAACCAAAAAGTTCAAATGTGCAAAATCATAATAGCTTTTTACAAAACAAACTAACCTCAGAAATCTATCTTCAATTTGAAAAAATTGTAAAAAAAAACATTGGCTCCAAGTCATTTGTCGCCTGCATCTCTGGTGGGCCTGACAGTCTAGCTCTTGCAGCTTGTTCTAAAATTTATTCAGAAAAAAATCATACAAACGTCTTTTATTTAATCGTAGACCACAATATTAGAGCAAACAGTGCTCTGGAAGCAAAGAGAGTACAGAAAAATTTATTGAAAATTTCTGCTAAAGCTAAAATTTTAACTATAAAAAAAATAATTTCCCGAAGTATTCAAAAAAATGCAAGAGATCATAGATACAAAATAATGAGTGATTTTTGTAAAAAAAATAAAATTAGCTATATGTTAACTGCTCATCATTTAGACGATCAGATAGAAAATTTTTACATTCGCTTAAGCAGGGGTAGTGGTTTGCAGGGTCTGTCTTCCATGAAAATTGCTGAAAAAAACAAAGAGAAGATCACTATTGTTCGTCCTTTTTTGTCTAGTTCTAAAAAAATATTAATACAGGTTGCTAAAAAAATATTTACCACATTCATTAAAGATCCATCTAATACTAATGATCGTTTTTTAAGATCTAGAATTAGAAAATTAAAATCTAATTTGGAAAAAGAAGGATTAGATCAAACTCGTATATTAAAAACTATTGATAATTTGAATACCGCTAAAGAAGCGATTGATTTTTATGTTTGCTACTCTGAAAAAAAATATATCCAAACTAAGCTAAACAACAAAATCCAAATTGATTTAAAGTTGTTTCAAGAGCAACCCTCTGAAATAAGTTATCGTGTTATAGCCTCTTTAATTAAAAAAAAATCAAAAAAGGATTATCCACCAAGAGCAAAAGGAATTCTGAACCTTATGGACTCTGTTCAAAAAAAGAATTTTAAAAGAGTGACTTTGGGAGGATTTATGTTCAACTTGAGTGGAAAAAAAATTATAATGACAAAAGAAAATAGAAATAACAAAGAAATTTAGTTATTTAGTTGTTTTCTGTGATATTTTGCTCCTTGTAAGATTAATTTAAATACTTATTTTATAACGTATGAATATGAAAAATTTGACCATGTGGGGAATTATAGCTCTATTGGTGTTAGGACTATTTAATTTATTTCAAAATCCAGCGACGATTACTGCATCTAAAGACTTACCTTTCTCTACTTTTATTGAAGAGCTAGATAAAGGAAATGTGATCTCTGTTGATATTAAGGGAAATAATATTGTAGGTACTTTTTCCAACGGCAGTAAATTTAAAACATATTCTCCCAATTACCCAAATTTAGTAGAAAAACTCTCGTCTAAAGGAATTTCTTTTTCAGCAGGACCAGTAGAAGATAAAATGCCTTCTTTTTTCAGTGTTCTCTTATCTTGGTTCCCTATGATATTATTAATTGCTGTTTGGATTTTTTTCATGCGTCAGATGCAAGGTGGAAAAGGCGGAGCTATGGGCTTTGGAAAGTCGAAAGCAAAATTGTTAACAGAAGCACATGGACGAGTTACCTTTAAGGATGTTGCTGGTGTAGACGAGGCGAAAGAAGAGCTCGTAGAAATAGTAGATTTTTTAAAAGACCCAAGAAAATTTCAAAAATTAGGAGGAAAAATTCCTAAAGGTGCATTGTTAATAGGACCTCCCGGTACTGGTAAGACATTAATTGCAAGAGCAGTTGCTGGTGAAGCAAATGTTCCTTTCTTTACTATTTCAGGTTCTGATTTCGTTGAAATGTTTGTGGGTGTAGGTGCTTCTCGAGTAAGAGATATGTTTGAACAAGGAAAGAAAAACGCACCTTGTATTATTTTTATCGATGAAATCGATGCAGTTGGAAGAAGTAGAGGAGCAGGTTTGGGTGGTGGAAATGATGAGCGTGAGCAAACATTAAACCAATTGTTAGTTGAAATGGATGGCTTTGAAACAAATGAAGGTGTTATTTTAATTGCAGCTACTAACAGACCAGATGTATTAGACCCTGCATTATTAAGACCAGGCCGTTTTGATAGACAGGTAGTAGTACCCAATCCAGACATTCTTGGAAGAGAAGCAATTTTAAAAGTTCATTTAAAAAAGATTACTACTGGTCCAGATGTAAATCCTAGAACGATTGCCCGAGGTACTCCAGGATTTTCAGGAGCAGATCTTGCAAATATTTGTAACGAAGGTGCATTATTGGCAGCTAGAAAAAATAAAAGAATTGTAACTCTTTCTGATTTAGAAGAAGCTAAAGATAAAGTCATGATGGGATCCGAGAGAAGATCCATGGTGATGTCAGAAGATGAAAAAAAATTAACAGCTTATCATGAGGGTGGGCATGCAATTGTAGCATTATTTGAAAAAGCATCCGATCCTATTCACAAAGCGACTATCATTCCAAGAGGAAGAGCATTGGGAATGGTAATGAGACTACCAGAACGAGATCAGCTTTCTATGACTAGAGAAAAAATGTATGCAGATATTTCTGTTGCCATGGGGGGAAGAATTGCAGAAGAGATTATTTTTGGTCACGATCAAGTAACTTCTGGAGCTTCATCGGACATTGAAATGGTAACTAAAATGGCAAAAAATATGGTTACGAGATGGGGAATGAGTGAAATTATGGGACCTGTTTCTTATCAAGAAAATGAAGAAGAGGTTTTTTTGGGAAGATCTGTTTCTAGAACTCAAAATGTTTCAGAAGAAACAGCTAAAAAAATCGATGCAGAGGTAAGAAAAATTGTAGATAGCGGTTACGATAGAGCTAAAAAAATTCTTACAGAAAAGTTAGAAGATTTACACAAAATTTCTAAAGCTTTATTAGTATACGAAACGTTAAACGGAGATGAAATTAGAGATTTAATTTATAAGAATATTCAACCAAGTAGAGGTGTCTCCAAAGATGATGAGGACTCTTCATCTGCTAGCGCCCTAGGAACCATTGGTTTGAAACCAAAATTACAAAACTAAACTGTTCTATGAGGTCTGTTTACATTAGGCCCCTTAATTTTCTGTATGGAAAAGACGCTCAATTTCATATTCAAAAAAAATTAGCAGCTTCTGTTTGTGGAAATAAGTCTTTAGGATTTACTAAAATAGAAATTATTAATAAAAAAAATAATAAATCCATACTGATTAATGTTTCTCAAATAAATAAATTAAAAAATAAAAATAAAAAACAAATTATTAAAGATTTTGAACATATTCAAAAAAAAAGAAGCTCGATTATCAGTTTAAATAATACTAAGCCAGTGCTTATGGGGGTACTAAATACAACACCGGACAGTTTCTCAGATGGAGGAAAGTTTAATAAACTCAAACCTGCTATTCAACATGCAAAATTGATGCTTGAGCAAGGAGCTCAGATTATTGATATAGGGGGAGAATCCACCAGACCAGGTGCTGAGCTTATTTCTGAACAAGAAGAATGCAAAAGAGTTATCCAAATTGTAAAAAAAATTAGTCAAATAAAAAAATGCATTGTTTCTATAGATACTAGAAAATCTTCTGTAATGATGGCCGCAGTAAAAGCGGGAGCCAAAATTATCAATGATGTTTCAGCTTTAGATTTTGACTCAAACTCCATAACTCTGGTGGCAAAGTTAAGAAAACCAATTATTTTAAATCACTCTCAAGGAACTCCAAAGACTATGCAAAAAAATCCAAACTATCAAAATGTCTTAATTGATATTTATAATTATTTTGAAAATAAAATTAATCAGTTAGAAAAAAGAGGGCTCAAAAGAAAAAATATTATTTTAGATCCGGGTATAGGTTTTGGAAAAAATGTTCAACATAACTTAACCTTAATGAGTAAAATTTCTTTTTTCCATTCTTTGGGCTGTCCGTTAATGCTGGGGCCTTCGAGAAAAAGTTTTATTGGAAAAATTATGGGATCTAAGGATACTATTTCAAGATTAGGTGGGACGATATCATCAGTAATAATTGGTGCAAACCAAGGCGTTCAATTTTTTAGAGTGCATGATATAAAAGAAATACAAGAAGCATTAACAATTAATGCAGAGCTGCAGGCAATTTAATGAAAAAATATTTTGGAACAGACGGAATAAGAGGAGTGGTAAATCAGGGCAATATCACTGGCGAACATTTTTATAAATTTGGCTTAGCAGCAGGATCTTTTTTTAAAATTAAAGATAAGAAAAAACATTTAGCCATTATTGCTAAAGATACTAGAGTCTCGGGCTATATGTTAGAGCCAGCCCTAGTGTCAGGACTAACTTCTGCTGGAATGGATGTGATCACGTTTGGTCCTATTCCTACCAATGGATTAGCTATGCTCACTAGATCTATGAAAGCTGATATGGGAATTATGATTACAGCATCTCACAACCCTTATACAGACAACGGTTTAAAATTGTTTGGGCCCAATGGTTTAAAGTTATCCGACAAAGTTGAAAAAAGAATTGAAATATTGATTGATGCTAAACAATCCAAGTTATTAGTCCCTGTTAAAGAGTTGGGTAGAGTGAAGAGATTAGAGGATGGGAACTCAAGATATATTGAAATTCTAAAGAGCAATTTTCCAAATGATTTTGATTTAAAAGGAATGAGGATTGTAGTCGATTGCGCTAATGGAGCTGGATATAAAGCTGCTCCTAAAATACTAGAAGAGTTAGGAGCAAAAGTATTTGCAATAGGCGTCGATCCCAATGGAATTAATATTAACCAAAAGTGTGGATCCACCTATCCACAAACATTAAGACAGGGAGTTAAAAAACATAAAGCAGACCTTGGTATTGCCTTAGACGGAGATGCGGACAGAGTTATTTTATGCGATGAAAAGGGAGCGGTAATAGATGGTGATCAAATTATAGGAATGATTGCTACAAGATGGCATAAGAAAAACATTCTTAAAGGTGGTGTGGTTGGAACTTTGATGAGTAATTTAGGATTAGAGCGGTATTTTGAAAAAGAAAATATTCCATTTGTAAGGTCAGATGTGGGTGACCGATATGTTAAAGAAACCATGCAAGCAATGAAATACAATTTGGGAGGAGAACAGTCAGGCCATGTTATTTTAGGAGACTTCACCACTACAGGAGATGGACTGTTAGTTGCTCTAGAGGTTTTATTTTCCATGAGGAAAGGAACCAAGTCTAGTAAATTGTTAAAAGTATTCAAACCGGTTCCTCAAATATTAGAAAATAAAGAAGTGGCTGATAAAAATATCATTCACAGTAAAGATTGCAAAATTGCTATTAAGAAAGCAAAAGAATTATTAGGAACAGAAGGCCGTTTGCTAGTTAGAAAGTCAGGAACTGAATCAAAGGTGAGAATTATGGGTGAGTGTCATAATAGAAAATTATTAGCCAAAGCCATTCAAGTGGTATCTAGATCTATCAAGTGAAACCAAGAGCTAAAATTTTAATTATTGCAGGATCAGACTCTTCAGGAGGAGCAGGTATTCAAGCAGATATTAAAACCGTAACTTCATTAGGAGGTTATGCTATGACCGCTGTTACTGCAATTACAGCACAAAACACTACCGGAGTATCTTCTATTGTAAGCATTCCCCCAAAAGAAATTGAAAATCAAATTTTATTTACAGCAAAAGACATAAAGCCTGATGCTATAAAAATAGGAATGTTACATTCTAAAGAAGTGATCGAGAAGGTTTTGCTTTCATTAAATAAAATAAAAAATTCAAAAATAGTTTTAGATCCAGTGATGGTGGCCAAGGGAGGAACTAAATTAATAAACAATCCAGCAATTTCTATTTTAAAAAATAAGCTTATGAAAAAAGTTTTTTTAATTACACCCAACATTCCAGAAGCTGAAGTTTTGGTGGGAAAAAAAATAACCAATGTAGATGAGATGATACTTGCCGCATATACACTTATTCATTTAGGAGCCAACAATGTTTTGTTAAAAGGGGGCCACTTGAAAGGCAGTAACGTACAAGATGTTTTGGTAAATCAAAAAGAACTTCATATATTTAAAAATAAAAAACTATCCACGCATAATACGCATGGAACAGGATGCACTTTATCTTCTGCCATTGCTACTTTTTTAGGCTGTGGAAAACCTTTATATAAGTCATGTGAACTAGGAATTCTCTATGTTAATAATGCTATAAAATCTAATCTAACTTATGGAAAAGGTCGTGGACCAATTAATCACTTAAACTCTATAGAACTTAATAAAAAATTTAAATAAATGAAAAATGTTGTAGTCGTAGGCTCTCAATGGGGAGATGAAGGTAAAGGAAAAATTGTAGATTGGTTATCTGAGCAAGCGGATGTGGTCGTTCGTTTTCAAGGAGGACACAACGCAGGACACACATTAGTTATTGATGGTAAAGTATATAAATTAAAATTACTTCCATCTGGAATTGTTAGATCTGACAAAATATCAGTCATTGGAAACGGTGTGGTGGTAGACCCTTGGGCTCTATTGGATGAAATAGAACAAATTACCAAACAAGGTGTAATCGTAAGTGAAAAAAATCTTATTTTAGCAGAGACAGCAAGTTTGATTATGCCATTTCATAGAGAGATGGATGAGATTAGAGAAGATTCAGCTGGTAAAGGAAAAATTGGAACAACCAGAAGAGGCATAGGACCAGCTTATGAAGACAAGGTGGGAAGACGTTCTATTCGAGTAATGGATTTAAAATCAGAAAGTAATTTAAGTAATCGCCTAGAAATAGTTCTAGAGCACCACAATGCTATTCGAAAAGGTTTGAAGAAAAAAGAATTTAAGAAAGACGATCTAATGAAAGATCTTCTTACCATTGCTCCAGAAATTTTAAAGTTTTCTCAACCTGTATGGAGAAAAATGGATCAATTTAGAAACGAAGCAAAAAGAATATTGTTTGAAGGTGCTCAAGGAATTTTACTTGATGTGGATCACGGTACTTATCCTTACGTAACTTCTTCTAATACAGTGGCAGGTGCGGCAGCCACTGGAACAGGATGCGGACCTAACTTAATCGATTATGTGCTTGGAATTACTAAGGCGTATACTACTAGAGTAGGAGAAGGACCTTTTCCGACTGAGCTGAATGATGAAATGGGAGAATTATTAGGAAAACGAGGAAATGAATTTGGTACTGTTACGGGAAGAAAAAGAAGGTGCGGTTGGTTTGATGCAGTCCTAGTAAGACAAACAGTAAAAGTTTCAGGAATTTCAGGAATAGCATTAACTAAATTAGATGTACTAGATGCCTGCCCAGAAATTAAGATGTGTATAGAGTATGAACTAGATGGAAAAAAACTAGATTATTTACCTGCTGCTGCAGAAGATCAGGCGAGAATCAAACCCGTTTACAAAACTTTTCCAGGGTGGATGAAGAGTACGGTTGGCACAAGAAACTATGAAGAGCTACCTCAAGAAGCAAAAATATACTTAAGTGAATTAGAAGATTTTATTGAAACCAAAATCTCAAGTATTTCCACCTCTCCTGAAAGAGAAGATACTATTTTAGTTGAAAACCCTTTTTTAATTTAGTTTTTGAAATATTACCTAATTAACAGATAGTTGCTTAGGTTGTTTGATATTTTCTAGCATCGCTTTTTGCACTTTCTCAAAAGCTCTATTTTCAATTTGACGAATTCGTTCTCTACTTACTTTGTGTTTTTGGCTTAGTTCTTCTAATGTTTTGGGCTCATCAATAAGTCTGCGGTTATGTAAAATTTCTTTTTCTCTCTCATCCAATACGTGTAATGCATTTTTTAAGAGAGATTGTCTTTGATTGAGTTCCTGCTTTTGTGAAATTTGTAGTTCCTGATCTGCATTTTCATCAACCACCCAGTCTTGCCATTCTGCATCGCTATCTTCACCACCCACAGGTGCATTTAATGAATGCTCATGGCCTGCTAATCTTTGATTCATTGATACCACTTCATCTTCTCTAACGTCCAACTGTGTGGCAATTTCAGTAATATGTTCTGGCAACATATTGCCCTGTTCTGCAGCAAAAATTTGATTTTTAATTTTTTTTAAATTAAAAAATAGTTTTTTTTGAGCTGATGTTGTTCCGATTTTAACTAAACTCCAAGAGCGTAATACATATTCTTGAATAGAAGCTTTAATCCACCACATAGCATACGTTGCAAGTCGAAACCCTTTCTCAGGATCGAATTTTCTTACTGCTTGCATCAATCCAATATTTCCCTCAGATACTAATTCACTAACTGGTAATCCATAACCGCGGTAACCCATGGCAATCTTTGCAACCAATCGCAAATGACTAGTCACTAACTTGTGAGCTGCATCTTTGTCTCCTTGCTCTCTCCAGTTTTTAGCAAGCACGTATTCTTCTGCCGCATCTAACATAGGAAATTTTCTGATCTTAGAAAGATAAGAGGAAAAACTTCCCTCAGGTGTAAGAGTTGGTAAGTTAGTTTTGGTCAGGTTTTGATTCATATCTATATATTTATGTAATTTTTAAAATTAAAAAAACAAGAGGTTAATTTCCAAGTTTTTTTAACATTTTTTGTAAGTTTAACAAATCTTTAGGCAATTCTGTGGTAAAAAATAGCTCTTTATCAGATTTTGGATGGAGGAAACCCAGTGATTGGGCGTGTAATGCTTGAAAATTTATATTTTCTAAAAGAATGGAAAGCTGCTCATCCAAATCTCTAATTTTTCTAACTTTTTTACCATACATCTGATCGCCTAAAATAGGATTTCCTTGATGAGCTAGGTGAACACGAATTTGATGCGTTCTTCCAGTTTCCAATCTACATTCTATTAAGCTAATGTCAGGAATTGTTTTTCCCTTAAATACTTCTAGAGTTTTATAGTTCGTGATCGCATCTTTACCACTTCCAACCTCAGCACTCATTTTTTGACGATTATATTTACTCCTTCCTATCAATGTTTCAATTCTTCCATGAATAGGTTTTGGCATACCCCATACAAAAGCAAGATAAGTTCGTTGAATAGAATGATCTTCAAATTGTTTTGCTAGCACGTTGTGGGCAATATCATTTTTGGCCACAACCAATAAACCAGAAGTATCCTTATCTATTCTGTGAACGATACCAGGACGAAGCTCTCCATTAATTCCAGATAAATTTTCCTTACAATGATGCAACAAGGCATTGACTAATGTGCCATCTGGATTTCCTGCACCAGGGTGAACCACCATGCCAATTGGCTTGTTAATTACAAGCAAGTCATCATCCTCATAAACAACATCCAAAGGAATATTTTGAGGTTTAAGATCTGTTGGTACTGGCTCTGGCACGGATAGCTCAACCTCATCACCAAAGGAAACTTTTTTAGACCTTTCTTCTATAGGCTCATTGTTGATCAGAAGAGCACCCTCTTTAATTAGTTTACTTATTTTAGTTCGGCTAAATGTAGGCAGTTCTTCCACAATAAACTGATCCACTCTTTTTAAATTCTGCTCTTCTGAAACAGTAAACTTGTATTTTTTATCTGTCATAATCCTGATATAACACTTTTATGGTCTTGTAGTGAAATGGATATCATTCTTGTCTTCGAAACAAGCGTTTTAGGTTCGAATCCTAACAGGACCACCAAGAATATGTTTCTTATTAGCAAAACTATGTGTTACTATCTATTTTTTAGATACTACCATAACTAGTTATTTCTTCACTCCCAATGCCTTGGTAAGTATTTTTCGAAAAGTACCGATCTAAAATTATCGAACATTCACAGGCTTTGCCCTGAATGCAACCTACTGCTTGTTAGAAACTTAAAATTTATGAAAGATATAAGAACCGATAGTATCAAAACGATCGAAAAAAAGATCATTCCCTTTAAAGTAAAGCATCCAGCTATATTAAAAAGTGATAAAAAAATAGAGGTGCTTATTGTTCCGAAGGGCCTGAATCCAAATAAAAATCAAAAAAATGTTGCGATTGTTTGGGATGAGCATTCCATCTTTAATATATTATCATCAGCATACAACTGTGTAGTTATTACCGAAATAAAATCTGAAAATGATTTAAAACAATTAGCTATAAGAAAGCCAGATTTGGTTTTCTCAGGTGTTAAGTACTTTACATTCAATGAGAGAATTATTTGGTTAAATGATTATCTTGAAACGCATGGAATATCCTACATTGCATCGGGAAGAGAGGCATTGGAGTACGAGCATGACAAAAGCAGAGCAAAAGAGATCATGCAAAAAGCTGACATTAAAACTGCTGACTTTTTCACCACAGAACCTGGAGAATACCCAGATCAAGAATCTTTACCAGTTAAATTCCCTTTGTTTGTTAAGCCTGTAACCGGTGGAGATAGCAGGGGAATAGATTTTAAATCTGTTGTGCATGATTTTAAAAGTTTTGAAGCAAAGGTGCTAGATATTAAAATGAAACAAAAATCTACTTCTTTAGTGGAAACTTTTCTTTCTGGAAAAGAGTATAGTGTTGGAATTTTGCAAGATAGTTTTAGTGGAACTTTAAACGCAATGCCTGTTGAGATTATGGTTGATAAAAATATTAATGGTCATTGTATTCTAGACTTTGATATTAAAAAAAATGATGAAGAGGTAGTCATTGCCGTAACAGACAAGGAGATATTCAATCAATTATGCAATTTAGCTAAAAAGTCTTTTATTGCATTGGGTGGAAAATCTTTAGGACGTATTGATATTAAAATGAATCATTTAAACGAACCTCATTTCATCGAAGCAAATCTTATGCCGGGCTTAAGTAAGGGGTATTTTTTCAGATCATGTTTTTTAAATCTTAATATGAGTTACGAGGAAATGATTTTATTAATTGCAAAAAATGGAATAGCCTCAAGTAAGGCTCCCATTGTCTCCAAAGATTCTATTTTGGAAGTTGTGGAATCAGTCTCCTTAAACTAAAAAAATTATTCCCCGACATTTATTAAACTGCCTTTAATTTTAGCAGTTTTGAAAGATCGATAAAAAGTTAACAAGGCGATACTTAGATAAACCAAGTTTAAAGCAAGAGCATTGTAAATATTTACATAGTCAACCGTGTTGCTAATTAGTATAGATCTTGTTTCTTCAAAGACATGAGCCAATGGCAAAGCTAATGCAACGACCTGTAACCAGTTAGGCAATATTTCTACAGGATAGTAAATACAGCCAAGCGGAGCTATAAAAAATAAACTTGCCCAAGCAATATTTTCAAAAGATGGTCCAAATCTTACTAGTCCTGCTGTAACCAACAGCCCCAAAGTAATTCCAAACAGATAAAGACTAAGCAGTAGCAATAGTAGAGGCAACCCTAAATCTATAAGGGAAATTCCAAAAAGAGGAATGGCAATTAGCACTGCTGGAATTAGTCCTATTAAGGTTCGAATAAGAGCTGTGCAAGTCAATGCCACTATAATTTCACTAATTTTTAATGGAGAAACAAAAAGATTAATTAAATTCCTGCTCCAAATTTCTTCTAAAAATAACATATTATAGCTAATGCTAGATCTAAATAAAAAATCATACAAAATAGCTGCAGTTAAAATAATACCAACTGTATTATTGAAATAAGTGCTGTGCATAGTAAAAAACTTGGAAATAAAGCCCCATAAAATGATTTGGACGGTTGGCCAATAAATAAGATCAATAATTCTAGGAAAAGAAGCTTTTATTAAATATAGATGTCGGAGCATCAATGACAAGATTCTTCTAATTTTCATTTTGCCTCACCAATTTTAAAAATACCTGTTCTAGATTTTCTTTTCCATGTTTGGAAATTAAATTAAGTGCAGTACCTTCATCTATAATAGAGCCCTCTTTCATCATCAAAACATAATCGCTCAGTCTAGAAACCTCATCCATGTTATGAGAAGCTAACAAGGTAGCCATGGAGTTTTTCTTTTTATAATTTTCTAAAAAAGTTCTTATAAAATCACCAGTGTCTGGGTCCAAACTTGCTGTAGGCTCGTCCAATAAAAGAATTTCAGGATTGTTAATAATGGACTTCGCCAATGAAACCCTGTTCCTTTGTCCTGAGGAAAGCTCTCCTGTTTTTTTATTCAGTATAGGAGCAAGATTTAGTTCCTCCACCAATTGTTCTATTCTATTTTTAGTATCAGGCACTTCATACATCATGGCATATACTTTTAGGTTCTCTAGGACTGTTAATTTTTTAGGAAGCTCTACATAAGGAGATGCAAAATTCATCTTGGATAGATAGTGATGATCTTTCTTGAGAATTTGATTATTAATTGAAATAGATCCAGAGGTTGAAGTAATTAAGCCCAAGATCATTGCAATAGTAGTTGTCTTGCCACAACCATTCGGGCCCAACAAAGCAACAGTTTGGTTTTCGGCAATAGAAAAAGAAATTTTTTTTACAGCCTCAAATGACCCAAATTTTTTTTGTAAATTATTTATGCTTAGTTTGTTCATGAGGATGCTCTGCGTATACGATCATTAATAGCTTTACCAATTCCTGTGTTGGGAATGTTAGTGATTGATATGCTCTTATATCCTAGTTCTTTAATTTTTCGTAAAAGAACATACAAATTACTAGCCGCTTCTTTTAAAGAGGATCGTTTACTAAGAAAAAAAATATCCTTTTTAATTTTTTGTTTTCCAAACACCAATAATGCTCCATTCGGTTTAGGTTTTTTTTGATTTAAATAAACAGGAATTCCTGGCGAATAATGTTTTTTAAACTGACCAGGAGATATTATATCTCCTTGGTTTTTTACTTCATGGATCTTCTTTCGCAATACTTTAAAAATCATTTCTTTAGTGATAGCACCAGGTCTTAAAATTTTTAGCGAAGCACCCAACAGCAAAACTGTAGATTCTAATCCAATCGAAGTTTTCTTAGAGTCTAATATATAAGACAATTTTTTTCCAAATTCTTTTTCTACATCAGCAGATCTTGTAGTGCTTAGCTTGTTACTTAGGTTTGCACTAGGAGCTGCGATGGGAACCCCAGACTGTTTAAGCACAGCCAAAAAAGTTTTGTTATTAGGAATTCTGCAGGCAATTTGGTGTTTCTTATTTAATACTAATTTTGAAATTTTAGATTCTTTTTTTAGGGGAAGAATGTAAGTTAATGGACCAGGAGAAAACTTCTTAGCTAGCTTGATTAATTGTTCATTTATCACGACTTCCTGATTCATTGTTTTGACACTTGAGAAATGAACAATCAAAGGATTGTTTTTTGGTCTTTTCTTTAAAGAATATATTTTTTTTACAGAGTCGTTACGGTAAGCGTTTCCAGCAAGCCCATAAACCGTTTCTGTGGGTATTGCTATAACTTTGCCCGATTTTATAAGCTTTGAGGCTTTGATTAAATTTTTTTTATTCGGTTGGTAGATATTTGAATAGAATTTCATAGTTAAATATTTATTATGCTTTTAATGAAAAAAAACAATATTCCAGCTGATATAGAAAAGCTATCCTTTGAACAAGCACTAGAGCAATTAGAGCAAATTGTATCAAAATTAGAGGATGGAAGTGCCAAATTAGAAGAATCGATTGATGAGTACACTAGGGGCATTCAGTTAAAAAAACAATGTGAAGCCAAACTTAAAGAAGCTACGATGAAAGTCGAGCAAATTTCCATCGACAAGGATGGCAAAATAAGCAAAAAAGATTTTGTAAGAGAGTAGTCGTTATGTCTACTTTTGATACCGATATTAAATTAGTTGCAGACAAAACTGATCAATATTTAAAATCTTACTTTTCTCAACAAAAGCAAAATAATGAATTATTCGAAGCTATGGGGTATGGCCTGTTTGCTGGTGGAAAAAAAATTAGATCTTATCTAACCGTTGCTGCTTTTGATTTGTTCGACATAAAGGAAGAGACCGCTATTGCGGTTGCCGCAGCAATTGAATGCGTTCATAGCTATTCTTTAATTCATGACGATTTACCATCTATGGATAACGATGATTTTAGAAGAGGTAAAGAAAGTACACATAAAAAATTTGGGGAATCTACAGCTATCTTAGCTGGAAACTCTTTGCTTACTATCGCTTTTGAAATTTTAACTAGTAATCATTTGAATTTAGACAAGGAAGTAAAAAGTGATTTGGTATTTGCCTTAGCATCTTGTTCAGGACACTTAGGTATTGCTGGAGGCCAGTTTTTAGATTTATCTTTTGAAGGAAAAGCACAGGATGAAAAAACTATTATTCATATGCAAAATAAAAAAACTGGGGAGCTAATGGGGTTTTGCACAGAGGCAGCGGCTATCGTAGCAAAAAAAAATAATGATAGAGAAGAATTAAAAAAAATTGGATTAGATATTGGATTGTTATTTCAAATTGCAGATGATCTATTGGATGTCTATGGAGATCAGAACAAATTAGGTAAGCCCTCTAAACAAGATGATAAAAAAGGCAAGGCTACTTTAATAGCTACTTTTGGACTGGATAAAACAAATGTTCTAGCAAATGAATTGCACGATAAGATAAAGCAATCTCTAGAAAAATATGGAACAAAAGCAAATAGACTGTTATCATCAGCAGAGTTTATTTTAAAAAGAGATCATTAATGCCAAATACACCTCTATTAGATACCATTCATTACCCGGCAGATTTAAGAAAGTTAGAAAAAAAACAACTTACTCAATTAGCTTTAGAATTAAGAGAGGAGTTAGTGGACGCTGTTTCTTTTACCGGCGGTCATTTGGGAGCAGGTTTAGGAGTGGTCGAATTAACTATAGCAATCCATTATTTATTTAACACACCTGATGACAGATTGATTTGGGATGTGGGACATCAAGCATATCCACACAAAATTTTAACTGGGAGAAGAAATAAAATTAGAACTTTAAGACAAGGAGGTGGATTGTCTGGTTTTACGAAAAGAGCTGAGAGTCAATACGACCCTTTCGGTGCCGCACATAGTTCCACTTCTATTTCTGCAGGATTGGGAATGGCAGTTGCTAGAGATTTGGAAGGTAAAAACAATAGTATCATTAGTGTCATTGGAGATGGGGCTATGAGTGCTGGGATGGCTTATGAAGCAATGAATAATGCTGGAGCTATGGATTCTAGATTAATAGTTATTTTAAATGATAATGACATGTCGATTGCGCCACCGGTTGGAGCTATGAGTTCTTATCTTGCAAAATTATTATCGGGGAAAAAATATATAGGTTTTAGAAATTTCTTTAAAAAAATATCAGATAAGTTTCCTGGAAAATTAAAACAAAGAATAGGACAAGCTGAAGAGTATCTAAGAGGAATGGCAGTAGGAGGAACTTTGTTTGAAGAGATGGGTTTCTTTTATGTAGGATCAGTTGATGGACACAGTTTTGATCAGTTATTACCCGTACTCGAGAATGTTAAAAATTCTACGCATGAAGGTCCTTTTTTAATTCATGCTATCACTCAAAAAGGAAAAGGATATCAGCCTGCAGAAGATTCTAAAGACAAGTACCATGGAGTTACTAAATTTAATGTGGCAACCGGAGAGCAGTCCAAAAGCTCTTCGAACAAACCTTCTTACACCAATGTATTTGGAGAAACCTTAGCTGCCCATGCACAGCAAGATAATAAAATTGTAGCTGTGACAGGGGCTATGCCTTCTGGAACTGGGATTAATATTTTTCAAAAACAATTTCCTAAAAGAACTTTTGATGTGGGAATTGCAGAACAGCATGCAGTAACTTTTGCTGCAGGACTAGCAACAGAAGGATACAAGCCTTATGCTGCTATTTATTCTACTTTTTTACAACGTGCCTACGACCAGGTAGTACACGATGTAGCCATTCAAAGTTTACCAGTACGATTTGCTATTGATAGAGCAGGTTTAGTCGGAGCGGATGGACCTACACACGCAGGATCTTTTGATATTACGTATCTTGCAACTCTTCCTAACTTTGTTGTCATGGCTGCTAGTGATGAGGCGGAACTGGTTCGAATGATCAATACCTCTGTTGATATTAACGACAGACCTTGTGCTTTTAGATATCCAAGAGGAAATGGAATAGGAATAGAGCTTCCATCTATAGATGAAAAATTAAAAATTGGAAAAGGAAGAGTTGTTCAAGAAGGAACTAACGTTTGTATTTTGAGTTTGGGAACTAGATTGGAAGAATGCAAAATTGCAGCGAAAGAATTAAAAAATAAAGGAATTAGCACTACTATCGTAGATGCTAGATTTGCAAAACCCCTTGATGAAGAGTTGATCATTCGATGTGCTAGGGAGCACGAAATGTTGATTACTATAGAAGAAGGATCGATCGGTGGATTTGGATCGCATGTAGCAAATCTATTAGCAGAAAAAGGAATTTTTGATAAAGGATTAAAGTTTAGGTCGTTGATGTTGCCAGATGTCTTTATCGATCAAGACACGCCAGAAAAGATGTACGATGTGGCAGGCTTAAACGCTAAGCAAATTAAAGAAAAGATCCTCGATGTCTTTTTTAGTAAAGAAGCTATTAAGATTATTAAGTAATACTTAAATAATGACCATTGCCGACAAATCTTATTTTGATACCATTATCGTGAATGTAGGAGGCGAGTGATTTTATCTTCTAAAAAATACGGATTAAAAACTATTGCAGTGCTTAGGAGCATTAGGGGAGTGGGCGCTTTATTGTTAGCTACTACTTTATTGTATGCTTCTTTTTATAAGGAAGAAAGTCTTGAAATTAACACTAGCCTAATTAGTGAAAATAGATTTTTTGAACAAATTATTCATTGGTTCCCACAATTAACCCAAGAACACTTTTTTGCCTTTGCAATCATAGCTTTGCTTATGTCTATTACTAGATTTGTAGAAGCATTTGGGCTTTGGTTTGAAAAGAATTGGGGAAATTATCTTACAATTACTACAGGATTAATTACTTCTATTATTTTGTTTCTTCAATTAATGAATGAATTTTTGTGGATTGTCTTATTTTTTTTATTAATAAATTTACTAATTGCTTGTTACTTACTTATAATTGTAAAAATGAATAAAGTCTTTAAGAGGCAAAAAGTTTAACAGCCATCTCATAGCACTTTTGCTGATGTTCTTTAGAGCCTGCAAAATTATTATCCTCAAAAAAAGATTGTTTAACATAGTATGCATGAGCACGTATAGAATCTCTAAATTCTAATTCATCCATTTTTTTGAAAGTATTTGTTTTATCTCTAGCGGCTGCTTTTAGATGCGGGGCTGTTAAAACATCAAAGAGTTTTTCAAGCTCTTGATTATCATTAGATTTATCAAATATTTTATATAGTTTCTTAACTAATGATAGGCGAAAAGGTTTTTCATTAAATCTTTCAAAGCTATAGCTTGTAAGTTTTTTCATGAGTTGCTGAACTGTTTCATCATTTGGATGATCTTCTATAATTTTTTTTTGATGTAATATTCTTTCATTAGCCATTCGTAAAAAAAATTTATTGTACAAAGTATTGATTGATGGAAAGTAGTCATAGAATCTAGAATGACTAATACTCAGCTTCTTTAAAATTTTCCTCATACTAGGTAGTTGACCTTTTGATTGCTCTGATAACTCTCTAAGATCTGATTGTAAAATTTGATCCACCTTCTTTTGAGAACGTGCTTGCTTAGGTATCTTAATTTTTGAAGGTTTCTTTAATTCCATAAGAATGAATGTTTATATATTCTATTTAAATTTAACAAATGAAAAACAGACCACTTTGCAAAATGTACCTCAATGACCCCAGAAGTGTTGTACTACAATAGTTTTAAGGGCTTAAGTGCTGTTAAAAACTTACCATTTTAATTTTTTTTTTAGTTTAATAATTTTTTAAAACATAAATTTAAAATTATTAAAAAAGTGTCACAAAATAATCCTTTTGCAATAAATCAAGTAAAACCAAAATTTAAATCTGAAGCCATTCATTATATTGCAGACAAAGAAATTAAGGGCGCTAAAACTCTGGTATTAAGTAAAGTAGCTTTAACTGTAATTTTTTTAACTTTCCTATTTCTTCTAATTTTTTCAAATCAACAAGCTAATGCAGATTGTATAATTGATGGAGTCCAATATGATATAGGAGGTAGAGCTGGCAGCGGTGTTACAGCCGTTGATCATTCACGTCCTATTCATCTTGATGCATTCTCAGGTTGGGATACCATAGGTGATGATGTCTCAACTTGTGATGTATCTCATATGACTAATTTAAGAGGTGCTTTTCACAATAAAACTTCTTTTAACCAAGACATTAGCAGTTGGGACACAGGTAGTGCGATAAATATGTCGAATATGTTTTATAATAATGATTCATTTAACCAAGATATTAGCGGTTGGGACACGAGTAGTGTGACCAATATTAGCTATATGTTTAATGATGCTACCGCATTTAACCAAGATATTAACGGTTGGGACACGAGTAGTGTGACCAATATTAGCTATATGTTTAGTGGTGCTACCGCATTTAACGGGGATATTAGCAGTTGGGACACAAGTAGTATGGTGAATATGAGCTATATGTTTAATGGTGCTACCGCATTTAACCAAAATATTAGCGGCTGGGACACAAGTAGTGCGACGACTTTTCGATATATGTTTAGATCTGCTTCCTCATTTAACCAAGATATTTTTAGTTGGGATACAAGTAGTGTGACGACTTTTGTTAAAATGTTTTGGAATGCTACTGCAATGGCTTCCACATATAGCAATATAAGTGGTTCTTCTGGTGAATCTTATGAAAATCTTTTTGATACTTCGCCAACTTTATCTTCTTCAACCCCAGCTGATAATGCAACGAATGTTGTAAAAGATGGAACCATTGTTTTAAACTTTAGTGAAAATGTTGTTGTTGGAAGTGGTAATATTACCATTAAGATAGCTTCAAGTGATGTATCTATTGAAACTATTGAAGTTAACAATCCAGAAGTTACCGGATCAGGTACCTCTCAAATAACTATTGATCCACAAACTAATTGGGGACAAAATACTGAATATTACGTGCTAATTGATGCAACAGCATTTGACGATACTAGTGGTAACTCATATGAAGGAATAAGTTCGACAACTGCTTTAACCTTTACAGTAGCAAATGATACACCAATTTTAAGTACATCTGTACCAGCTAACAATGCAACTAGTGTTGCGCTTGATGCAAACATTGTTTTAAATTTTAGTGAAAATGTTACTGCTCAAAGTGGTAATATTACTATTAAGAAAGCAGACAACACTATTTTCGAAACCATTAGTGTAGCAGATACTACTAAAGTTACAGGAACAGGAACCAATCAAATAACAATTAATCCTTCTTCTGATTTTGTTCTAAATACTGACTATTATGTATTAATTGATGGAACTGCATTTGATGATTCTAGTGGAGGATCATATGCAGGAATAGGTTCGGCAACTGCTTTAACTTTTACAAGTTTTGCAAATGTATTACCAACTCTAAGCTCATCTACTCCAGCTGATGATGCGCCCAATGTTGCAAGGGACGCAAACATTGTTTTAAACTTTAGTGAAAATGTTACTGTTCAAACTGGTAATATTACAATTAAGAAAACAACTGACAACACTATTTTTGAGACCATTGATGTAGCAGGTAGCCAAGTTACCGGAACGGGTACTTCTCAAATAACCATTAACCCATCATCAAATTTTGAAGCTGAAACAGAATATTATGTGTTAATTGATGGAACAGCATTTGATGATACTGGTAGCGGATCATATGCAGGAATAAGTTCTACAACTGCTTTAAGTTTTAGCGTTGAAAGCATGGTGGATCCAACAACTGATAAAGATACCACAGGATCAATTGATGCACAAAGTACGCAAATACAAAGTACTTTTATCAAATCTGTAAGTACGGTCTCTACTAGACTTGGTTATTTAAGACAAAATAGAAGTAAGGATAACTTTGCAAAGAATAATATTAAACTAGAGGGTGGCAATGTTATGCTGACATCTTTAGTAAAAACTATTTCAAACTCTAACACCACATCCTCTAAACTTAATTTAACTAAACTTATTCCTGATAATTGGTCGCCTTGGTCAGAGGGCTCTATTAGTCTTTCAAAAATAGGAAAGAATTCTTCAGAAATAGAAAGTCAAAGTTTAGCTTTTGGTTTTGATAGAAAATTAAATAATAATAATTTATTAGGTTTTGCTATTCAATACGGACAAAGTGATACAGATATAGGCACCAGTGGAACTGGAATTGATAGTAAAAACTATAATCTATCACTTTATCAAACACGACCACTCAATGATGATAATTTTATTGAAGGATTAATTGGGGTTGGGATAATTGAAAAAGATCTGACAAGAATAAGTGGAGATAATACTTTAACCGGATCTAGAAAAGGTGCTCAAATATTTGGTTCCATTAATTATGGTAAAACAATTGATAAGGGAGATTTTAATTTAACCCCAATTGCACGTGTTGACTTGGGCTATACAGAACTTGATGCTTACTCAGAGATAGGAACCGATGCTTTATCCTATGACAAACAAACAGTTGAAAGTGGTATGGTCTCATTGGGTTTAGAATTTAATGACATCATTAATTTTTCTAATAGTTCGTTTAAACCATTTGGTTTAGTGGAGTATGGTTTAGATTTTAGTAATTCCTCCGATGTTCAAATGAATTATGTGTCAGATACCTCTACTACTTATACTTATACTCAGAGTGTAAACTCAACTCACTTATTAACTTCAGAAGTCGGGTTTAATTACGAAGCGTTAGAAAATCTAAATATTAAAACAAGTTATAAACGTATTCAGGGCAATGAAAATGAACATATAGATACGGTTAAATTTAGTTTTAAATTTAAATCAAGACGTGAGACAGAATACGCAATGAGCTTAGATGGCAATGAGGATCTTAAAACAGGATTTGATATTACTAAAAATATTAATGGATTAAACTTGAGCTTTAATGCTAATCAGTCATTTAATGAAACTTTTGATCGGGAAGCTAAAGTTTCTCTATCTAGTGTGTTTTAAATTTTTTGAAATTTTCTTTGACAAAGGATTAAAATTTAAATCTATGATGATGCCTGATGTCGTTCTCGATCAAGACACACCAGAAAATGTACGCTGTAGCAGGCCTCAACGCTGAACAAATTACAAAAAAAATACTAGACTTTTTTTTTAATAAAGAGACAATAAAAGTAATCAAATAAATACAATGAAACATTTAATATTTTTTATATTTTTTTTATATTCCTCCATGTCTTTTGCTGAAATAAAAAGATTTTACCCTGAAGGAAAAATTAGATATGCCTCAACTTTAGTTGATGATTTGGGAAAAAACTATGACAATACAAGACCAGGAGTGATTTTTGATTTACATTTTACTTATCTATTAAATAAGAATTTTGCTTTACGCAGCCTGAATTACATTGTTCCTTACGATGATACCAACAATGATGGAACAACCCAAAATTATGAATTTAATCAAAGATTAGGACTTATAATAAAAGAAAAAAATTTTACACTAATTCCATATGGAAAAATTGTACATCATGATAAAAATGGACCTAAGCAAAATGACAATTCTCATTTCGGTATTGTAGGTCAGATAGAGATAGCAAAAGATTTAACTTTTTCTTATGACTATCGAGAAGAAAATACCAATGGCGCTAAACTAGCAGGTACAGTTTATGGAGATGTTGTAACAGACATGAGGTTAGTGAAAAAAAATGTATTTTTTATTAATAGCATGCCTGTTCATTTTAAGTTGGGGCAGGCAGATGGGAAAAACTTTAGAAGATCTACCGTAGTTAAGGCAACAATGGATATTACTAAGAAAATAGACTTGTCAATCAAGCATGTAGACAATCAAGGTAAAGGTTTATTTAAAAATAATGTTGCGCAAAATAGAAACTATTTAGTTATGGACATAGGATACAAGTTTTAAAAAAAAATCCTTAATTTAAATCATCAATTTAAGAAATATTTCAAGATTAATGTAGACTAAGCAGCAATTTTTAATTATGCATAAATTGAACAATTTAATATTTTAATTTAGAAAATATAAAAATAATTTTGGGGGGTATTATTTTTAATGACTGATATTTATAAGCAAGTTAACGATGATCTAAAGGACGATCAAACCACAAGTCACTTATCACAAAATCAAATTGCAGAGGCTTCTTATGGATGGGTTGCTACTATTATAAGCTTTTACTCGCGCGCAAGAGATTTTTATAAAATAGATTTCGATTCGTTTATGATTATCTTAGTAGTTTTAAGTCATATTACTTACGTAACAAAAAAAAAAATCTAAAAAATCAGTGGAAGATATTGATAGTTTTTTGGAAGGTATGTATTCATCATTAATGCAAAAAGAACCTTTATCAGTAAAGGGTCGAGGATTAGGATCTACTAGTATCGCGCATGTTTTGGGGTTACCAGAAGAGACATGTAGAAGAAAAATTCAACAATTAATTAAAAAGAATTTACTTATAAGGTCAACTGAGCAAGGAATTACTGTGCACCAAAATCTTGTAAAAAAGCACAAGGAGTTTGGATTGCAAACATTGAAAGATGTTAAATTTCTAATGAGAATCTTTACTAAACAAAATCTCATCAAAGGTTTGACCCTACCTTTCGAAGTTTTTGGTTCAAAAACTAAGCTGTGAATAAGAAATACAGTTATGGATTGTTTGATGTTGGTAACTCAGCTTATTTAATAGTTACTTTAAGTTTTATTTTTGCCCCTTATTTTGCAAGGGAGATTGTTGGTGATGTTCAATTAGGATCAGCATATTGGCAGTGGACCTCTGGAGCAGTCGGAATTTTAGTTGCACTTACAGCCCCTTTTATTGGTTCCTATGCAGACCATGTAGCAAACGGAAGAATTAAAGTATTAATCGTCTCCACTGTTCTTACGGTATTGATAAATGCTCTATTTTGGTTTTCTCAAGCTAGAGATTCATTTATTGTATATACTTTACTAATTTTCTTCTTAAGTAGCTATTTTTTTGAAATTTCTAATGCTTCTTATAATTCTTTATTAAGAGATAGCTCTAATAAAAAAGATGAAATCGGTAGAACTTCAGGATTAGGATATGCCTTAGGCTACATTGGAATAGTTCCCTTCTTATTATTTATTTTACTCTTTGTAATCAAGACTGATCAGCCAATACTGAACTTACAAAAGGAAAATTTTGAACATATTAGATTTATAGCAATTTTAGTAAGTTTTTGGTTTTTTATCTTTGCAATACCAATGATGACATTTTTTTGGAAAGGTAAAAAAAGTAAGAAAAAAAAATACACTTCTATAAAAGATATTAAAAAAATTATTTGGAATAATAAATTAACTACTACGGGAAAATTTTTGATTGCGAGAATTTTTTATGCAGATGCTGTGATTGTGATGCAGACGGGCGGCGGTGTTTATGCAGTTGGAGTTCATGGCTTTACTCCTAAAGAATTAATCTTCATTCTTATCGTAGGAAATCTAGTCGCTGGAGTTTTTACTTATATTGGAGGATATTTAAATGACAAATTTAATAGCAAAATGATTATTATGTGGTCAATTGCTGCGCTAATATTATCTGTTTTTGCTATTGTTTTTTCACCATCAAAGGAATTTTTTTTCTTCTCACTACTATTAGTTGCAGCTACTATTGGACCTTTGCAAAGTGCCAGCCGAACATTAATGTCTAAAATTAGCCCGCAAAATACGCAAGGTGTATCCTTTGGTCTTTATGCATTGTCCAGTAAAGCAACTGCATTTGTTGGTCCGTTCATGGCAGGTACTATTACTTATTTTGTATCGCAGCAGGCAGGATTTGCCTCGATATCTATCTTGTTTTTAGTAAGCTTATTTATGTTATCGAAATTAGAACTGAATGATAAAAATTAAGATTTTTATTCATAGGATAATTTAGAATTAAATATAAAAAGTGAAGAAAAGTAGAAGATGAGAATTAATTGTAATAATTAAAACCAGGTGTAATTGGGACTACCACCTGGTTTTAATATTTTTTTAAAGGTGCTTTAAAAAAATCTGTGATTGTCAGAAAGTTGGTCTGAGTTTTCGCTACCATGACCAGCTATAAGTCTTACTTTAATTCTTAGTTTTGATTGTTTCTGAGAAATTTGTATTTTAATTTTTTCAATTTCTTTAGAAATATTTTTTATTGCGCCGCTACCATCAGCTTTTTTATTGAGTAAATCCTTTTTTTTTATTCTTAGATCTTCTAGTTCAAAAAATAAGAGATCCATATTTTCTAAATATTCCATCCAGAGAAGTTTTTGTATTCCCGTTTTATTGTGAATAAATAAAGCAATATCCTGACCGCAATTATTGCAATTAAATCTTTTTTTGACTGTGTAATCTTGAATATTTTTAAAATTATTTTCGTAGGTTGTACCGTTCGTTTTAATAAATAAAACTTTGTTACAGCATGGGCATTTTTTAATTATTGGAAATATCATTAATTTTGTTAAATCTTAAAATAAAATTTTATACAACTAACTCGTGCCCCAATTTGGGGATGTAAAATAGTTTACTAAATTTTATTTTCATCTTCTTGTTCTTGACCTTTCTCTTGTTCTTCTTGTAATTTTAACTCATCTTCTTCCTCTTGTTTTAATCCAGGAGTTTCATCTAAAAATTCTGTACTCAAAGGAGCAGTCTCTTCGATATCTATAGGAACACTCTCAGAGATAGTGTCTTCTTCTTTAATTTCATCTATTTTTTCTTCTAAATTTTTCTTTATTTCTGCAATTTCTGCATCTTGTCTTTCTTTTTCCATATCATTAAAAATTGAATAACCTGTCATTAACTGAGTAGTTGTGGATTTTTTATTAACTTTTTTGGTAGTTTTTTTCTTTGTTATTTTTTTATTAGACTTGGAAGTGGACTTTCTTTTTTGCTTCACTAGAGCTTTAGGTGTTTTTTTCTTGGGTTTTTTTTTAACTAAAGCCTTCTTTTTCTTAACTACAGGCTTAGATTTCTTTTTAGTTTTGGATACTTTTTTGAGGTTTTTCTTTGATTTTTTGATGCTCTTTTTTTTAATTTTCTTATTTTTCTTTTTTTTCATGCTCTCCCCAGAAATTGCTTCATTTGAACATTAATTCTCTAGAGTAGCAATGCATATTATGCATACTTCCACCATATTGAGTGGAAACGATCAATAAAGCTTATATAATTCACATATGCAGAGTAATGAATTTAACTACGACACTATCATTGTAGGAGCTGGGAGTGCTGGTTGTTTACTCGCCAATAGACTATCAGCAGATCCAAGTCATAAAGTTTTATTAATTGAAGCTGGCGGGCAAGATGACTGGATTTGGATTAAAATCCCTGTGGGATACTTATTTACTATTAACAATCCTAGAACCGACTGGTGTTTTAAGACAGAGGCAGATCCTGGTTTGAACGGAAGATCTATTCACTATGCCAGAGGCAAAGTGATAGGAGGATCTTCCTCTATCAACGCTATGATCTATATGCGTGGGCAAGAAAGTGACTATCAACAATGGAGCAAACTTACAGGAGATGCTATTTGGGATTGGAAGAATTCCTTATCTACTTTTAAATCGATTGAGAGCTATTTTGCAGGCGAGAATGAATGGCACGGCAGCAAAGGGGAAATGCGAGTGGAAGAGCCTAGAGTGCAATGGCCCATTTTAGATTCTTGGAGAAAAGCCGCAAGCGAACAAGGCATTCCTAGTATTGAAGAATTTAATAGAGGAGACAACGAAGGTTGTGCTTATTTTCATCAAACTCAAAAAAAAGGAATTCGCTGGTCTATGGCAGATGCTTTTTTAAAACCTATTAAGCACAGAAAAAATTTAACCATCATGATTAATACTCAAGTATTAAAAGTGCTAACCAAACCCATTACCAATGAAACTAAAAATCAATCTAAGTATTCAGAACGAGCTTGGGCCAATTCTAGGTTAGAAACATATGGACTAGAAATTTTACACAAAGGAGAAAAACAAACAGTCACTGCATCCGATCAAATTATTCTATCTGCAGGTGCAGTAAGTTCTCCACACTTGTTGCAAGTCTCAGGAATAGGACCAGCTTCTTTATTAAATAGCATTGGAGTAAGTTCTACACATGATTTGCCAGGAGTAGGGGAGAATTTACAAGATCATTTGCAAATTAGAACTGTTTACAAAGTTACAAATTGCAAAACAGTAAATACTTTATATCATAATTTGTTTTCGAGAATGATGATGGGAATTCAGTATGCTTTATTTAGAAAGGGACCTATGACTATGCCACCTTCCACACTGGGAGCCTTTGCTAAAAGTGATCCAAGTCAGAAAAGTCCAAATTTAGAATGGCATGTCCAGCCTTTGTCTCTTGATAAGTTTGGTGAGCCACTCCATACTTTTAATGCGATTACTCCAAGTGTGCTTAATCTTAGACCTACATCTAGAGGTTGGATACGTGCGGCTAGTTCCGATCCATTGGAGTACCCAAAAATTTTATGCAATTATTTATCTACCAAAGAAGATTTGGATATTGCAGTAGCGGGAATGAAAATAACTCGTAATATTATGAGCAGTAAGGCTTTAGAATCTTTTCAACCAGAAGAAATGTTACCTGGAACAATTGTGAAAACAGATAAAGATTTAGAAAATGCTGCAAAAAATTTAGGAACTACTATTTTTCATCCCATAGGAACTTGCGCTATGGGCAAAGTAGATGTTCAAGGAGTTGCGGAAGATCCTATGACTGTTCTTGATTCAGAATGTAGGTTGAGGGGGGTATCTAAATTACGAGTAATTGATGCTTCTGCTATGCCGAGCATTCCTTCTGGAAATACTAATGCACCTGTAATGTTGATTGCAGAGACTATTGCTAAGAAAATACTAAGATCTAACTAACCATCAATACACTCTTTTAGGTTGTATTTTTGATTCAAAATAGAATCAAAACGGAATCAAAGCGAGAACATCGGGCAATTTATCCATACAAATTGTGGATAAATGTTCTACATGGATTGGATAGCACTCCACACCAGTCTGATAGCTGCAAATATTAAGAAGAGGTTAAGAACGGTTTTAAAGTAGTATTGTCCTTTGCTAATAAGGAATTTTTTTCCAATGTAAGTTCCAAAAAATCCACCAATAATCATAGCTACAACTAAAGGCGCATAAGAGGCAAAAGAAAATCCAAAAATTCCAAATATAATGGATTTAATTAAGTGTTGAAAAGTCATCATGGCTCCATGAGTTGCCACATGATTAACAGGTGGAAGCTTCATACTCTTAACTACCGCTACCATAATAAAACCAGAGGCACCAAACAACATGGAGATTAAAGAAACTAAAAAACCAATTGGAAGTAATAATTTACTTTTAATAGCTGGAACCTTTCCAAACACAGACCATAAAATAAAAAAAGCAATTCCAAATTTTAAATAATTGGTAGGAAGATTGGTAAAAATAAAACCTCCCATGGTAGAACCAATAAGACAACCTATCACAAACGGAATAACCGCCTGTTTGTTAATTTCTTTAAAAGAAAGAGTAGCCCTAAAGAAGTTAGAACCAAATTGTATGATTCCATGAATGGGAACTAAATACATAGGTGGAAGTAAGGCTGATAAAAATGCAAGCATCATTAATCCTCCGCCAATTCCAGCAGCGGCAGAGATAAAGGAACATAGTAAGCTAACGGTAATCATTAACACTGCCGTTAGGTTGCTAATTTCTTCTGGGAGATAAAAAAATTCCATTAAGAACTCCATGGATTATTAGGTTTTTTTTTGCTGCTTGTTTTAACGAATCTTTTTTTTGCTTTTCGGTTAAAAAACAAAATAGCAATAACCCCAAATATAAATCCTCCTATGTGAGCACCATAAGCAACTCCACCACCTGTGGAAGAGGAAAAATAAGAGCTAATAAATTGTAAAGCAAACCAAAAACCCAAAACATAGATAGCAGGAATTCTTACAATCTGTGAAAAAAAACCAAGAGGTATTAATACTAAAACTTTAGCCTTAGGATGATTCACAATATAGGCTCCCAATACTCCACCAATAGCACCACTAGCCCCCACCATAGGAATGGTAGATTCTGTATTCAGATACACTTGCGTTAAGGCTGCAGCTATTCCCGCTAAAATATAAAAAACAATAAACTTAACAGGACCTAACTCATCCTCAATATTGTCAGCAAAAATCCACATATACAGCATATTGCCTGCGAGGTGCATAAATCCACCATGCATAAACATAGAGGTAATAAGTGTAAGTTCGGTTGGAACTGCCGAAAGCTCCATGGGAAGTTCTGCTTTTCCAGTGAATACTGCCGGGATTATGCCGTAAGAATAAAAAATTCTTCCATTACTGTAAGACGCTGAAGTAATTTCTAAAATAAATACAAGAACGCAAATTCCAATTAACACATAGGTTATGATTGGCTTGTTATGTGTGGGATTATCGTCTTTTAATGGTATCAATTTTTTTCAGACTAACCGCACTGTCCACGATTGAGAAGAAAATGATCTAGTAAAACACATGCTAACATAGCTTCTCCAATAGGTACTGCCCGAATACCAACACAAGGATCATGTCTACCATGAACGGAAATTTTTGTATTTTTTCCAGATTTGTCAATCGTCTCTCTAGTATTTAAGATAGAAGAAGTTGGTTTCACAGAAAAAGAACAGATAATATCTTGTCCAGAAGAGATACCGCCTAAAATTCCACCGGCATTATTGGTTTTAAAATTTACTTTTCCATTTTTATTTCTAATTTCATCAGAGTTAGTTTCTCCGGTTAAGCCAGCAGCATCCATTCCAGCTCCAATATTGACAGCCTTTACCGCATTGATACTCATCAAGGCTGACGCAATATCTGAATCTAATTTAGAATAAATAGGAGCGCCCAATCCAACAGGAATACCTTTTGCTCTAAGTTCAATTAATGCACCACAAGAGCTTCCTTGTTTTCGAATATCTAACAAATAATCTTCATAAACTTCTACAATATCTTTATCAGCTGAAAAAAAAGGATTTTTTCGAATTTGTTTTTCATCCCAATTATCAGGGTTGCTCATGACAGGACCTATTTGGGTTACTGCGCCTATAACTCCAAATTTTTTACCTAACAACTGAGATAATACTTTTTTAGCAATAGCACCTGCTGCTACACGAGAGGCTGTTTCTCTTGCAGAAGATCTTCCACCACCTCGGTAATCACGGATACCGTATTTTTTAAAATAAGTGTAATCGGCGTGACCAGGCCGAAATTTATTTTTAATATTTCCATAATCTTTAGATTTCATATCCTCATTGTAAATAATCATAGATATAGGAGTCCCTGTTGTTTTTCCTTCAAAGACACCCGATAAAATTTGAACTAAATCACGTTCTTTTCTTTGGGTAGTAAATTTAGATTGTCCTGGCTTTCTTCGATTTAAGTCGCCCTGTATATCCTTTTCAGACAGAGCAATGTTAGGAGGACAACCATCCACTACACAGCCTATAGCAGGACCGTGAGATTCCCCCCAAGTAGTAAATCTAAAAACTTTTCCAAATGTATTAAATGACATATAGGTATTATATAAGTTAATTTGACTAAATTATGAACGAAAAATTAGGATTAGACCCAGCTTTTTTAAATGAAGAGAATCCATATAATCTCTTCAAGATTTGGATGAAAGAAGCAGAGAAGTCTGAAATCAATGACCCTAACGCATTGTCTGTTGCAACAGTTGATAGCGCTGGTCAGCCAGATAACAGAATGGTGTTACTTAAAGGTTTAACAGAAAAGGGTTTTGTTTTTTACACAAATTTAGAGAGCAAAAAAGGTAAGGATTTAAAAGCTAATCCTAAAGCCTCTATGTGTTTTCATTGGAAATCTCTTCAAAGGCAAGTGAGAATTCAAGGCTCTGTTGCATTAGTGGACAATCAAACAGCAGATGAATATTACAATTCTAGAGCCTATGAGAGTAGAATAGGAGCGTGGGCTTCCACCCAATCAGAAGTGATGCAAACCAGAGATGAGTTTGAAAAAAAAGTGGAAGAATTTAAAAAGAAATATCCTGACCCAAACAATGTACCAAGACCATCATATTGGTCTGGTTGGTTGCTTAGCCCTTACAAAATAGAATTCTGGATGGATGTGAAAAATCGTCTGCACCAAAGATTATGTTACTCTAACATTGGTAACGCTTGGCACCAAGAAATTTTATATCCTTAATTTTTTTTCAAAACAGTTTTTGCGTACACTTTTGACAAAGGATGGGTAACTTTTTTTAATTGTTTAGAACGAATACTGAGCCAAGGATTAGGACAACCCCACTTTGTAAAGGTAGGAATAAGTTGATGCTCCCAATTTAAATATCCTTTGGCATCTTGTTTATTTCCCTTATGACGTTTTGGAAAAAAATAAGTAGGATCGTTAAAATCTTTTTTATTAAACGTTCTAGTTAAATTTTTTCTAGGAGGGTTCTTGTGCCAAATAGCTGGGTAGCCTAATCGGCGCAACCACAGTACAGTAAAAATTGCCGAAGTAGCAATTTCAGAAAATATATAAATAGGTGTGTTGGTTGCTGCAATAAACTTGTCTCCACTTTGTATAAGAGTTGTTGCATTTACTTTTTTCCAAACAGGTGGAGTGGTATTTTTTTTAATTTCTGATTCTATAATAAAAGAATAGCAATTTTGAATGCTCCCGGCTTGATTTATAGAAGGTAGTTGAAATTTTTTCTGAATTTTAGAAGCTAATTTTTTATCTCTAGTTAAGTCAATTTTTTTTTGGTGAATTTTTGATTTTTGTTTGTAATCTCTTTGAAAACCATTCAATTCCCAGTTTTGGGTACCACCATTTAAAACATATTTTTTATTAGAAAAATTGAAATCCGTCAACGTTTGGTAGGCTATAATACTTCTAGTCCTTCCCGCACAGTGGACAACGAACGTTTGGGATTTATATTTTTTATCATTTAAATACACAGGCAGTTCACCTCCAGAACACTGCTTTGAAAAAGGAAGGGTAAATTTTTCATACTCTGCTTTAGGACGAGCATCTATCTGAGCCACAGAGCTCATATCTTTTTGATGTAACTCTTTTAGCTGTTTTGGATATATATTATTAATATTCCCAGAGACTTCTATCCACTCCCCAAAAGCCTTACAGAAAGTATGTTCACCAGCCCACATGGGTAATTTGGCCTTCGACCACGCCTTGTAGCCATCTCTAATGTAATGAAAATTGGTAAAACTCTTCTTTTTTAAGACAGAACTGGTTTTGATTCTTTCATTTTTTGAAGCTCCAATAATTAGAAGATAAGTAGATGGATCTGGCACTAAATCTTGAATAATGAAACGAAATCGGTTCACAGGGCAATTAATAGCGCCAAATGCAAATTGCTGTACATACGTTTTACGTTTACGCACATCAATAAACGCAACATTATTTTTTTATTTTTTAAAATGGCGATTGCATCTGGGCAATTTATAAAAGATAGATCGGACAAATCACTTTACTAACTACCAAGATCTAAAATGAATGCAATGATTTTTAAGGATCGTAATTAATAACGTCCAGTAAGAAGAAATTTTATATCCTTAAAATAAAAAAGGCCCCGGTGAAGGGGCCCTTTTTAATGCAATTTAAAAAAACTAGATTGCCTTCGAAGACATTTGTTTAGCAATGTAATCCGCCTGTCGGATTGCTAATGCTACAATGGTCAATGTAGGATTTTCTGCTGCTCCTGTTGTAAACTGACTACCATCGGATACAAATAAATTTTTAACATCCCACGATTGGCCATGTTTATTTACAACACCATCTTTTGCTTTAGCACTCATTCGGTTGGTACCTAAGTTGTGCGTAGATGGATATGGAGGTGTTTCGATAACTCTCGTTGCACCAACAGCATTGTACATTTTTCTCGCTTGTTTGAATGCATGGTTTCTCATTGCAATGTCATTCGGATGATCACTGTAATGAACATTTGGAGCTCGCATTCCGTACTGATCTTTTTGATCTGATAAGGTCACACGATTTGAAGATTGAGGCATGTCTTCACCTACAATCCATAATCCTGCCATGTGATCATATTTTTCCATTGCGCCTGAAAATTCTCTTCCCCATTGTCCCGGATCCAAGAACGCTGCCATAAACGGAAGTCCAAGAGATAGTGTTTCTAACTCATAGCCACCCACGAAACCTCGCTTAGGGTTATGAATAGATTCATCTTGAACAATTCCTGCCATGGTAGTTCCACGATACATATAGACTGGTTTTTCAAAGATAGAATAAACACTACCCGTCATGTGACGCATATAGTTTTTTCCCACTTCACCAGAAGAGTTTCCTAGACCGTTTTTAAACATACTTGATTCAGAGTTTAAAAGAATCCTAGGAGACTCAATGGAGTTACCAGCAACAGCAACTACTCTTGCTTTTTGCACTTGGGTATTTCCATCCTTATCTTTGTAAACAACTCCAGTAACTTTACCCGATTTGTCATGTTCAATTCGTAACACATGACTATTCGGTCTTACTTCTAAGTTACCAGTCTTTTCTCCTTTTGGAATTGATGAATAAAGAGTAGACCATTTCGCCCCAGATTTACATCCCTGGAAACAAAAACCAATTTGTTGGCACGCTATTCTTCCATCTCTTGGCTTGGTGTTAATGGACATATTACCAGTATGTACTTGTTTATATCCAATTTTTTTAGCTCCTGCTTCAAAGACTTTATAATTATTGTTACCAGGTAATCTTTCAATACCGTTGGTACCTGTGGTTCCCATTTCATTTTCTGCTTTTGCATAGTAAGGAGCCATTTCTTTTCCATTAATTGGCCAGTCTAATAAGGATGCGCCTTTAACGTTTCCATAATTAGATTTTGCTTTCCATTCATGATCTTGGAAACGTAATGATGCCCCAGCCCAGTGAACGGTAGAGCCACCAACAGCTTTAACAATCCACGATGGTAGACCACCAAAGTCAGTTGCTACTCTCCAGTCACCAGATGTGCTTCGTTTATCTAGCCAAGAAATTTGACCAAACATTCCCCACTCATCATTACTAAAGTCTTTAATCTCGTGTCTTGCACCAGCTTCTAAGATTACAGACTTAACTCCTTTTTTTGCTAGTTCGTATCCTAGTGTTCCACCACCAGCACCCGATCCAATGATTACTACTAAACTATCGTCATTTTTATTAAATTTTGCCATTGATTTCTCCTATGCTTTCTCTAACCAGTTGATATCATTGTAACCTCTATTGAGGTAACCACCCTTATCAGCAGAAGCTCCTTCATAACCAAACTTAGGCCAGACTTCTTGATTATTATACAAACCCGTTACTAGGTCACCTCGCAATTTTGAAAACAAAGGTGAAGAAGTATTAGCTTTTAAAATATTTACTCGCTCAAGTTCTCGGTTAATATTTTTATAATCTCTTCCATATTTTGATTTAGAAGCAGCATTAATTTTTTTCAATTCAGATTGAATCATTTTTTTTAATCCTGCATCTTTTTTGGCTGCAGTATTGTAGCCTTCAATGACCTTTGCATAATATTTATCTGCCAGGTGATCATGTGGAAATATATCCCTTGCCATTTGAACAAGAGTTGCTCCATTATCTCCGCCTATGTTGTTAAATGTTGCCGCCCATGCAGAACTTTTTCCTAACACTAAATTTCCAACAATGCTAAGCCCAAGTGCTGTGGCTGCTCCTCCTTTTAAAAAAGAACGTCTAGATACAGATTTTTTATCCAAGATTCTCATAACTCTCCCCCTTTATTATGTTATTTGATCAAACAAAACATAACTTGAAATTAAAAAAAATAAAAGAAAAAAAAATAAATTAAAAAAAATTAAAAAAATTAAAAATTCATTTAAAAAAATTAATATAAAAAAAAGATTTATAATTCGCCCATTAGTAGAACTTAAGAATGATTCTTAAATAGTACCTAATTCTTTGGCAATTTTAGCGGTATCCTCTGCACCCATAATTTCGATCCAGTAACCATCCGGATCTTTAATAAAAGCAAGTGGCTTCATAGATCCATCATCTGCTTTTTTTACAAATTCAACTCCATGTTTTTCAAAACGATTACATGCAGCATGTACATCAGGAACTGAAAAAGCTATGTGACCAAAGCCTTTTGGGTCTGTATTCCCATCATGAAATTTAACAGAATCATCATTTTCGGCCCCCCAATTGTGAGTTAGTTCAAGTAAACCTTTTTCTCTAAAGGTCCACACGGTTCTTTCGAAGCTATCTGTTGGAATTTCTTTAATTTCTTTGTCATTATATTTTCCTAAAAAATAAAGAGAAAATTTCATAGAAGGAAAATCAAGTTTTTTTACAAGTCTCATGCCCATAATTTTTGAATAAAAATCTAAAGATCTTTTAGGATCTTTAATTCTAAGCATCAGGTGGTTAAAAACATAACCATCCGTCTCTTTGTCGATAGAATTTGCTAGCCCTTCTGCTTTTTCTGCGTGAGTCATAGAATGTACATAATCTATTTTAAAAAGAGTACTTTCGTCAAGTTTTTATTTAACTTGTCTTCTTTAAAAAAGAAAAGAGTTAGCTTTGTAAAAAAAAAACTATTGTTTACCTGCACTGCTTGCAACGTAAAATGACACAATATCAATTTCAGTTTTATTCAACATTCCTAATTTTCCAAATGCTGGCATTATTCCCTTTCCATTAGTAACAGAGAGGAGGACTTTTTTTATATCTGGTTTTAGCTCATCTAGGTTTGGTCCGACCTGTCCTAGAGAATCGGCTGCTTTTAAAACATGGCAGCTTGCGCACATTCCTTTACCTGTAAAAATTTCTTTACCCGCATTCATTTTAGCAGCATCAGCAAAAGACGATGATGCAAAGATGATATTTAAAATCAGTACAAATATTATTTTTTTCATTATTAAACTAATTAACCAAAATTTAAATTAACAGTCAATTTCATATCTTTAAAGAATTTCAATCCAGTAGCCGTCAGGATCTTTTATAAAAGCAATACTTTTCATAGAGCCGTCGCTTGGTTTTTTTTGAAAGGTAACGCCCAGTTGTTCAAATCGTTCACAAGCTTTTGCCACATCCGGAACTTTAAAAGCAATATGCCCAAAGCCACGTGGTTCCTGATTTCCATCATGGTATGTAAAGTTAGAATCATTCTCAGTCCCCCAATTATGAGTTAATTCCAAAATAGATTTTTGCGATAGCGCCCAGCCTCTCATGTCATCATTATTTTGCGGAATAGTTTTTATCTCCTCTTTATTGAAGGTTCCTAAAAAATATAAAGAAAATTTACCTCCGGGAAAATCATTTTTACGTACCAATCTCATTCCCATCACTCTAGTATAAAAATCTAAAGATTTTTTTGGATCCTTTACTCGCAGCATAGTATGGTTAAGTACAAACTCTCTCGTTTCCTGGTCTGGTGTTAGACAATTACCCTCAATATCTTTAAAATTAGTCATTAGCTTTTTTAATACGATCAAATATTTTAGTCAAATTAAGATCAATTGAACTAAAAATTTTTTCTTGTTTTAATCGTTTAAGAAGTTCTTCGTTAATTCCTTTTTTGGTTTGATAGTCGGTAACTAGCTCTTTAGTTTTATTTTTAGATAAAAGCATAGAGTGAGAAAGACCAAACATTAAGCTTGCAACAAGATCTTTTGCTTTAGCAGAAGATACCTTTCTTTTTACTAACCAATTTTCTAGAGTATTGCAGTATTCAAAATAAGTCGCCATCGTGGAGGTCATGGTCCATAAATGATTATTCTCTTTTTCGTTATTAGCAACAATCGCTATACCTAGATGATTAAAAAAATTAGTTACTTTTTTATTCTTAGGAAATAATACGATTGGACCGAGCTTGCTTGCAATCGTGGGCAAAGGAGCTGCTTTGATAATACTTGTTGCAGGTCGAAGTGTTTTTTTTAAATAAGTCATATTCAGAGTAGAAACAAAGCTAACAACTGTCTGATTTTTTTTAAAGGTGAGTTCTTTTAATATTTTTTTAGCAACACCTGGAACTACTGCAATAAAGACCCAAGATGATCTTTTAATAATTTCCTGATTGTCTTTTACGACTTTTACTTTTTAAATTTTTTAGATAAAGCCAAAGAATTCTTCTTATTACGCTCAGAAATTAGAATTTGCTTAAGTTTAATGTTTGATCTAAACAATCCCTGTATAACGGATGTAGTTATTTTACCGGTACCTATAAATCCTATGTTCATTATTGTAATTTTTAACCAAAAACCAAAGAATGTCTATTTATAAAATCCCAGGACCTTTGTTAATTGCAATGGGAGGATTGTTTTTAAGCTCTGGAGGAACTATTTTTCGATCTTTTGAAATGGCGGATCCGTGGGCTATCTATTTTTGGAGATCTGTTTTTTTTACACCAGCCGTATTACTTTTTATTTTTGCAACAGAAAAATCTGAATTTGTTAATAAATTTAGAAACTTAGGAATAATTGGAATTGTTTGCGCAGCTCTTTATGCTTCTGGAAGTGCTGCTTTTATGTTTGCTCTAAAGCATACCACTGTTGCTAATGTTGTCTTTATTATCAGTATTCAAAGTTTTTTTCTTGCCATCATGGGCTATTTTTTTTTAAAAGAAAAAATTAATTTTTCTACTTTAGTTGCTATTATTTTGGCAGCAGCGGGTTTGTATGTCATGATTGGTACTAATATTTCAGGGGGAACAGCTCTTGGAAATACGTATGCCTTTATCATACCAATTGCTTTTACTGCGGTAGTTATTCTTATTAGAAAATTTAATCATATTGATATGGTTCCTGCTGTTGGCTTGTCAGGTGTATTTGCTTTAACAGCCGGATTTTTATTAAGCGACACCATTGCGATTACTCCCCACGATCTTCTATTAGTCTTTTTTTTTGGAGCTTTGCAGTATGCGCCAGGATTTATTTGTTTAACTCTTGGGTCTAGAAAAACTCCTGCAGCAAAAGTGGGTATTTTTGCATTCACCGAAGCCATTGCCGGTCCTGTTTGGGCCTATTTATTTATTAACGAAGTTCCACCATTGGGAGTTTTAATAGGAGGAAGTATGATTTTTTTAGCCATTCTTCTCAAAAGTTTTAAATCATAAAACTTAGTTTTTTTATTTTGGCAAATCAGTATAGGATATGTTTATGGGTAAAGTTTTAAGAAATATTCAGTTAACAGGTGCTGTATTGATCATGATTGCAACAGTTGTTGCTTTTGGGGTTGAGATCAAAGAAATGGTTGTAACTAAAGAGATTAATCTTGCTGATATATTGCTTTTATTTATCTATTTAGAAGTTCTGGGAATGGTGACAAGTTACTGGGGTGCTCAAAAAATTCGTTTAACATATCCTCTTTTTATTGCCATCACAGCCATTGCTCGTTTAATTATCTTGCAAAAAAAAGACTTAGAGGCTGTTTCTTTAATCTATGAATCCGGTGCCATCTTGATTATGGCTATAGCTATTCTAATTTTACGACTTAGAAGAAGTAAAATGATCAAGGTTGAACTAGATAAAAACGATCTTTAATTTCTTTTGAATTTTTAACATAATGAGCTCGTCTAAAGGATTTTTGTCATTAGGAAACCAGCTTTTTCCCAAAGAACATATTAAAGATTATAAAAAGCACCATTTTTTTATGGCAGAGGATTACGGCCTTTGCACTTATGAAAAGCATCATAAACAAAAAATTTTACTTTTTTTATCTGCCATGCGTTCTTATGCAGAGGAATTATCTGCCGCTAAGTACCAAGTTACTTATTACGATTGTAATCACCCTTTATTTAAAAAAAGCTATGAAACCAAACTATTAGAATTTATTAAAAAAAATTCTATTAAAGAAATGGTTAGCTTTGAAGTAGAAGATAAGTTTTTAGAACAGAGATTACATTCTTTTTTTTTAAAAAATAAAGTTTCGTACCAAACCATTAAATCACCTATGTTTGTTACAACTAGAAAAGATTTCACAGATTATTTACAAAGCAATAAGAAGCCGTTCATGGCAACTTTTTATAAATTGCAAAGAACAAAAATGAATGTGCTCATCCAAGATAAAAATAAACCAGTAGGGGGTAAGTGGTCATTTGACGAAGAAAATAGAAAAAAATTACCCAAAGTTATAACCATACCTAAAGTTCAATCTTTTAAGATGTCTGAGCATACAAAAAAATTAAAACCTTTCATTGAGAAAAATTTTTCTTCACACCCTGGTATCTTAGATTCTTTTAATCATCCCACTACCAGAAAAGATGCCATTAAATTATATCTTAATTTTTTAAAAGAGAAATTTGCACTATTTGGCGATTATGAAGATTCGATGACTGTAAAGTCACACACTGTATTTCACAGCATGTTAAGTCCGATTATTAATTTAGGGCTAATTACTCCTGCCACCCTGATTAGGGAAACTTTAGATTTTGCCAAAGCAAATAAAATTCCATTAAACTCATTGGAGGGATATGTCAGGCAAATAATTGGCTGGAGAGAATTTATGAGAGGAATTTATCAAAATTACGAAAAGCGTTTGTTAAATACTAATTTTTTTAATCATCAAAGAAAATTAAGCAAGAGTTGGTATGATGGAACTACGGGCATTGTTCCTTTGGATCATGCTATTAAAAACTGTTTGCAGTTTGGATATACTCATCACATAGAACGATTGATGGTTGTTTGTAATTTAATGAATTTATCAGGAATACAACCCGTGCAAGTATACAAATGGTTTATGGAAATGTATGTGGATTCTTCTGACTGGGTCATGGCACCCAATGTTATGGGTATGGGGCTATTTAGTGATGGAGGTATCTTTGCAACCAAGCCTTATATTTGCGGATCTAGCTATATTTTAAAAATGAGCGACTATCCTAAAGGAGAGTGGTGTGAGGTGATGGATGGGTTGTATTGGAAGTTTATTCAAGACCACAAGGATTTCTTTTTAAAAAACTACAGATTAGCCATGATGGCAAAACTTTTAGAAAAAATGGATAGCGTAAGAAAAAAAAGAATATTTTCTAAAGCAGATGAGTTTATTCATCAAAATACTAATTAAACTAAAGTTTAACGTAAAATTACATTTACTTCCTAGATAAGAATCGTTATCAATTAACTTGACAATGATAATCATTATCAATATTAAAATATTAAATCAATAAAACAGGAAAAAAAATGAAAAAAATAATATTTACAGGACTTTTTGTTCTTTCAACAATTTGCTCCTCTTTTGCTGCTGAGGTTAATTTATTTACCTCTAGGCACTATAGTTCAGATGTGGAGTTGTATAAAAAATTTACCAACAAAACAGGTATCAAGGTTAATGTGATCAAAGCAAAGTACAAAGTCTTAGAAAAAAGACTTTTGTCAGAAGGAAAATCCTCAAAAGCTGATGTTGTAATTACGGTTGATGCAGGTGCGCTAGGTTCTGCTACAAAAAAAGGAATTTTTCAAAAAATCAAATCAGAGACTTTAAATTCTAAAATTCCATCTAATTTTAGATCAGCTCATTGGTACGGAATCGCCAAAAGAGCAAGATTAATTTATTTTAATCCAGAAACTTTTTCGCCTGAAGTTGCCAAAAATTTAAATTATGAAGATTTGGCTAATCCAATGTTCAAGAAAAGAGTGGTGATTAGAAAATCAAGCAATGTTTATAACCAATCTTTAGTTTCTTCTTTAGTTGCTAATAACGGGGTTTCAAAAACTTCAAAATGGGCAAAGGGCTTGGTATCTAATATGGCTCGTAAACCAAAAGGAAATGATAGAGCGCAAATTCTGGCTGTCGCAGCAGGTGAGGCTGATTTAGCTGTAGCTAATTCATACTACATTGCTTTGATGCTATCAGGAAAAAAAGGTCCTGAGCAACAAGCTGCTGCCAAAAAAGTTCGTCCTGTGTTTCCTAACCAATCTAACAGGGGAACTCATATGAATATTAGTGGAGGTGGAGTTGCCAAGTATGCACCTAACAAAGAAAATGCAATTAAATTTTTAGAATTTTTATTAACAAAAGAGGCACAAGAACACATTGTTAATAATTCTTTTGAATATCCAATGATTGCAGGAGTAGAACCGAATAAATTAATCGCTCAGTTTGGTACATCTTTTAAACAAGATAACAAAACTAAAGTGACGACTTATTATAGCAACCAAAAGAAAGCCTTAACGTTAATGAAAAAAGCTGGTTGGTAATAATTAAGTTAATTTATATGGAGGCTTGTTCTAAATATTTTTTCTCCCCCGAGAAACTGTTATTTGACAAGTCTCCAAAAAATTAAGATAAAAATGAAAAAAATACTAAACCTAATTTATTTATGTATCGACAGTTTTGCTAATTGGATTCATTTCAAAGTATACAAAAGCAAAAGAAGAACATGTCAGTGTTCAATCAGTAGCTCAAAAAATGAATTTAATAAGATCAAAAACGTTAAAAATTCAATTATTTCTACTGAGTATGAAAAAAAGTTTTAATTACAACGGTCATTCTTTTTTATATTTCTGTAACAACTCTACAAATATTAAAATCAAACCATTAACATATACGGATCTTTTATATTTAAATAAAAATAAAGAAGAATTGATTAATTTTATTCTAAACTATTTGGAAAAAGAAGATAAAGTACAAAAAAATGCAAAAAATATTCTCAGCTTTGAAAAATATAAATTTATGGTTAATTAGTTCAATCTGTATTTCGTTATTAGTAGCTATCCCAATTTTTGTAATATTTTCAAGTTTTTTTGGTGAAACGTCTAGTTATTTGGCTCTTTTGAGTGAAACTTTTTTATTCAAGTATATTTTTAATACCATTATTTTATTAGTTGGCGTTTTGTTTTTAACATTTGTTTTTGGAGTTGGTATTGCCTATTTCGTTTCCTTTTACACTTTTCCAGGTTCACAATTTTTTACTTGGGCAGTAATTTTATCTTTTGCAGTGCCCGGGTATATTTATGCATATTCCTTAACAGCTTTTTTTGAGAATTATGGAACTCTTTTTTCCTTGCTCACTTTTTTTTTTGGAGAGGCAAATTACAATATTTATATTCCAAGAATTGATAGTCTGTTAGGAAGCATTTTCTCAATTTCTTTTTCTCTATTTGTCTATGTATATTTATTAACAAGAGCTCTTTTTGGATACCAGTCTCAAAATATGATTGATGCTGGAAGAAATATGGGCTTTAGCTCATACAATATTTTTAAAAAAATTATTTTACCTTCAGCCAAGCCAGGAATAGTCGCTGGATTATCTCTTGTTGCTATGGAATGTATCTCTGATTTTGGAACAGTGGAGTTTTTTAATGTTGAAACTCTTACTACTGCTATTTATGATAGTTGGATTACATTTGAAGATTTAAATACAGCTAATATACTTTCTTTTTATTTGCTTATTTTTATTCTAATATTTTTTTCTCTGGAAAGACTTTCAAGAAGCAAATCTAGATTTAATATTCCCTCAAAAGGCTTTTCTAAGATTGAAAAAACTAAACTCGTTGGAAAAAAAGCATTTTTTGTTTTTATTTTTTGTTTCCTAATTTTCTTTCTTTCTTTTATATTTCCTCTTTTGCAAATGATTTATTGGTTAATTAAATTTCCCAATTCTTTTGACCTAGGAATGTTTTTTAGCCTCTCATATAATTCAATAACCGTTATTATAATTACCTGTTCGGTTTTAATATTTCTTTCTTTTATTGTAAATTATGGAATTCGCGTAACTGATAACAAATATCTAAAAGCCCTAACCAACTTCTCAATATCAGGATATGCAATACCCGGTATTATTCTTTCAGTTACAATTTTAACATTCTCTTCTTATGCAGATCAGTTTTTATCAGAATATTTTTTTATTCTTGGTTTTAAAACACTTATTATAGGAACTATTTTCGGCTTGATTGTTGCTTACTTTATAAGATTTTTTTCACTGGCAGTTAATGGAATAAGAAGTGGTTATGAAAAATTAAATCACTCTTTAGACGATGCTAGTTATTTAATGGGGTATTCAAAAATTGGAACTTTTGCAAAAGTGCATATTCCTTTCCTAAAAAATAACTTAATTTTAATTTGTATGTTGCTATCAATTGATCTTATTAAAGAATTGCCAATTACCTTAATTTTAAGACCCTATAATTTTGAAACATTTGCTACCCAAGCCTATAATTTTGCCTCTCAAGACATGTTGGAATACACAGCTTTACCTAGCTTGTTCTTAATACTTTTTGCCAGTTTTTTTATCTTGATTTCAAAAAAACACATTTTAAAGGGTTTCTAAATTTAATTTGTGTTATTGATTGACATTGATAATCACTCTCAATACTTAAAGCACTGTAATGAAAAATTATTTAGATATTAATAATGTAGATTTTTTTGCTGGCGACAGTCTGGTTTTGGAGAATATTTCCCTCTCAATTCCTAAAAAGGGCGACTGTATTTGTTTATTGGGTCCTTCTGGCATTGGAAAAACAACTGTTCTTAGAGCTATTGCTGGATTGATTAAAATACCAAGCGGCTCCATCATTTTAAAAGAGAAGATTTTAAATAATAACAATATTTTTGTTGAGCCCGAAGAAAGAAATGTTTCTTTAAGTTTTCAAGAAAATGCACTTTTTCCTCACTTCACAGTAGAGGAGAATATAAAATTTGGAATTCAAAGATCCTTGTTTTGCTCAAAAAATAAGAACGGACCATTGAAATTTAGTATGGAAGAATTATTGGATTTATTTTTTATAAGCAATTTAAAGAAAAAATATCCACATGAGATTAGTGCCGGCCAAGCCCAAAGAGTGTGTGTTGTAAGATCAATTATTCACAATCCAGATCTTTTACTTCTGGATGAACCTTTTGCAAATTTGGACCAAAATTTAACAGAAAAAGTGCAAATCAATTTAAAGGAAATTCTAAAAGAAGCAGGGATGACTTCTATAATAGTTACACACGATAAGTATGAAGCTTTTTATCTTGCTGATTATTGTGGAATCTTACTTGATAAAAAAATGGTCCAGTTTGATAAACCATATAACATACATCATAAGCCAAATTCCAAAGAAGTAGTTGATTTTTTTAATAGGGGTGTTTTAATTTCTGCAAAAGTTATAGGAAAAAATAAGCTTTTCAATGAAGAGCTTGGAGAGATTCAGGGAGAGTTTTCAAAAGATTATCCTCTTAACGAGCAGGTTGAGCTTCTAATACAGCCAGAAGACCTAATCCATGATGACGAAAGTGATTTAAAACTTGAGGTTGTGGATAAAAAATTTAGGGGTACAAATTTTGTTTATACCTTAAAAACAGGTTCAAATAATTTATTACCAGTTTTCGTACATTCCCATCACGAACATCTACATCAAGAAAATGAAAAGTTTGGTATCAAAAAACCAATTTTTATTGATCATCTGGTCTGCTTCTAATTATCGCTATTAAAAAAAAACAAATTGTAATATTTGTATAGAAGTTTTAAAATTTAATAAATTTTTTTAAAGGAGTCAAAATAATATGAGTAATGAAATCGTAAAGTCTAATTCCGCAGGAAAATGTCCAATCATGCACGGAGGAATTACTAAAGCAGGTGAATCAAATACTTCTAGACTTTGGCCGAATAGTATCAATCTAGATATTTTACATCAGCACGATACAAAAACTAATCCTCTTCCAGAATTAAATTACAGAAAAGAAGTTAAGAAATTAAATTTTAAAACTTTAAAAAAAGATTTACTTAAATTAATGACTGACAGTCAGGAGTGGTGGCCGGCAGATTTAGGAAATTACAACGGCTTAATGGTTAGGCTAACTTGGCACCAAGTTGGAACTTATAGAGAATTTGATGGAAGGCCCAATGTAGGATCGCATAGATTTTCTCCACAAGACTCTTGGCCTGATAATACCAATTTAGATAAAGCAAGACGTCTTCTTTGGCCTATTAAAAAAAAATATGGAAATAAATTAAGCTGGTCAGATTTAATGTGCTTAGCTGGCACGATGGCTTATGAGCAGGCTGGGTTTAAAACTTTTGGTTTTTCATTCGGTAGAGAAGATATTTGGGAACCAGAAAAAGATGTATACTGGGGTTCAGAAACTGAACCGTTGGCTGTGAATAGATATAGTGATCCAGAAGATCGTTCTTCATTAGAAGCTCCACTGGCAGCATCTCACTTTCAATTAGTTTATGTTAATCCTCAAGGAGTTGAAGGTAAGCCAGATCCAGTAAGAACTGCAATGGATGTCCGTGAAACTTTTGGTCGTATGGGAATGAATGATGTAGAGACAGCCGCGCTTACGGTAGGAGGTCATTCAATCGGAAGAGCCCATGGTAATGGGGACCCTTCTAATTTAGGTCCAGAACCAGCAGCTGCAGAAATTCATGAGCAAGGATTTGGGTGGAACCAAAAAAATGGTACTGGTGCGAACCAAGTAACGTCAGGACTCGAAGGTGCTTGGACAACCAACCCTGACAAATGGGATCATCAGTATTTAGATCTTTTATTAAATTATCAGTGGGAAAGTAAAAAAAGTCCTGCAGGAGCATGGCAATGGGAGCCAATCGATCTTGAAGATGAAAAAAAACCTGTTGATCTAGCTGACCCTACAAAAAAGGCTAGGCTAATGTTTACAGACGCCGACATGGCAATGGCAATGGATCCTGAATATAGAAAAATTTCTGAAAAATTTTATAAAGATCCAAAGTTTTTTGAGGATTCTTTTGCACGAGCTTGGTTTAAATTAACCCATAGAACAATGGGAAATAAGCAAAACTATATTGGTCCATGGGCTCCAAAAGAAGATTTGCTTTGGCAAGGAAATGTTTCTACTACGAAAAAGAAATACAGTGTAGAAAAAGTTAAGAAAATGATAGCAGGTAGCAGTCTAAGTGCAAGTGACCTAATTACTACGGCTTGGGATAGTGCAAGAACTTACCGAAGAACAGATAAAAGAGGTGGAGCTAATGGCGCAAGAATTCGTCTAACACCAATGAAAAATTGGAAAGGTAACGAACCAAAAAAACTTTCCAAAGTTTTAAAAGTTCTTGAAAAAATTGCTAAAAAAACAGGATCAAGTGTTGCTGATACAATTATTCTTGGTGGTAATGTTGGTCTGGAAAAAGCTATTAAAAAAGCGGGGTCCAAAACTAAAGTTCCATTCAGACCTGGAAGAGGCGATTCTACTCAAGAACAAACCGAAGAAAAAAGTTTTAAATGGCTTGAACCCTACCATGATGGTTTTAGGAATTTCGTAAAAGCAGACTATTCTGTAATGCCAGAGGAATTGTTATTAGAGCGAGCATCTTTAATGGGATTAACAGCAAAAGAAATGACTTGTCTTGTAGGAGGTATGCGAGTTTTAGGAACAAATCATGCCTCAGCAAAAAATAAAGGTGTGCTAACAAATAAAATAGGCACTTTGACAAATGATTTTTTTGTTAACTTAGTTGATATGAAATATTCATGGAATCCAACTGGCAAAAACTCTTACGACATCATTGATCGTAAAACAAAAAAAATTAAATACACTGCATCAAGAGCTGATTTGGTACTTGGTTCTAATTCAATACTTAGATCCTATGCAGAAGTATATGCTCAAGATGATAATAAAGAAAAATTTGTAAAAGACTTTGTTGCAGTTTGGACAAAGGTCATGAATGCAGACCTACCAAAACTTAACTAATTATTTTTATAGTAAGTGCCATGTTCGTTATTGAATTTGGCACTTCTAGCTTAAGACACTTATGAAAAAGTGCTTATTATCCTTTGTTTTTTTTCTTTTCTTTTCAAGTTCATCATTTTCAGAAGTTAAACTTACTAAATTATTAGACCAACTAAATTCACCATGGTCCCTAACTATAGTTGAAGAGCAGACTTATCTTATTACAGAAAAGTCTGGAAATTTAGTTTTGTTTGACAAAGCCAACAATACTAGAAAAAACATTAAACATAATTTAAATATTTTAGAAGATGGTCAAGGAGGTCTCCTCGATGTTTTGTATTATCAGGGGTATGTTTATGTTTCTTATTCAGAGGATAGAGGATCTGGAGCATCAAGCACTTCAGCTGCTAAAGCAAAATTTAATAAAGAAAAATTAAACTTTATAAATATTTTTCAAGCTAATCCTCCCATTAATAGCGGCTATCATTTTGGTTCTAGATTAGTGATTAAAGGTGAGCATCTTTATATATCCGCAGGAGAGCGTGGAGGAGATAGTATTGCTCAAGATTCCAGTAAGCATCCTGGTAGTATTATTCGTGTTTATTTAGATGGAACCATTCCAAAAGATAATCCCAAATTTAAAGGAAAGCCAAATTGGTTACCTGAGATTTATCAAATTGGAATTAGAAATGTTCAAGGAATGGCTTTATCTCCTATAGATAATGAGGTTTACATGACCAATCATGGAGCTAGAGGAGGGGATTGGTTTGGCAAAGTGAATTTTGCAGGTAATTATGGTTGGGACACTTTATATTGGGGAGGCACTAAATACTCTGGACTTGCAGGAGGACCCAAATGGTTACCAGGCTTTGATAAACCAATCACATACTACGTTCCTTCAATTGCTACATCTGCTTGTTTAATTTACAAAGGTAAAGAATTTCCAGAATGGAATGGTCATGCTTTAGTTGCATCCTTAAAGGAACAATCTCTGCGCAAACTAGAATTTAATAAAAATGAGCTTCTTAACCAAACTATAATTTTAAAGAAAAAAATTGGAAGAATTAGAGATATAAAAATAGACTTAAGTGGAAAAGTCTTAATGTTAACAGACCAGGGTTTCTTATGGTCTTTAAGTAAAAAATAAAAAAAAATTTATAATTTGAATTAATTTAAAATAAACTCTTTACTTTTAAATATGTTATGTTATAACATAACTAATGAATAATACTGAAATAGTCTTTAATATTATAAAAAAATCAAATCAACCTCTAACAGCTTATGCAATCTTGGAATTGTTTAAAAAAAAGAAAATAGTTCAGCCAATGACTGTGTATAGGGCTTTGAATGAATTGATGGATAAAGGTGAGATACACAAATCTAATCAAAATAAAACTTTTTTATTATGCAATCATTCTCACGCAATAGAACATAATCCATCTATAGCTATTTGTAAAAAATGTGGTGATACTGAAGAGCTAGAATCTAGTTTATTCAATAATTTTCTTAAAAAATATAATATTAAAAAATTTGATTTTAAAAAATTTCAAGTCGAAGTCTCAACAATCTGTTCAAACTGTAACTAAAAAAAGGAAAAAGGAAAAATGAAAAATAATAATAAATTAAAATTTGCAGCGATAGTCTTTTCAATACTTACGTTTTCTTCATCAATACAAGCAAAGATAAACGTAGTAGCTTCAATTAAACCAATTCATTCACTTGTAGCTTCAGTAATGGATGGAGTGGGAGAGCCCAGCTTAATAGTTGATGGTAATGCTTCCCCACACACTTTTCAGCTTAAACCCTCACATGCAAAATTATTACAAAATGCAGATATAATTTTTTGGATAGATAAAGATTTGGAAAATTTTTTAGTAAAACCACTAAGTTCAATTGCTAAAAAATCGAAAAAAATATCTTTAATGGAAATAAATAGTATCAAAAAATTGAAATTTAGAGAAAAAAATATTTTCGTTGAAAAACATGACGATCACAAAGGTCATAAAGAACATGACGATCACAAAGGTCATAAAGAACATGACGATCACAAAGGTCATAAAGAACATGACGATCACAAAGGTCATAAAGAACATGACGATCACAAAGGTCATAAAGAACATGACGATCACAAAGGTCATAAAGAACATGACGATCACAAAGGTCATAAAGAACATGACGATCACAAAGGTCATAAAGAACATGACGATCACAAAGGTCATAAAGAACATGACGATCACAAAGGTCATAAAGAACATGCTCATGGAGAATTTGACATTCATATTTGGTTAGACCCTGAAAATGCAAAGACTATGTCTATGGAAATTGCGAAAGAGTTATCAAAAATTGATCCAAAAAATAAATTAATTTATGAAAGTAATGCAAAAAAAGTATCTTTTAAAATTAATAAAATAATGAAAGAAATTAAAAAAGAAATAAACAAAGATGCGGCTTTTGTAGTATTTCATGATGCTTACCAATATTTTGAAAAAAGATTTAATATTGATGCTGTGGGCGCTTTAACTGTAAATCCTGAGGTTTTGCCAGGAGCTAAACAGCTAACTGAAATAAGAAAAGAAATTAAGCATGAAAAAGTAAAATGTTTATTTTCAGAACCTCAGTTTAATCCTAGCATTGCTAAAGCTATTGCGAAAGATACAGGTGTGAAAATTGCAGTTTTAGATCCATTGGGAGCTAAACTTAATGCCTCTAAAGATTTGTATTTTCAGCTTATTAAAAATATCGCTCTTTCTTTTAAAAATTGTTAACTAGTAAATAAAAAGATTGTTAACTAATAAATAAAAAAGATTCTTATATGACGGATTTTAATAATAAAAAAATTCTTATAAAATTAGTTAAAGCTGGAATTTGTAAAGATAACAAGTGGCTAGTAAGGGATGTTAGTTTTGAAATTCACAGAGGCAAGATATTAACTTTGATAGGTCCAAATGGATCAGGAAAAACTACAACAGCTAAAATCGTATTAGGAATTCACAAAAACATAGAAGGTGAGGTCACGTCATTTGCAAAGAATATTGGCTATGTACCCCAAAAGATTAATATCGATTGGACTTTGCCCATTCGGGTAAAAGATTTTATGATCCTTACACAAGAATTGACTGATGAAGATATTGATCAAGCTTTAAAATTAACCGAAGTAACACATCTTAAGAATAGAAATTTAAGAAGTCTTTCTGGTGGAGAATTTCAACGAGTATTGTTAGCTCGAGCAATTGGTAAAAAACCTGACTTATTAATTTTAGATGAGCCAGTTCAGGGAGTAGACTTTGCAGGTGAAGTTGCTTTGTATGAAGTTATCAAAAAGATATCTGATAGGTTGCAATGTGGAATACTTTTAATTTCTCATGACTTACATGTGGTTATGTCTGCTACGGATTACGTAGTTTGTCTTAATGGCCATATTTGCTGTTCTGGAACACCCAATGACGTTGCCCAAAATAAAAATTATCAAGAATTATTTGGTGAACAGGCTTCAAAAATATTATCTGTTTACGAACACCGACATGACCATGCCCATTCTTCGGATGGGGTATTGTTAAAAAAAAAACTATAACCCTTAATGATTGATGATTTTTTTATAAGGGCTTTAATTGCAGGTGTTGGGATAGCGCTTGTTACAGGGCCCTTGGGTTGCTTTGTTATTTGGAGGCGATTGTCTTTTTTTGGAGATACCCTTTCCCATGCAGCTTTATTGGGTGTTACTTTTTCAATTTCTTTCGACATAAATATTTCCTTATCTGTGTTTATTGTTTCATCTATAGTTGCAATAATCCTAATAAGGTTGCAAAAAAATACCAATTTAGCCGGAGATGCTTTGTTGGGACTTTTGGCTCATTCGTCTTTAGCGATTGGATTGGTTGTTCTAGGTTTTCTATCTTTTATAAGATTTGATATTATGGGGTTATTGTTTGGTGATATACTTTCAGTAACATTGAGTGATTTACTTATTATATGGATAGGTGGTGCAGTAATAATTCTAATTTTATCATTAATTTGGAAACCTTTATTTGCATCTACTGTTAATTATGAAATAGCAGAAGCTGAAGGATTAAGCCCTGAAAAATATAATATTTTATTTACAATATTAATGGCAGCCATAATTGCAATTTCAATTAAAATGGTAGGTTTGTTATTGATAACTGGCATGATGATTATTCCTGCTGCAGCTGCAAGAAATCTTTCAAACAGTCCTAAGCAAATGGTTATAATATCAATAATATTTGGATTGTTGTCAGTCTTAATAGGTCTCTATGCATCACTTGAGATAAATACTCCCTCCGGTCCTTCAATAATCACTACATCGTTGTTATTTTTTATACTTTCCTTATTTAGATTAAAAAAATGATGACTTTTAAAGTAGTTTTAAATATTGTTATTAGAAAGATTAAAAACATGCAGCGAAACAATTATTAAACCCAGATTTACATTTATAAAATAAGGCTTCCTAAAAAATACTATCAAATTTGGTATACCTTAGTCTTAGCTTTTGGATTAAGTATGGTTATGACCTTAGTAATTACTGCGATCAATACGGGAATTAACAATGGTTATATTGGTAGATTTCTCTCTGCTTGGAAATTTAGTTTTCCGGTAGCGATCGTAGCAGGTTCTATAGTGGCACCATTGGCCAAAAAAATAGTAGATAAGATTATTTTTAAATAACTACTGAATCGTTGTTTTTCTCATATTATCTCTAGATAAACTCAAAAAAATTAAAATAAAATAAGTTTAAAAAATCTATTTAAGCGTTTAATTGAACAATATTATAACTTGTGAGCAATAAATAATTTAAAAACTAAGTAAAAAAATAATTATATTACACCTTTTAGTTGAATCACGGTTACATTGACATGACATGCATGTTAAAACCTAACAAAATCAATCAATATTCAATGGAAGGAATACAGTGAAAACACTAAAATCAATAATTTATCTGTCTTTGTTTGTTTTGGCAGCATGTTCTGGCCAAGACAATAAGGAAGTTAAGATGGCTAAGGCTAACTGGGATACAGGATATTTCCAGGCTGAAGTTTATAAAATGGCCTTAGAAGAGCTAGGTTATAAAGTTACAGAACCAAAGGCTATCAAGCCCTCTATCTTTTATGTGGCAGCTGCCCAAGGGGATTTAGACTTGTGGGTCAATGGATGGTTTGGAACCCACGATACGTATCTAGCTGAAACTAAGGGAAAAGTTAAAAAAGTTGGCTATGTTATGAAAAAGGGTGGTCTTCAAGGATATTTGGTAGACAAAAAAACGGCTGACCGTCTTAACATCAAAAGCGTTCTAGATATTAAGAAACATGCAAAACAATTTGATGCCAACAATGATGGCAAAGCAGATATGGTTGCGTGTCCTCCAGGATGGGGATGTGAAAAGCAAATTACGAAGCATTTTGCAGAACTTAAATTGGGAGAATTCATCAATCCTATTCAAGCAGAATACTCTGCTTCGATGGCTGATGCTTTAGCGAGATATAAAAATGGAAAATCAGTTCTATTTTATACTTGGACTCCTAACTGGACTGTTGGTGCATTTAAACTTGGTACGGATGTAGTTTGGATTGAAGTTCCTTACTCAAAAACAAAAGTTACAGAAGTGGCTAATGCAACAAAACCTTCTATTAATTTAGGTTTTGGTGCGGATGATATTCGTCCAGCTGCAAACGTGGCATTTTTGAAAAAAAATCCAAAAGTGGAAAAGCTATTAAAAGTAGCGTCTATTCCTTTAACTGATATCGCAGCACAAAATATGCAGATGAATAAAGGTGAAAAAAGTGAGAGACAAGTAAAAGATCATGCCAAAGCATGGGTTAAAATAAATCAAAAAACATTTGATAGCTGGATTGCAGCTGCAAAATAGTTAATTGAACATTTTTAATCCATCGACGTACGCTTACATTCCATTATCGGAATGGGTAGAAAAATACTTCAAAGAGTGGTTGTTTGATCAACGACCACTCTTTAAGAAGTTATCTGTTCCCATCGATAGTGTTTTAAATAGTTTGGATTATTTTTTTAATTTAGTTCCTTTACCTATCGTTATTTTTTTCTTTGCTTATTTTGCTTTTAGAACCAATGGAATTAAATTTTCCATTTTTACTTTTTGCAGTTTAATTTTTATTGATCTAGTTGATGTCTGGGAAGAAACCATGACAACCATGGCCATGATTATTACAGCTGTTTTATTTTGTTCTGTGATTGGAATTCCTATTGGTATTGCCGCATCTAGAAGTAATTTATTTGAAAAAATATTAAGGCCGATCTTGGATGTGATGCAGACTATACCTAGTTTTGTTTATTTAATTCCTGTGGTGATGTTATTTGGAATTGGAATTACTCCAGGAGTAATTGCTATTATTATTTTCTCGATTGCACCTGTGATCCGTCTGACTAATTTAGGATTAAGACAGGTAGAAAAAAGATTTAAAGATGCAGCAAGAGCCTTAGGCTGTAATAAGTGGCAAGTACTTTACAAAATTGAACTACCGTTAGCGCTAAAAACTATTATGGCAGGGGTAAATCAAACCCTTATGTTATCTTTATCTATGGCAGTGATTGCAGCTTTGATTGGAGCAGGTGGTTTAGGACTTACAGTTTATGTAGGTTTAGGAAGATTGGATATTGGTCAGGCTCTCGTTGGTGGAATAGGAATTGTTTTGATTGCTATTATTTTTGACCGTATTTCTCAAAAATTTATTTAGATCTTAATTTTCTTCGGTATTCCCAAGGATATTCAAAAGTCATGGACCACAAGCCTAGCTTGTTTTCTTGTGCATAGCGCTCGTCTTCGATAAATTTTTTAGAATACTTACGGTAGGCAAATGCATATCCATTTCGAACCAAATATTTAGATAAGCTTTCGTTATTTACAAAACATTCAGCAACAATTCTTTTATATCGATCAATCGTTTCTTTTTTGCAAACAACATGACGGTTATTAATTTTTTTGATTAAGGCATTTTTGGCTAACACACCACACATAATAGTTTTATTATCTTTACTGCAGATTTGTTTCATTTCAGGCGTATCTATTCCTGAGAAGCGATACTTGTTAAAACCAATATGAATAGTATCCCCATCAACTACATAAACTTTTTCTTGAGAAAAGGCGCTACTAGTAAATAGCAAGATACTTAAAAAAAGAAATTTACAAAAAGTCATAATTTGTCAAAACAATTTAATTAAAAGTAAAGTTCAACACTAAAATAACAGGTTAGTGACAAGCTTGATTGAATTTTTTTAGTCTCCAATAATTATAAGGCCAAGGAGTTACAAACCCAACCAATAACATAATCGGCACAACCCACCAAACGAGCATTGCGCCTCCGGTGAAAGCATAGTCGGTTATATTCATGGCAATTTCCATACTAACCATAGAAATAAAACTCATCCCACAAGCAGTTTTTAAAGCTCTAGAAAAAGAAAATTTCTGCCTTATTAAAATATAAGTCTCTAGCATGATGCTAGTCAGCAAACCGTTTATAATAGCTAAAATCATAATACCTAAAGTAGGAAAAGAAATTTGGCTTAGTTGAAAAAATAAAATAGTTCCAAAATCTCCAATCGAACAACCAATCACGCACCACATGGTATTGTTAGCGCTTCTTTTCCAAGTATGTTTGCAGCCCCAATGAAAGGAAGTGTTGGTGGTATCCATATTTATTAGTTTGGAGAGCTTATTTGCATTTGACGTTGGTATATTTCGTCATTCCAAGTAGATTTTATATAAGCAAGAATATGATCAATATTTTGATCTGTTAGCTTATCTCCAAAGCCTAGCATCTTACCTTTGTAATCTTTAATTGTTTTAGTATACCCATATTTAATTACATTGTGCAGCATAGAATCTGGGTGATGCCAAGTGTGTGCAGTTCCATTTAAAGGAGGAGCTAGTCGCTGACCATCTTCATCTAATTTCATATTCCAACCTTTAGCACCTGACAAGTTAACTTGATGGCAAGAAGCACAATTCTGATTGTATAGAAATTTTCCTTGTTCTACTGCTGCCTTAGAATCTCTGGAAATAGGAAAATGATGATTAGCTGGAGAGTTATTTTGGAAAAGCATTACAAGTAATATAGTGAGCAGAACTTTCTTCATAGAAAGATTGACTATACTCATTTTAAGAGGAAATTGAATATGAATTATGAATATAGCTTTTATTTAATTTGAGCATATAAGCAGAAATATGCTGAAGCAATTCAAAAAACAATCTTTAGAAACACAAGGGATTATATTTATGATCTTGTCCCAATTTTTTTTTGCTGCCAACGATGGTTTTGTTAAATATGTTCTTTTAATTCATAATAATGATATCTCTTTTTTAGGTCAGATAGTTTTTATTCGTGGAGTATTTGCAACGTTGTTTATTGGCTTGATTTTGTTTGTAAAAAAACAATTAGAGTTAAAAAGAATGCTTACATCAAAACATCTTCTTACTAGAGGGCTGATAGAAGCTGTTTGTGGAATATTTTTTTTTCTTGGTCTAGCATCCCTACCTTTTGCAGATTTGTATGTATTGTTGAATCTAGCACCAATTTTAATCACAGCATCAGGTGCTATTTTATTAAAAGAAGTAGTAGGCTGGAGAAGATGGAGTGCTGTCATTTTAGGATTTGTGGGAGTACTGGTTGTAGTGAACCCAGGAGAATTAGAATTTGGCTATGCCTTTGCTTTTCCACTCATAGCAGCGATTTTAATTACTTATAGAGACACGTACACCAGAACCTTCCAAGATAAGTTTGATAGTATTCAAATTGCTTTTGTCACTTGTTTTGTAGTGTGTATTTGCTACGGAATTTATATGCTGTTTCATTTAAAGCCTATTCTTTTAAATGAATTAATCTTGATTTTAATTTCAGCTATTCTACTTTCCTGTGCTTATATTTGTTCTGTTGCTACGGTTAAGATTGCGTCCATCTCTTCCACCTCCACTTTTAGATATACCGTGATTATCTGGGGTTTGTTATTTGGATATTTATTTTTTCAAGAAATTCCCTCGTACCATATGATAGCAGGAGCTTCTATTGTGATAGCAAGTGGTCTGTTTATTATTTACCGACAGAAAAAAATTGGAATTATTAATTAGTGACCTGGAAAATCAATTAATTTAAACGTCTTATAGCCCCGAGCAAGCAATTTGTTATTTCCTGGCAAATCAAATAAATCAATTAAAAATAAAAAAGCAGATACTTTAGCTTTGCATTTTTCTACTATTTTTGCGGAAGCAAGTGCGGTACCCCCAGTTGCAATTAAGTCATCTACAATAATCACTTTATCATTTTTGTTGAGAGAATTTTTATGAACTTCGATAATACCTGTTCCATATTCAAGTTTGAATTTTTGAGAGATAGTAGCTCCTGGTAATTTGTTTTTTTTTCTTAATAAAACTAAAGGTTTTTTGTTTAGATAAGCAAGAGTTGCGGCAAACACAAACCCTCTTGCTTCAATAGCGGCAATTTTAGTATGAGGTATTTTTTTTGAAATGGCGTGCATTTTTTTAATAACATAGCTAAATGCCTTGGGGTCTTCGAGCAAGGTAGTTATGTCTCTAAATAAAATTCCTTTTTTAGGATAGTTAGGAATAGATCTGATATATTTTTTTAAATTCATATTTTAAATTATTACTATATTATTCAAGTATTATGAAAAGATTATTTGTAGCGGCACTAAAAGAAGAGGTTCCAAATTTAGATTTTTTTCATTTTACCGGAGTGGGAAAAATTAATGCAACCCATGCCATTACACAGCTAATTTTAAAACATAAGCCTGAAGAAATTGTTAATTTTGGCAGTGTCGGCTCTCTCAACAAGGAAATAAAAGGCTTGATTGAAGTTACTAAATTTTATCAAAGAGATATGGATGTGAGAGGATTAATGAATTTAAAGTTAGGAGAAACTCCTTTTGATTCTATTCATGAGATCATCACCAATGACGCTGGATGCTCATGTGGAACAGGAGATAGCTTTGTCCAAGGTAAAATTGAAATGAATGTAGATGTGGTAGACATGGAAGCGTATGCTCTAGCTAAAATTTGCAAGCTTCACAATGTTCGTTTTAAGTGTTTTAAATTTATATCAGACAATGCAGATGAAAATGCCAGCAATGATTGGTTAGAAAATTGCAAAAAAGGTTCTCAACTTTTTCTAGAAAAGGCTAAAAATTTTTCTTGGGTTAAGTAGTTGATTTTTTTTCTCACTTCTATATAAAAAATTTTCAATTAAAAGGGGCAAGATATGGTTAAAGTAGGAGATCACGTTACTCTAGATTTTCTAGGAGTTAAGAAGGAATATAGCCCTGAGTTTTACGAGAATGTTATTAATAAAATTGCCAAAGCTGCGAAAGTTGGCATTGTAAATATTTCTAAATACGAATTTAGCCCCCAAGGTCTTACTATGATTGCCCTATTAAAAGAGAGTCATATGAGCTTTCATACCTTTCCTGAAAATGGGATTGTTAGTTTTGATTTTTTTACCTGCGGTAAAGTTAGTCCCATGGTTGCTCATGATATTCTAAAGCAAGAAATTGAGCACACAAGTGTAGTTAAAAAGGAATTTCCGCGAGACACTATTCATCCCTATCATGATATTTATAGTTCAGAAGGTCATCAAAAAAGTTACATGGTGGAAGAGTTTATTAAAAGCTTCAAATCAGAACAGGGTCAATTTATTGAAATTTTAAAGCTAAAAGAATTTGGGAACGCACTATTTATCGACAATGAAATCCAAGTGGCTGAAAGTGATGAGATTTTATATTCTTCTACCTTTGTAAATTCTTCACTAGCCTTATCTGCAAACAATGGTTCTGCAGCTATTATAGGTGGTGGTGATGGAGGAGTGGCGAGAGAATGTATTAAAAATGGTTTTAACTTTGTTGATTGGTTTGAATTAGACCGAGAAGTGGTAGAGGCTTGCCAAAAGTATCTTCCAGAAGTCTTTAAGAATATAAACAAAAGTAACAACGTTAATTGTATCTGGGGAGATGCCTTTAAAAATATTATTAATTGTGAAGATCAAAAATATGACCATTTGTTCATAGATCTAAATGACGATCCTTACTGCATTAACCTAGCGGAAAAAAATATAGATAACGTCAAAAGAATTGTTAAAAAAGATGGTGTAATTACAGTGCAAGTGGGTTCTAAAAATAAAAAACCAAAACAAGTAGATGAGTGGATTAGCACTTTAGAAAAAAACTTTGGAAACTCAAAAATTTCAGAAGTGTATATTCCAAGTTTTGATTGTAATTGGAATTTTGTAAGTTCTATTAACAGATAATCTTATATGAAATTTAATGTTGCTTGCTTGCAGTTAACCTGTGGCAGTGATGTTGATCAAAATACCCAAAGTATCTTAAATTTTTCCAATCAAGCAATTCAAGCGAAAGCAGACTTTATTGTCACTCCTGAAAATTCATCTATTTTTTCCTCCAATTCAAAAGAACTTTTATCCAAGTCAGAAGGATATGAAAATAATTCTTTCATAAAAACGATCCAAGTTTTTTGCAAAGAAAAGAAAAAGTGGTTCTTGATTGGAGGAATGCCTATTAAAATTTCTTCGACCAAGTTAGCTAATCGATCATTACTAATTAATTCAAAAGGAGAAATTGTTACGTTTTATGATAAAATACATATGTTTGATGTAGTCTTATCTAAAGTAGAAAAATACGAAGAGTCTAAAAAGTTTCTAGCCGGAAAAGATTTGGTCCATGCAGAACTTCCTTGGGGCAAGTTAGGTTTAAGTATTTGTTATGACGTTCGCTTTCCAAAAATGTATAGAAAATTGGCCAAACTTGGTTGCGATTATTTAAGTGTTCCAGCAGCCTTTACCAAAACGACAGGAGAGAAGCATTGGCATAGCTTGTTAAAAGCAAGATCCATTGAAAACTTTTCCTATGTATTTGCTCCAGCACAAGTGGGAACTCATCCAAACCAAAGAGAAACGTACGGACATTCTCTTATCATTTCTCCAGATGGAGCTATTTTGGCAGAAAAAAAAACAGGAACTGGTTTTGTAATAGCTGAAATTGATAGTGAGCTTCCTACAAAACTAAGAGCACGCATCCCAAGTTTAAATTTAGATTAATAAGCTTTATAGCTTTTAACTTCTGAAATAGTAGAGTTGGTGAGGCGGTTAATTTCTGCTTTGATCTTAGCTCGATTATCATTTTCAATATAAACGCTTCTGGCCAATTGAACAAAACTGTCACCGAAATTTTTTTGTCGCTCACATTCTCTTTTTCTCTCTTCTATATCCCATAGTTTAAGATTAATGGTTTTGAGCTTAGTGATTTGTTCTTGTAATTCTGGACTAGGCGTTAGAGAGGTTTGGTAGGTGCTATGCAAACTATTTAATTCTTTATTAATAATAACCTGCTTTTCAGGGTCGGGAATCTTAACTTTTTTAATTTCTAAAATAGTTATTTTGTCCATTAATTCGCCTGCAGAAATTTCCGAAAGTATTTTATTTGTGGTATTCATAAGTTTATTAGTTATTTTATTACTAGTTTATGTCAAATATTTTAATCATCAAACACGGTTCTCTGGGAGATATAGTTCAAATCTCAGGTATTTTAAAAGATATTAGAAATCATTTTTCTGCTAGTTCCATTTCTATTCTTACCTCTAAACCATACCAATCTTTGTTTGAGCAATGTCCATATGTGGATCATGTATTGTTAGATGAGAGAAAGGCTAGATGGAATTTTTTTTATCTTTACGAGCTTATGTCTAAAATTGTTAAACAACAATTTTCTCAAGTGATTGATTTGCAAAATTCTTCACGTACAGAATTTTACCGAAAGTATTTGTTTAATGTTCAACAATGGTCTTCCTCATATACTATTTTACAACCAGGGGAGACCAAAGAAGCATTTGATCAAGATGGAGTATTGAAACGGTTTCAAGTTCAGTTGCAACGTAGTTCGATTTCTACAGAACATACTCTAACACCAGATTTTTCATGGGCAGTAGATAAAAATTTTTCCAACTTACCTTCTAAACCGTATATATTTTTATCTCCTTTTTCTTCTTCTAAATTACCTCATAAAAGATGGCCACATTACCAGGAGCTTATTCAGATTATAAAAAATAAAAGACCAGATATAAGTATGGTAGTAGCACCCGGTCCTGGAGAAATAGAATTATGCAAAGAGTTGAGTACAACTGTATTGCTAGATGGAGATCGTCCTACTAACTTTTCTCAACTAGCAAGTATTATTCAGCATGCGGACGTTGTCATTGCTAATGACACAGGACCTGCTCATATAGCTGCTCATCTAGGATGCAAAGGGGTAGTTTTATTCGGAGCCCACACTTCTCCGCAAAAAGTAAGTATTGAAACGAAAAATTTTAAAGCAATTATGTCAGAGAATCTAGAAGACCTCACTGCCTCATCCGTATGGGACAATGTGCAGCCTTTATTAAAAAGCTAACTTGTAAAAGCCCAATAAAAAAAGAGGTATTTGCAAACCGAAGTTAGTTATGATCGCTTTGTCTTTGTTTAAGATCCCAGAAATAGTCCAGCCTACGACCCCCAACCCATGAAAAAAAATATTGAGAGGATAGATGTTAAGATTTGTGAGTAAAATTCCTGTTAATACCAGTGCGGTACTAATCCATTTTAAATACTGTTTTAAAAACGTCATAGGGTCTCCTTTAGGTTTAGATTAATTGTAAATATTTTTTAATTTGATTGTTCCAGTAAAATTCCTTGGAATATTCTTTTGCGGCCTGTCCCATTTCTAAATGTTTATCGTTTTTAAGCATTTTCTGTAAGCAATTGTAAATAGCATCATGATCTGTTCCGTCGCAAAGTAAACCTGTTTGATTGTTCTTAATAATATCAGCAGCCCCACCAACTAACCCACCTATGCTGGGAGTTTTAAAGCAAGAAGCTTCTAAAAAAGAAATACCAAATCCTTCTACAGAAGCTTTATCTTCAATAGAGGGCATTAAAAATATATCCGCAGCTTCCAATAAAGCATTCTTTAATTCTTCTCTTACATCTCCTAAGAAAATTACATTAGTCTCTAAATCCATATGACTAGTGATGGAACGTAGATCTTCTTCCTGTTCACCTTCTCCTACAATTAAGTATAAAAAATTAGGATGGATCGCTTGTAAATTTTTTAAAGACAAAATAACTGAATGAAGTCCTTTTCTTCGCTCCAGTCTAGTCACGCTAATCAACTTAGGACTCGTGTTACCAAACAATTCCAAGGCCTGTGCTTTTGCATCTGAATCTGTTTTTAGAGGAGCGGTAATTCCAGGATTAATTACTTTAATTTTATTAGAAGGAACTCCTTTTTCTATAGCAAGATTTTTTGTGAATTGAGAATTGGCAATAATGTATTTTGTTTTTTTTAAACTATTAAGCATTCTTGTATGGCGTAAGCTTCGTAGCGGTTGGTTGATATCTTTTCCGTGAATTAAGCATAGGGTGGGTATTTTTTTACATAGATTTTCAGATACTTTTTCAATACTTTTCCAGTGGTCTGCAATTAATGCTCGTATATCTTTTTGTTCACTGCAAAATATTTCTACTTGATTTTTTTTTCTATATTTTTGAAGAAATTTAAAACCTTTAATACGTTCTATTCTATAGATTTGCTGATTATCAAAATCAGAATCTCCATCAGCAGAGTCAGCAAACACTTGAACCTTTCCATGCCTAGTAAGATTGTGAGCCAGATCACCTAGTAGCGTCTGCATTCCACCGACTTCTGGAGGAAAACTTCTAGTGGTTATGACAAACATATTATTTCCATTTTATACTACAGCCCATACTAGCAAACTGTTTTTTAGGCCCTTGTCCATTGCTAGCAATTAATTTCATTGCTGACAATAATTCACTTTCACCTTCCATAACAGGGGTTAAATGATTGAGTCTTCTTATTCTACCTCGATATTGAAGTTGCCCTTTGTTATTATAGCCAAAAAAATCAGGGGTACAGACTGCACCAAATTTTTTTGCTATCTCTTGAGTTTCATCTAGCAGGTAAGGAAAAGAAAAATGATTTTTTTTTGAAAACAATTTCATATTATCAAAGCTATCCTCAGATTCATACTCAGTATCATTTGGCATGATGGCAACGGTATGAATACCAAGACCCTTAATCGTATTGCTAATGGTTACAGCTTCTTTCATGATTGCTTGGACATAAGGACAGTGATTACAAATAAACATAATCAATGTTCCTCCCGGACCTTGAATATCCTTTAAGCTTACAGTGATTTCTTTCGTAGATAGCAAGGAAAATTCTTGGATAGGCTCGTTAAAATTACAAATAGGAGTTTCGATTAAGGACATAATACTAAGAACATTTTATTTACTTAATACTACAAACTTTGCTATGAATGAACCATGATTTATTCCTTAGGAAGCGTAAAGGTTAAAAGAGAGGGTAGGGTTTGGATTGCCCCCACAGCAATTGTAACTGGAGATGTTGTTTTAAAAAATGATGTTAATATTTGGTACGGAGCAGTATTGCGAGGAGATATTGAAACGATTTCCATTGATGAAGGAACTAACATTCAAGACAACAGTGTTTTACATACAGACAAAGATTGCAAATTAATAATCGGCAAAAGAATTACCGTAGGCCACTCTGTCATTTTACATGGATGTAGTATTGAAGATGATTCTTTAATTGGAATGGGTGCTACTATTTTAAATGGAGCTCATATTGGTAAAAATTCTATCATTGGTGCGAACTCTTTAATTACTGAAGGAAAAAAAATACCTGAACGATCTTTAGTAATGGGCTCTCCTGGAAAAGTAATTCGTGAAGTAACAGATGAAGAGATCAAAGCTATTCATGAGAATGCACAAAGATATATTCAGAATTCCAAAAGATACGAATCGGAAGCGACTGAACAAAAAGATTAATTAAAAAATTTTCTTATAAATTTTATTATATTTCATTTGCAGCGCTTTTTCCTGCAATTCTTCCAAAAACTTGTCCAGAAACTAAACCAGCTCCTCCTGGATAGTTGTAATGAAATAGCCCACCCACCATTTCACCACATGTAAACAATCCTGGAATAGGTCTCCAATCCGTCCCAATTACTTGAGCATCAGAATTTATTTTTAAACCTCCAAAAGTAAAAGTAATACCGCCAGTTGTAGGGTAGGCTTCATAAGGAGGCTCATCAATTTTTGTTGCCCAGTTACTTTTTGGTAGGCTTAAATCAACAGTCGACAAGCCGTCTTTGCATGTAGGATCAAAATTATTAGCAGATTGTGCGCACAAGTTATATTCTTTGATAGTTTTTAGAGCTTGAGCTTTATCATCAATATCCATTCCTTCAACAAGCTCATCAATAGTGTCAGCAACAATAGGCTCTCCAGTTTTATATCTTGGTTCTAGATGTTGAACAGTTTTTTGATCAAAAATTTGATACGCTTTGCCACCTGGTTGTTTTAATATTTCAGCTCCAAACTTTGCATATGTGTAAAGTTTTGTATCTTCTCCCTCATCAACAAATCTCAATCCTTTTCTATTGATCATAATTCCAAAGGAATAGGACAATCTATTGGACTGATCTCCTCTTTCACGATCTGCAAAGTCTGGCCAATCAGCATCAATTGGTGTTGAATGTCTGCCAGTCCACTGACCGCAAGGCATAGCCCCTATAGATAGGGCCATTCGCAAACCATCTCCTTGATTAAATGAAGTTCCTCTAACTTTCGCTTGGTCCCAAGGCTCACCTAAGTACTGAGCTCTCATTTGTGAATTCGCTTCAAATCCACCGCATCCTAATACTACTGCCTTTGCATATAATTTTTTTAATCCATCTTTTTCTTTGGATAAAACTCCAATCACTTTCCCTTTATCGTTTTGTAATAATTCCAAAGCTCCTGAGCCATATCTTATTTCTATTCCAGCATTTTTAGATGCTTCAAACCAGGAAGCTGACAAACCTTTACCTTCATGTTTTGCTCGTATTACTACGCCTCCAGGAAAAGTCCATTGACCATTAACTAACACTCCGCAAACAGAGCAGGCAGGTTCACATTCAATTTTAGCTTTTTCTACAGCCCATTTAACTGTGTCGTAAGAATTATCTATTAATATATTTGCTAGTTCTGGATCAGACCTGCCTTGCGTTACTCTTAACAAATCCTCTTTATATCTTTTTTTGGTATAAGGTTGAATGCCGTCATAAAAATTAAGAAATTTATTTTCCACACCAGGTAAAAATGGCTTAAGCATTCTAGAATCATCAAAAGCAATTCTTAAAATTCCACCAGACCAATGAGTGTTTCCACCTCTCATCTCTTCGTGTGCTTTTTCTAAAATTACAACTTTATCAGCACCACTTTCTTTTGCTGATAAAGCAGCAGCTTGCGCTGCATTACCTGCTCCAACAATTATTACATCGTATTTAGACATATTAATTAATTTATATCTAAATTTTTCTTAAAGTTTCAACAACTTTTAGTTGAACTGTTGATTTTTAATTAGAGAACAAACCTTTAGGATTCAATCATTTTATGCAGTATGTTGAAAAAAATATAATTACTTTATGAAAAAAATTTCAACAATTATTTTATTTTTATTTATTGCTAATTGCGCAAGCATAACTGGATCAAGTGTTCAGCCTGTATCAGTTACAGCCAAAGATATAAAGGGAAACTCCTTAGAAGGAGCGAAGTGTACATTATTGAATGATAAAGGAGCATGGGAAGCTAAAACTCCACAGTTTGTAAATATTTCAAGATCATCTAAAGATTTGTCAGTTGAATGTAAAAAAGATGGTCACCCAAGCGGATTGTTGAAGGCAATTTCTAGAGCGGGCGGAGATATGTGGGGCAATGTTATTTTTGGAGGTGGGATTGGAGCTATCATAGATCACAATAAGGGAACTGGGTATGCCTATCCAGATCAGTTAGTGGTTATTATGGGCAAGACAGTTACCTTGGATAAAAAAGGAACTTCATCCACTAAGTAAAAAAAAATTTATTGATTTCTAATCAGGGGATAAACCTTAGGGTTTAAATATTTTAAATTGGTTAGCATAATAAGAATTAAGGTAACTAGTCCAATTGAACCACCAAGATAAAACAGCACTTTCAAATCAAACAACCAAACTAAATTAAAAATAGTTTGAATGACAAACTTAGATCCAACCGTTGCGAAGAATACAGCAATTAATATCACTGATGAAAAGATAATTACAAACTCAATAATAGAAGACATCACGACCTCTCTTTTAGAAAAACCTAAAATTTTAAAGACTAAATTTTGAAACTCTTTTACTTTCCCCTGAACCATAATGGCGCTAGAGATTACGATAAGACCAATAATAATAGTAATGGCTGAGATAAGAATAACAGCAATAAATATTTTATTTAATATATCGGTAACTTTGGTTAAGTAGTCAGCAATTTTAATCATAGAAAGACTAGGCAGCACTTCTAGCATTTTTGCCTCATTAAATTGCTTAGGGTCTTTAAATTTTGCAGTTGCCAGGTATTCATGGGGTATGTTTTTTGCAAATTGAGGGTTAAATAGCATAGCAAAATTAATACTGAGGTCTCGATATTCTACATCTCTAAAGTTAACAATGGTGCCTTCGATTTCTCTTCCATAAATATTAAGAGTGAAGATATCCCCTAGTTTTATTTCAAAATCTTTCCCAACTTTTGCGTCTAAAGAAATTTGTAATTGATCCGGCTTATTAAGGTCCCACCAGTTTCCTTCCACAATTGGATTATCTATAGGAGGTTCATCAACCCAAGAGGAACGGCGCTCTCTGCCGATCACCCAAGAACTATCGTTATCAGCGGTAATATAAGATGCAGGATCTACTCCATTAATTTTAGAAATTCCAGAAGAAATAATAGGAACTACTTCCAAATGAACATTGGGATCCATGGCAACAATAGCTTTTGTAAATTTATTTTCTTCACCATTCTGAATTCCTAGAAAAAAATAATCAGGTGCAATATCAGGAATAGATTTACCAATTTCTCTTTTAAAATTAGTACCCACCAAAGCCAAAGTTAAAAGCAAAGTTACCCCTAACCCCAAAGACATAATAGTGATGGGCGTAATGCTTTTGGTTTGGGTAATATTCTTAATGGATACCTTTAAAGAGATATTAGAAGTATTTTTTAATGTTTTTAATAAATAAACAATAAGTTTTGATAATAAGAAAAAAACTATTAAACAAACAAAGAAAGCTGCAAAGTAACCCAAACTGTAAATAGGTCTTGCCGAACCTAAGGTGAATAAAAGAATGAGCAGTCCTAATAAACATAAACTAACCGCAATAGATGTTTTGGTATAAAAAAACTGCAAATTTTGAAATACGTTTCTAAATAAGTTAGAAGCTTTAACTTGGTCGATAGCATTAATAGTAGGGATCGAAAAAATAACTAACACCAAAAGACCCACTAAAAATATTTTAAAAAAATTAATAAAAGAAAAAATAGGTTTAATGTTAAGCCCTAGATTGGAAGATAGATAACCATCTGCAAGAGGAACCAATAAGAAGCTTAATCCATAAGCAAAAATACTAATGACACTTAATAAAATAAATAATTGTAAATAATAAATTGCCTTAATGCTGAAAGAATTAAAGCCAAGGGCTTTTCTTACAGCAATGGACATGTTGTTTTGATTAATAAAAGAGAGCAGGGTATTAGCAATTCCAATTCCAGCAATTAGCATCGCACTAATAGAAACTAAAGACAGGAACTGAGAAAAATTGTTAATCACTCTTTTTAATCCGCTCGCTGAATTTTCTGGATAGCGTAAGCTTACTTTTTTGTCCTCTTCAAATAGTTTTTGAATTCTAGTTCTTAATGCTTGAGTGTTTGCCCCTTCTGGAAACCGCACTTTATATTCATGATTTAAAAAGCTTCCTAAATTATTTAATTGTAGGAGTTCTAGAGTTTGTTTGCCTGCTAAGGCAAAATCACCAAAGGTAACAAATCCACTAACATCAGGAACCGATTTAATCACACCTACTACGCTAAAAAGCTGATCTTGAACTTTGATCTTGTCATTCACTTTTAACTGTAATGTTTTGTAAATATTTTCATTTACTAAAATGGTATTTTGTTCTTGGTGAATTCTTTGTAAAGCTCCTTGAGGCTCATACATAACCTCTCCATATAAAGGATAAAGCTCATCTACAGTTTTAATTATAGTAAATAGAGATTGATTATTTTCTTTATTGTTAGTTGAAAGCATTGTGGTGAATTCGACCATCTGCGAGATGGTGGCAAATTCCTTTACTTTGTTTACTAAAGTTAGATTGCCTGGAATTCTATTATAATCAATTTCAAGATCCCCTCCGAGTAGAGCTCTAGAATTATCATTCAGTTCTTTTTTTAAACTCTGTTCAATAGTCAAGATAGAGCTCAAGACGAACAAGCTAATAAAAAGGGTAATAACAATGCTAGAAATTTTTTTATAATTTCTGCCCAAATCTCTTAGAGCATATGTAACAATTAAGCCTAGCTCGGTGGATTTAAGCAATGTTCCCATCTTTGATTTTGATTTTTCTTTTTGCTCGGTTGGCCAGTTTGGGATCATGGGTCACCATGATTAAAGAAGAGCCTTCTTCTTTGACATATTTAAATAAAATATCTGCAATCATCGCTGAGTTGTCACTATCTAAGTTTCCGGTAGGCTCATCTGCTAAAATCAATTCTGGTTTCATGGCAATGGCACGTGCAATAGCAACTCGTTGTTGCTCTCCTCCTGATAATTGACTGGGTAGATTGTTCAAACGATGCTTTAGACCAAAACGATCTAACAATTCTTTCGCTCGTTCATTGGGGTTGGTGAATTTATTTAATTCTAAAGTGAGAGCAACATTTTCTACAGCAGTATAATTTGGAATTAAATAAAAAGACTGAAAAATGATTCCTATATGTTTTCTTCTAATTTCTGAGACCTCATCTTCATTTAATTTCGTAATTTCCTGATCTTGAAAAAAGATCTTACCTGAGGTGACTTTCTCCAATCCTGCAATCAGCATGATGAGACTAGTTTTTCCAGAGCCGCTTTCGCCTACAATAGAGATGGTTTCTTTGGTTTTAGTTTCAAAGTTAATGTTTTGTAAAACTTTTATGACTTCTTTGCCTGTTTGGTATTTAAGATTGATCTTTTTTAATTTAAGAAGAGTAGACATGAATAAAAGTTTAATTATTAAAATTATTGTACTGTGTCTAGTGAGCATAACCGCCTCAGCACAAGATAAAGTAGTGCTTGTAGGAGATAGTTTGATGGCGGGATACGGTTTGCCAAAAGAACAGCAATTATCAATGGTCCTTGAAAAGAATCTTCAAAAAAAAGGTTATAATATCAAAATTATTAATGGCAGTGTTTCTGGAAGCACCTCTTCGGGTGGACTGAATAGAGTTAAATGGACTTTAGAAGAACCTAATATTGATTTATTGATTTTAGGATTGGGTGCCAATGATATGTTACGAGGTATTGACCCTCAAGAAACAAAAAAAAATTTAGATAATATTATTCAAATTGCACAAGGCAAAAATATTAAAATAATCTTGGCCGGAATGCTGGCTCCTACCACTCATGGAATAGGCTATAAAAAAAACTTTGATCGAATTTATCCTTCTTTAGCCACTCAATATAAATTGCCTCTTATTCCTTTCTTATTAGAAGGAGTTGCAATGAAACCTGAGCTTAATCAAAGCGATGGTATTCATCCAAACAGGGAAGGTACCGTCGTTATGAGCGTAACCTTAGAAAAAAGTATTATTAGATTTATTAAGAAAAAATACTAGTACACATTCTATTAAATATTTTATATATTTTTTGTATATGAAAATTTATTTTTGCTTTATTTTTTGTTTATTTTTTAGCTTTGAGGCCTTTCCGAAAACTATAGAGTCTATTCACTTTAAAAGCCCTGACAAAAAATATCCTGGAAAAGATGATGTCGTGGCAGAATTATATTTACCAAAAAATACAACTGAGAAATTACCAGTTATCATAACTCAGCACGGCAGCTCAAGAGACACACATAAGTTTAAAAGAAGCAAAGGTAAATCAGATGAGTATTCTAAAAGAATAATAAAAAGAGGATTAAAGGAAGGTTATGCAGTCGTAGCTATAGATGCGTTTTACAAAAAAAATATAAAACCAACTGACAAAAAAAAATTCCCCCAGGGCACTGACTACGCTATAGCATTAAAAAAAATTTTAGCTAAAGATAGCAGATTAGATGCTAATAATTTTTTTTACACAGGATTTAGTTGGGGCGCTGAAAAAACCTTAGGTTACTTTCATCCCAAGAGTTACAAAAATGATCCATACCCTTTTAAAGCAATTGTTGCAGCTGAACCAGGTTGTAATGCTGTCATAGAACCAACAAAAGTAAATTTTGCTACTTTAATTTTAAAAGGTGAAGAAAGTCATTACTACTATCAAGCATGCGAAACATACACCAACATGATTAAGCAGACAGGAAGTAAGGTTGAATATATTCTTATGCCTAAGGTAAATCATTTTTTTAGTACTAAGGGGAAAATTGGAAAAGGTGTTGCATTTAATGGGTGCTCTAAAGATATTGCAATCTTTGGAATAGATAGAAAGGTTAGATGGTTTAGCGGTGCCCAAACTAGTAGAAAAGAAGTTATTAAAAAATGTATGACGAAAGAATCTGGTTCGGGTAGAAATAGAAAAAAATTAAATGAAGCAATTAATTATGCGTTTATTTTTTTTAACAAGTACAAAAATTAATTCAAATAGCTCAAAAGTAAGCGATACTTTAGATTGTGCCAACTACATCAAAATAAAAAATAGGTAAGCAAAGTAGCTAGATAGCATTAGCGTTCCCGTCACACGACCAATAGGAACGCGAAAGAATACTAATCCAGCAAACAGTATAGATGCAACTGTCATTTCAATAATTCCTTTATTCGCCATAGCTTCTGTGATGGGAATAGGTTGAACTAAAATAGTAATTCCCAAAATTCCCAAAATATTAAAAATATTACTTCCTAATATGTTTCCAATAATGATGTCGTTTTGTTTTTTAATAGAAGCAAGTATAGCAGTAGTTAATTCTGGAAGAGAAGTTCCTATAGCCACCACTGTTAAACCAATGACTGCCTCTGAAATATTAAAAGATCTGGCTATCGTCACTGCAGAGTTAATTAATAAATGCCCGCCCGCAATTAACAAAGCTATTCCCACTAAGCAGTAACACGCAATCTTAATTCCAGACTTTTCTTTCTTTGCTTGTTCATGTTGTTGATTTTTATCAGCCACATCTGATCGGTAAGAAAAAAAAACATACAAAGACAAGGCAATCAAAAAGGCAATACCGACCATGCCATTTAACAAATCTAAAGTTTTAACTACAATGAGAGCTAAGGTGCACAGCAACATTACCATCACATCTTTAGTGGCACTTTTTTCACTAGTAAAGATGGGACTTAAGATAGCAGCAATAGCTATAACTAATAAAATATTGGCAGTGTTACTTCCTATGATATTTCCCAACGCAATATCAGGGTAACCAGTTAGAACCGCCTCTAAAGATACAGTTAATTCTGGTAAGCTAGTTCCAAAGCCAATCACTAAAGCACTGACTAATAGTTTGGATAACTTTAATTTATGAGCTAAAGCCAAGGTCCCTCGTAAGGTACTTTCTCCCCCTACATATAAAAGACCAAACCCAAGTAAAAAAAATATAACTGCATTTATCATAGTGTTAAAAAAAAGCTTTAAAGCAAAAATAGCTTATAAGCATCTATTTTTTTATACCTTTACTGACCTAATAACTTCAATGATTTTATGCGCAAATAATAACGTGAACGTATATTTGTAAAAAAAATTAATTTTTAAATACTTACTCGTGCTCACCGCCGGGATCGCCTTTGGGTAGTTCTACTTTTTTACCTGCAATCCATAAGTTTTGCCTAGATCTAGTCGGAGTATGATATTGCGAATGTATTCTAAATTCCTTCGCATTGTGAAATTGTTTAAAGGTGTAGTAAGCAGCAAAAATAACTAATAAATGCGATATAAGAGTAATCACCCAGCCTGTTACAAAAAACACATTAGTAAAAACCCACAAACTAAAGGCTGTAGACCACACACCACTCAACACAATTAATAGCTGTAATCGTACTGTTTTTGGAAGAGCTCTCAAATCATTTTGAGTATCATCAAATAAAATGTTCGCTGCATCTGTTAACATTTGAGATATTTTTTTTATCATGAATCAATTGTATATATGAATTTTCTGTAATTGTTAAAAAAATTTTGGAAAAAAGTTAGCTTAAAAAAATTATACTAGATACGCCCACAGCAGCTGCAGCAACAAACCCTGCAATTATCGGCTTAAATCCTACCTGTTTAAATTTATTTATTTTTATTTTTAGCCCCAAAGCGATCATGGAAATTAAAATCATGTATTTTGAAATATACTTAATTATTATTATGAAATTTTTCCATTCTTCTTGATAATGAGTATTTGCGATAAAGATATCGCCTGCTGTTCTAAATAAAGAAATCAAAATAAAGCCTAAAACAAAAAAAGGAAAAAACTTTAAAACAGAATTCGAGCCATTTTTGTTTTTTTTGTTTTCATAGAAATAGGTAAGCAATGGTATTAAAATAATTAAAAAAGAGTTTCTCAATAATTTTGTAGTCATAGAAGCTTCTAAAGCAACAGGACTAGAAAACGTTTCTTGATAAATAAGACCAGCAGCACTTACTTGTGCTGTATCGTGAATGGCTGCTCCTAAAAAAATTCCTGCATTTATATCATTTCCACCAAAAATGTATTGAGCCATATGAGGGTAAACTAAAACTGCAATTAAACCAAAAATAGTTACAACACCAATTGCATAACCAGTATCAGTTTGGTTTGATCTAATAATAGTGGAAGTTGCAGCAATAGCCGTCACCCCACAAATACTAGTTCCCATCGTTATTAAAATAATTAAATTTTTTGAAATTTTAAAAACTTTTCCTAGTAACAGAAGAATAAAAAAAACTAAAAGAATATTTATAACAATTAACAACAGAGAGCTTAATCCATACCTAAAGAGCTCGTGAATACTCAATCCAATTCCTAGCAAAGCAATTCCAACCTTTAATATGTTAGTTAAAACAAAATTTATTAATTGATTGGTATATTTCGAAACAGAAATAACATTACCCACCAATAGACCAATCACTATGCAGAAAAATGCGGGTGAGATTATGTAGTTTTTTAATAGGAAAGCATTGCTTAGAATAACTGATGTGAACAAGGTAATTACAAATAAAGATGTGCCTTTGGCGTATTTCATAATTATTAAAGTAAAAAGGATTTAGAATTTTCTGTCTTTGTGATCCATTCTTTAGGAATGGATTTAATTCCTTTAAAAGCAGCAAAGTACGCACCCACAAAATTAGCTCTAGAACAATTGCATCCACCCGCTTTAATTGTCTTCAGCACTGCGCTTTTGTAATTTTTTGAAGTAATAATAGCATGAAGTGCACCACAGAAAGTTCCTGGATAGCTGCAGGCCATTCCCATTTTTTTGACCACCATATTGTGCGGTTTTTTTTTAAGAGCTTTCACTTCTTTAATTTTGACAATTACTCCTTTGAAATAAGATTTGTTTTTATTTTGCTTAAGAAAAGCATCTACCGGGTTTTTTAAGCCTTTATCTGCCAAATCAATGATCATCAGTTTAGCCAAAGCATACTCCATACTAAGTTTGGTATTTGCAACCGCACTCACTACGCGCTTTATATTTTTAAATGATTGATAATATAAGAAATAGGGAAGTACTGCACAGTAACCATCGGACTCATTTACTTTAATTCCACCTGTAATTTTTTTCTTCTTTTTAACATTTTTAATAGTTTCCATAATATTTTGATGGATCCATGGGCCTTTAATCTTGCTTCTCCATTTAATTTTTTTATATTTTTTTCGCAAAGTTAGGTTCTTCCAATACAAAGAACCTGGACCAAAGTTTTTTACTATATTTTTTTTAAAAACAGACAGTATGTCTTTTTCATTTTGATCTTCTTTCAAAGAGCGGAACATTACTTGTCCTACATCATTATATCCTGACACTTTGCCTGTTTTGATAGAATAAAATGGGCTCTTATTCTCCTTTAAAAAAGCAAAGTCTTTTTTTCCTTTAATATGTTTTTGTAGGGTTTTTTGGTCATAGATCCAATGCAAAGGCCTAGCGGCAGCATCTGCAACAGTTGCTCCTAAAAAAATATGAAATTTATCAAACATGAATTAACCTTACATGGTTTGTTTCTATTTTTGAATAGAAGTATTCGAAATGTTATTCTATTCATGATTAAAGTATTATTATGAAATTATTAAAACATTGGGATCACAATAACTGGTTATCATCCAAAAAATACATTGATGCTTTCTGTGTTTTTGTCTCCAAGCAAGTTCGATTCCATAAAGATATGAGAATTTTAGATATTGGCTGTGGCCGTGGTAAAATCGCAGGAGCCTTTAAGAGAAACTTTAAAGTTTTCAACAAGCCAATAGGAATTGATATTATCAAACATTCAGACAAAGACAAAAATATCAAATTTAAAAAAATAGATATTTTTAGTTATTTGGAAAAAAATAAGAATTCTTTTGATCTTATTCTTATCAAGCAAACTATTCATTTTTTTAACCCCACCCAAATTAAAAAATTATTAAGACTTTGTAAAAACAACCTGTCTTCTAATGGGGTAATACTTATTTTTAGTTTAGAAACTCATCGCAATCAAATACCCTGTTTTCCATTGATGAAATCAAGGTTACAACAAGGTTTAAAAAGAGATGTTAAACTTCAAAAAATAATAACAAAGTCTCTATCTGGGTTAACCAAAAATAAATTTCACTTTCCTGTTAAAATTAGAAGAGGCAAATATATTGACATGATTAAGAAGCGATATATCTCCTGCCTTTTAGACCTTAGCCAAGACGAAATTGATCAAGGGGTACAAGAGTTTAAGCATCAGCACAAAGCTACCATAGCATTTAAAGACACCTTAACTTGCATGAAGTATATTTAGGCATGACTCAATATGATGTAATTATCCTTGGCGCAGGCGCTGCAGGTTTAATGAGTGCGATCGAAGCAGGCAAAAGAGGAAGAAGTGTTTTGGTCATAGATCATGCCAAAAAGATTGGAGAAAAAATTCGTATCTCGGGTGGGGGACGATGTAATTTTACCAATATTCACACCCACGCTAATAAATTTATTTCAAAGAATCCTAATTTTGTAAAATCGGCTTTAAGCCAATACACGGCAGACGACTTTATTGATTTGATTAAGAAACATAAAATTGCCTTTCATGAAAAAAAATTAGGACAATTATTTTGTGATGACAGTGCCCAACAAATTATCGATATGCTATTGCTAGAATGTGAAAAAGCCAAGGTTACTATACTAAAAGATACTAAGATTACAAACGCAGGCAAGCAAGAGGAGCAATACTTTGTGGAATACAATTTGAAGAAACATTTTTGCCATTCTCTAATAGTTGCAACGGGAGGTTTATCTATTCCTAAAATCGGCGCTAGTAAATTTGGTTACGATCTAGCAGAGCAGTTTGGTATGAATATCATCGAACCTTTACCAGCACTGGTTCCTTTAACATTCACAGAAAAATTATTAAATATGTGTAAAGAATTAAGTGGTCTATCCGTAGAGGCTGCAGTTTCTTTTAAAAAAACATTGTTTGAAGAGGGAATGTTATTTACTCACCGAGGACTAAGTGGACCTTCGATATTACAAATTTCTTCTTATTGGACATTGGGAGAAAAGATAAGGATCAATCTTGCTCCAAAAGCCAATATATTTTCTTTATTACAGAATGCTAAAACAAACTATCCCACTCAGGACATTCAAAGCAGTATATCAGAGATACTTCCTAAACGATTAGCTCAGATGATTTGTAAAGAGCAGGGTGTGAGTGGACATATATGTGAACTATCCAACAAGGTGTTACAACAGTTAAGCGATTCCATTAACGCTTGGACAGTGAACCCCACAGGTTCAGAAGGTTACCGAACAGCCGAAGTTACCTTGGGAGGAGTAGATACGAATGAAATCTCTTCTAAGACCATGATGTCGTTAAAGTACCCTGGGTTATTTTTTATAGGTGAGGTTATGGATGTAACTGGCCACTTAGGCGGATACAATTTTCAGTGGGCCTGGTCTTCAGGCTATGTAGCAGGACAGTACGCTTAATTGATTAATCTGAATCTTTTTTAACCACCACTTTTTCTTTTGTATTGGTCGAACTACTTCCTGTTCTCTTTTTAAAAAACTTCTTTTTACGAAACTTTTTTTTATGAAAAGTTTTTTTACCAGGCTTATCATCAGAATCAGAAGTGTCCTTATGGAAGGCTTTTTCTTTATTGAATGGCTCTTCAATAGCCACTTCTTCTTCATTCTTTAACTCTTCCAGTTCTTTTTTCTTACTGTCTTTAAAAGATATTTTAAAGTCTTCAGATAAAAAATCAGGATTAGCATTAAATTTTATTTTAAATTTAAATTTTTTCTCAAAAAAGTCTATTTCATCCTTCATATTGGCTTGAATAAAATCGATAATTTTCTTAGGAAGATCCACATCTACTGTTTTTACTTTTGGGATAGAAAATATTTTTTCTTCTATAAGCTTTAGTATCTTTTGAGAAAAGGATTCAACACTTAGTATTGTTTTCCATTGAATAGAGCTTTCCCGCAATCTTTGTCTGGTCATCTCAAGAAGGCCAAAATTACTTATTTTTCCCACCTGAACTCTAGCTTTATCGTTTCGTAATGCTTCTTTTAATTTTTTTTCAACTAACCTTCGATTAGAATAGTTTTCCATATCAATAAAATCGATTACAATTAAACCAGCCAAGTCTCTAAGTTTTGCCTGTCTTGCAATTTCAACAGCAGCTTCGATATTGGTATTCAAGGCTGTTTTTTCAATATTTCGTTCCTTAGTAGATCTTCCAGAGTTAATATCGATCGCAACCAAAGCTTCGGTAGGATTGATGATTAAATAACCGCCTGATTTTAAATTAATTCTTGGTTCAAAAATTTGATTAAGATATTTTTCTATTTCCTTGGAGTGGAATAAGGGAATTTTACCTTTGTATTTTTTTATTTTTTTTACCTGATCTTTGGCAATAATCTCAGCATATTTTTTTGCTTTATCAAAACCTTTTGCTCCATCAACGGTCACTTCCTTTATGTCATTGCTAAAAAAATCTCTGATTGTTCTGTAAATAACATCTCCTTCTTCATGAATCATAGTTGGAGCATTGGACGTTAAAGTTTTTTCTTTTATCTCCTCCCATATCTGAACCAGTACATCTAAATCATTTTTAATTTCATTTTGAGTTTTTTTGGCACCAGCAGTTCGCACAATCAAACCCATTGTTTCCGGTATGGTTAATTCTTTAATAATGCCTCTGATATTTTTTCTATCTTGAGAATTAAAAATTTTTCTAGAAATACCCCCGCCTTTGGCAGTGTTTGGCATAAGTACTATATATTTTCCAGCCAGAGATAAGAAAGTAGTAAGAGCAGCTCCTTTTTTTCCACGCTCTTCTTTTACAATTTGAAGAAGTATTATTTGCCCAGGTTTGATTACTTCTTGGATTCTATATCTTTTAAATTTCTTCTTAGCTCTAATATCGCTGATTTTTTTTTCGTAAGAATTCTTTTCTAACTCAGGACTCTCTATTTCAGAGCTGTCTTCCCTGTCTTCAGAATTTTTTAAATCCTCATCTGGTGTACTTTCAATAGAATTGTCTTCAGAATCATCACTTTCAGATTCGTTGGACGAATTAGAATCTTCGGGACTAAGTTCATTAGTTTCTTCTTCTAGTTCTTTCCTTAATTCTTCTTCTTCTTTAAGAATTAGCTCTTTGTCAGCTAGAGGTATTTGATAATACTGAGTTTGAATGTCATTAAATGCTAAAAAGCCATGACGCTCATTTCCAAAATCAACAAAAGCTGCCTGTAAAGAAGGCTCTATTCTACTTATTCGGCCTAGGAATATATTTCCCTTAAGCTGTTTCTTTTGCTCATTTTCATACTCATACTCTTCAACTCCGTTATCAGATTTGATAGCAACTCTCGTTTGTTTCTCTTGAGAAGCATCAATAAGAATCTCTTTTTCCATGTTATTAATTTCCAGTTTGTGTTGTTTAAAATAATTTTCATAAAAAACTTTTTAATATTCAATCTTTAGATAATATTGTATTTGCTCACTTTTGAAAGAAGTAATAGTTAAAAGATATAAATAGATCAAAAAAATGACAATTTTTAATGATTTAAGAAAACCATGGGTCAAATGATTAAAACTTTAATATTAAGTATTTTATCAATTGCTTTTTTAGGTTTTTTAACAGCCTTTTTGATCTTGTGGTATTTTTCCAACGATTTACCGAATTATCGTTTTTTAGAAACTTACAAACCTGCAGTATCTAGTAAAATTTATAATAATAATGGCGACATAGCTGCTGACTTTGCAGTTCAAAAAAGAACCTTTGTTAGTATTGATGAAATTCCAAATTTTGTAATTAATGCTTTCTTATCCGCAGAAGATAAAAACTTTTTTAATCACCCTGGAATCGACGCTAGAGGCATAACTAGAGCTGTCTTTAATAATCTTCAAAATATTATTAGTGGAAAAAGATTGGAGGGTGCTTCTACCATTACCCAACAAGTAGCAAAAAATTTTTTACTCACTTCAGATGTCTCGCTCTCACGAAAAGTAAAAGAAGCAATTTTAGCATTTAGAATTGAAAAATATTTAAGTAAAAAAAGAATTTTAGAGCTTTATCTTAATGAAATTTATCTTGGCGAAAGAGCTTATGGAATAGCTTCTGCAAGTATGGTTTATTTTGACAAGTCATTAAAAGAACTGAGCGTATCTGAAGCAGCATTGTTAGCCACCCTTCCAAAGGCTCCAAGTACCTACAATCCCTATCGAAATCTAAACACCACTTTAAAAAGAAAAGACTGGGTATTAGCAAGAATGCTAGAAAATAATTTTTTAAGCAAAAACGGTTATGAAAAAGAAATTAAAAAGAAAATTGTTTTAAAAAAAAGAAAGTTGAATTTTTACAATGAGTCCCTTTTTTTTACAGAAGAAGTGAGGCGTTTTTTGTTTGAAAAATATGGTGAAGATGTTCTTTATAAACAAGGACTATACGTCAAAACTTCATTGGATAATAACCTTCAATCGATAGCAACTGCAGCATTGAGAAAGCATGTCCGGCTTTACGACAGAAGACACGGTTGGAGAGGACCTATAAGAAATGTAAAGACAGCCGATAACTGGAAGAAAAGTATTAATTTAAAAAAATATGATAAATTAAGCGATTGGAGGGTAGCTATAGTTACCGATGTCCAGGAATCCTTTGCCGAAATAGAAACTTCAGACAAGACTCTAGCAAAAATTAATCTACAGAATCTCAAATGGGCACGACAACATATTAATACTACAGCTCTTGGACCAGCTATTGCAAATGTAAATCAAGTTTTGAAAATTAATGATTTGATATGGGTTGAGAAAAATAAGAAAAATAACGATTGGTACTTGAGACAAATTCCAGAAGTAAATGGATCGGTAATTATTTTAAATCCTTGGAACGGACGAATTTATGCAATGGTTGGAGGGTATAGTTTTGATTTAAGTCAATTTAATAGAGCAACACAGGCAAAAAGACAGCCTGGATCAGCTCTTAAACCTTTTGTTTATGCAGCAGCCCTTGAAAATGGATATCAACCCAATAGTTTTCTTTTAGATGCTCCTTACATTTCGCAACAAACCAAAAGCCAAGCAAAATGGAAACCATCTAACTATGGAAACAGATTTTATGGGATGGGCACTCTTAGATCTGGAGTAGAAAAGTCACGAAATCTTATGACTATTCGTTTAGCGCAATCGGTTGGAAATAAAAAAATTTTGGACCTAACTAAAAAATTAAAAATTTATGAAAATCCAGATAATTTACTTTCTTTTTCATTAGGAGCTGGTGAAACTACTTTGTTAAATCTCACTAATGCCTACGGAGCATTTGTGAATGGTGGAACTATGCCACGTCCATCTTTGGTTGATTTAATACAAGATCAAAATGGAAAAACGATCTATAAAAAAGAAAGCTATCAATGCAATGGATGTGACCAAATTTCTATTAATAAGGAAGAATATCCAAGAGTAGAAAATACAGAAAGTAGAATTTTAAGCGAAGCATCTTCTTATCAGTCAGTTTCAATCTTAGAAGGGGTTGTGGACAGAGGTACCGGAAAAAGAATGAGAGCTTTGCAAATTCCACTCGCTGGGAAGACAGGTACAACTAATGAAAATATGGATGCCTGGTTTATTGGGTTTACACCAGATTTGGTGATTGGTACGTACGTTGGTTTTGATAATCCCAAAACATTAGGAAAGTTTGAAACGGGTGCTAAGGCCGCCTTGCCTATATTTCAAGATATTGTGCAAAATTTACCCAAAAAAAATATTTCCTCTTTTTTTAAAATTCCACCATCTGTGAACTTAGCTCCTATTAATATAAAGTCTGGATTGAGCGATAAAAAACAAAAAAACAATACTTTTTTAGAGGCGTTTAAATTAAATGAATTTCCTAAAGACAAACATATAGATTTAAATAAAAAACTAAGTACAGTTTATTAATTATGTTCGAGCAAAAAAAAATTATTTTGAGTTTAGAAGATTCTTTATCTAAGATATGGAGTTATCTTTGACAAAATTCACTGTATTAAGAAAATAGAAGAAATTGAAATTGAAATAAGTAAGCCTGATTTTTGGAATGATAATCAGAACGCTCAATTGGTTATTAAAGAGAAAAACCACCTTGAAAGAATCTTAAATGATTACAAGTCTTACAAAGAAGAGCTCACTAATATTAAGGAGTTGGTAGAATTAAATACAAAAGACAATGATGAAAATTTAACCAAAGAACTAGAGATGAGTCTAAAAAAACTTGAATTAAAAATAAGAGAGATAGAGCTCTTTTGCTTTCTCTCTAAAAAAAATGACGAGCTGGATGTATATGTGGAAATTCACGCAGGAGCTGGTGGAACAGAAAGTCAAGATTGGGCTGAAATGCTGAGGACCATGTATATAAAATGGGCTGAAAAAAAATCTTTTTCTTTTAGTTTAATCAGTGAAACAAAAGGTGAGGAAGTAGGATTTAAATCTTCCACCATTAAAATCGAAGGAAAATATGCCTATGGATTTCTTAGACATGAATCGGGAGTTCACCGATTAGTTAGAATTTCTCCTTTCGATTCTGACAAAAGACGTCACACTAGCTTTGCAAGTGTCTGGGTGTATCCTGTTGTTAATGAAAGTGTAGTGGTGGATATAAACGACAAAGATTTGAGAATAGATACCTACAGGTCTAGTGGTGCGGGAGGCCAGCACGTAAATACGACTGATAGTGCTGTGAGAATAACTCATCAACCAACTAATATTGTTGTGCAATGTCAAAACGAAAGATCGCAACACAAAAATAAAGACACTGCTATGAATATGTTAAAAGCTAGATTGTATGAGCTAGAACTTCAAAAGAAAAAAGAAGAAAGCAAGTCCGTAGAATCAAGCAAAACTGATATTGGATGGGGCCACCAAATAAGATCTTATGTACTACAACCTTATCAAATGGTAAAAGATAGCCGCACAGGATTGGAAAGAACCGACCCCGACAAAGTTTTAGATGGACATTTAAACCCTTTTTTAGAAGAGTCTTTGTATAAATTAAACTAAATTATGAAATTAATAAAATTTTTATCTTTTCTATTAGTCTTTATTTTTATTTTATTTTTAATTTCAATTAATGGATTTAGCACATCGTCACTCAATACAACTGTTAAAGGAAAAATAGAAGAGAGACTTCCTGGTAGTGTCATAAATTTTTATAATATAAAAATTTCTTTAGACCCCAGTACTTTTGCAATTAATGCAAAACTGAATGACCCAGAGTTTTCTTTTAAAAACAAAAAAATTGAAGTAATAAATGTAAGCACTCAATTAGGCTTGGTGTCTATTTTTCAAGATGAAAAGAGATTTAAATCTTCTTTTTTAGAAATAGGAAAAACAGATATGTTAACTTTACTTCCTTTGCTAAGAGGCTTTAACCCTAATGTTTATCAAACACTTTCAGAAAGAATTCTTTCTGGTACTTTAGAGGGAAGTGCAAGTATAGATTTTGAAACAAAATCTAACAATCTGTTTCAGGGAACTATCAGCGATCTTGCAGTTCAGGTGTATGAAAACGTTCTTTATGCAACCAATATAAATGCTGAATTTGAATATAATAATTCAGATTTGAATATTAAGGTCGAAAAAGGAAAATTATCTGATTTAAATATTGTAAAATCAAAGATTTCCTTAAATCACAAAGATTTAAATAATATTTTAATTAATACAAATATTTCCATCACAGGAAATGTTGATTATTTAGCTAACTTGAAAGAATTCAAAAAAATTAGCAGCGAAGTGTTTCCAGCAGGAATAGAAAAGCTAAAAGGAGATCTTGATATATCTTTGTCGATAGATCTAAAGACCGATAGTAGCTTTGTAATTCGTGATATTAAAAGCCAAAGCACAATTAAGGTAAGTGATGCTGGTTTTGATTTTTATGTAAAAAAAAAGAACGATGCTAATAGAATAATCGTTTCGCAAATTAATTTTATCACTGAATTAAAAAATAAAAATCTGAATACAAAAGGAAAATTTTTAGCAAACAATAAACCTATCTCTTTTTCTTTAGCCAACCAGTTAAATTCAAAAGATTTTAAAGCTAGTTTTTCAGGTGAGATTGATACTAATGATTTTAAGAACTATATACAAATCAAAGCCATACAAGGAGTGGTAGGATTTAAAATAGATGTGCGCCAAGCTTTAAATAAAAAAAATACTGATATTGCATTGGATTTGGAAAAATCATTGGTTCAATTGGATATAATTAATTATACAAAAAAACCAGATATTAAAGGCAATCTTAATTTTCAAATAGTTCACAAATCAAAAAATAACATTAGCATTCCTAATTTGACATACTCGAGCAAAGATACGGATGTGAAAATTCTTAACCTAATCCTCGATAAGGATTATAAAATTTATAATTTTAAATCAATGAAAGTGAGTACTGAAAATAACTCATTTACTGCAACTAAGAATAAAAAAAATATTACTACTAAAGGAAGTTCCTTGGATCTCAGGAAATTTATAAAATCTCTTGTCAAAACAAAAAAGAAAAGAAAAGCTTTATCTCCTAAATTTAATGCAAGTGTTAATGCTAAAATTAAAAATATATTGATAGGAGATGACAAATTAAATAACGCAGTTTTTTCTGGCATTATTAAAAATGGTAGTTATCAATCCTTAAATGCATTTGGTTCATTTTCTAATGCAGAAACAGCATCAATTCAAATCTCTAGAAATAAGAGAAATAATTTAGAAACTGTATTAATTTCAGATCGCTCTAGACCTTTTTTGTCAGGATTAAGTTTTGCCAATAGTTTTTCTAACGGAGCACTTAATTTCTCTTCAGAACGACTGAGCAAAGATCATTCCACTTCTAAAGTTATTTTAAATAAATTTTATGTAAAAAAAATGCCTGTTCTTGCAAATCTTTTGTCCTTAACTTCCTTCACTGGTTTGGTGGATACTTTACAAGGAAAGGGCGTTTTTTTTGACAAGTCTTACTTGGAGTTTGAAAAGAAAAATGGAGTTTTGACAATTGTAGATGCTTATGGAACCGGAGATTCTTTAGGATATATCTTAGAAGGTAAAATTAATGCCGATGGATTTGTAAGTTTTGCAGGAAGTTTGGCTCCAGCTTACGTGCTGAATAGACTAGTAAGAGGCATTCCTATTATTGGAAAAATAATCACAGGTAAGCAAGGCGACGGCGTGTTTGGTGCTAGTTTTAAAATTAAAGGTCAGCCCGGATCTTTGAAAACAACAGTCAATCCTATTAAAACATTAACACCTAGGTTTATTCAAAGATTTATTGGTCTTTTTAAAAATAAAAATTAAATAACATTTATTACGAAATGTTTTTTTTTGCCAAAAGATATCTTAATTTGTTTATTAACCACATCTGTTAAGGTTATTTTTTTCTCTTCATTAGTTTCAATAATATTATTAATTCTGTACGCACCATTCACCATATTTCTTTTGAAGTCTCCCCCAGAACTAGAAAATTGAATTTCTAACAACACATCTTTTAAAGCAATGCCTTTTTCAATTTCACTTTTTTTTATTTTTTTACTGGGAAGATCTTTTCCAGTAGAGCGTTCCTCAAAAGTAGAACGTGATGTTTCCTCAGCCTCTTGAGCAGCTTTTTTTCCATGAAGTAAAGTGGTGGCTTCATTTGCCAATAATATTTTTAGTCCATTTAATTGGTTGCCAGTGTATTGTTCGTAAGATTTAATAGTCTCCACCTCAAGTTCTGTAAAAAGATATAGGTATCTAATAACATCCCTGTCATCAGTATTTCTCCAGAACTGCCAATAGTCATAAGTACTGACCAAATCTTCGTTAAGCCAAACAGCACCATCTTCTGTCTTACCCATTTTTTTACCTTGAGCTGTTGTAATCAGTGGAGTGGTTAAACCCATCGCCTCACCTTGAATTTCTTTTCTTATAAGATCCACACCATTTACAATGTTACCCCATTGGTCTGATCCACCAATTTGTAAGAGGCAATCATTATTTTTAAATAATTCTAGATAATCATAAGCCTGTAAAATCATGTAATTAAATTCTAAAAAACTTAAAGATTGTTCACGTTCCAGTCTAGTTTTAACGCTGTCAAAAGTTAACATTCTATTGAGTGTAAAATGCTTTCCATACGTTCTTAAAAAATCAATATAGTTAAGCTTAGTGAGCCATTTTTTATTATTTACATAAACAACTTTTTCCATATTTTCTCGATCAAGAAATTTGGAAAAAATTCCTTTGATTTGTTGGATATTTTTTTCTATTTGCTCTTCTGTTAAAATCTTTCTGCTTTCTTCTTTTCCAGAGGGATCACCCACCATAGTAGTTCCACCACCCAATAAAACGATGGGTTTATGTCCAAATTTTTGAAAGAGGCGAAGGCACATGATTTGTATCAAGCTACCAACATGAAGACTAGATGCTGTGCAGTCGAAGCCTATGTAGAAAGAGATTTTTTTACTCTCAAGTAGTTTTTCCAAATAGTTTTCATTGGTACATTGAAAAAAATACCCACGATTTTTAAATTCTGTTAAAAGTTTTTTATTCATTTAATATGATGATCTCTAATAAGTTTATTATACAATATTCTACTAATTTGAAATATTTATTATGAATACAATTTATACCGCATTAGGCATGATGAGTGGGACTTCTTTTGATGGTATTGATCTTTCTATTATTGAAACTGACGGCAAAGATTATTTAAGATTAAAGAAAAATTTTTATTATCCTTATGACTCCAAGATAAAAAAGCTTTTATACAATTGTAAAAAAAAACTTAGCAATAAAGATTCTAAGACCATATTGAAATCAAGCTTATTTAAAGAAAGTTCTCGGGTTATAACTATGCTGCATGCCAAAGCTGCACATAGTATTTTACGAGTATATAAAAAAAAAGTTCACTTAGTAGGATTTCATGGAATTACCATTGATCACAATCCTAGTAAAAAGATAACAATTCAGCTTGGCGATCCTCTTTTATTAAAACAAATAATTAACTTGCCTATTGTTTTTAACTTTCGACAGAATGACCTTAAAAATGGAGGTGAAGGTGCTCCTTTGATACCAGTATATCACCGAGCTCTTGCAAAAAAAATCAAAGAAAAAAAACCAACTCTATTTATAAACGTAGGAGGCATTTCTAATTTTACCTATATCAATAAAAATAAAATGTTTGCAAGTGATATCGGACCAGGAAATTGTCTTTTAGATGAATGGATTTCCTCACATACTGGTATGCCGTATGACAAAAATGGAAAAATGTCTTCAAGTGGAATTGTAGATTTTCATTTTATAAGTAATTTTACAGATAGACTTGAGCACTCGAAAAAAAAGAACGTCTCCTACGATACTTCAGATTTTAGTATTTCAGAATTGCGAGGGTTAAGTGTGGAGGACGGCGCTGCAACTTTATCTTATTTGACTGCTCAGCTAATTGCAGATTTGATTAACAGCTACCCAAAAGTTAAAAATGTTTATTTTGGAGGAGGGGGTAGAAAAAATTTATGTCTCATGAAAGTAATTAAAAAGCTTACCAAAACAAATATTGTGGACTTGGATAAAATAGGCATAGATGGTGATTTTATTGAATCGCAAGCCTTTGCCTATCTTGCAATTAGATCTCTTTTAAAACTTCCAATTACTTTTAAGGATACTACAGGATCTAAGAAATCAGTTTCGGGTGGAGTTGTTTATCGTTTATTAAAAAAATCTTGATTCTTTTTTAATGTAAGTGTCGAGAATTTTAATAAATTCTTTATCTTTATTTAAGAAAAAATGATCTGCATTTTTAATTTCAGCAAAATCTACAGCAATTTTTTTTTGACTTGTTAGTTTTTCTTTCAAGCCTTTCATTGATTCATCAGTAACCAGTTGATCTTGGTCTCCGTGAATAACTAAACCAGAAGTTGGGCAGGGAGCCAAGAAATTAAAATCAAATATATTTGGTTGAGGAGAGATGGATACAAATCTAAAAATTTCAGGTCTTCTCATTAATAGTTGCATACAAATCAAAGCACCAAAAGAAAAACCTACCACCCAACTTTCATTAGAACTTTGATTATTTCTTTGTAAAAAATCTAAAGCTGCAGCTGCATCCGATAGTTCTCCCAGGCCATTATCAAATTTTCCCTCACTTTTTCCAACTCCTCTAGAGTTAAATCGACACACTGAAAAATTGTTTTGTAAAAAGGCATGGTAAGCGTTGTAAGTCACTCGATTGTTCATTGTACCTCCATACTCAGGATGTGGGTGCAAAATTAAAGCTATAGGAGCACTATCTTTTTTACTTTGAATATATTTTGCCTCTAATTTGCCATCAGGGCCATTTATAAATATCTCTGCGTTATTATACTTCATTAGATGTAATTGAATAAATTAGAAAAATGCTTATATCATAACTATAGTATTAATAAGGTAAAAAATATCTTATAATTCATAGGCAATTAAGCCTTAGCTAACAGGAAATGTTAAATTAATGAGTAACGGTCAAGAGTTTATAAATAATTACAATCAGGGCACTGAGTATGCCCAAGGTTTTGTAACTGATGTTGAAACGATAGATGTTCCTAAGGGACTATCTGAAGAAGTAGTTAAATTTATTTCTAAACAAAAAAAAGAACCAAAGTGGATGCTTGATTGGAGACTGAAAGCATTCGAAAGACTTCAATCCATGAAAGAGCCAGATTGGCAAAAACCAAAATACCCAAAAATTGATTATCAAGATCTTTATTATTATTCAGCCCCTAAAAGTCTGCAAGATCAACCCAAATCCCTAGATGAGATTGATCCAGAAATTAGAAAAACGTATGACAAGTTGGGAATACCTTTGTTAGAACAAAAAAAATTATCAGGTATTGCCGTTGATGCTGTATTTGATTCAGTTTCTGTAGCAACTACTTTTAAAGAAAAGCTAGGAGAAATCGGAGTTATTTTCTGTTCCATTTCAGAAGCTACTAGGGAGCATCCAGAGCTTGTAAAAAAATATCTAGGTTCAGTTATCCCTATGTCAGATCATTTCTTTGCAACTTTAAATTCGGCTGTATTTACAGATGGATCGTTTGTTTACATACCACCAGGAGTTCGTTGTCCCATGGAACTATCTACTTATTTTAGAATTAATGCTTCCAATACAGGACAGTTTGAAAGAACTTTAATTATTGCTGATAAGGGTAGTTATGTAAGTTATTTAGAAGGCTGTACCGCCCCCATGAGAGATGAAAATCAACTTCATGCTGCTAACGTAGAGTTGGTTGCCTTAGATGATGCAGAAATAAAATATTCAACAGTACAAAATTGGTATCCAGGTGACAAAGATGGAAAAGGTGGAATCTATAATTTTGTAACTAAAAGAGGTGCTTGCCGAGGAAAGAACTCTAAAATTTCTTGGACTCAAGTAGAAACTGGTTCTGCAATCACATGGAAATACCCAAGTTGTATTTTGCAAGGGGATAACTCCCAAGGAGAATTTTATTCAGTTGCCATTACTAATAATTATCAAAAAGCAGATACTGGAACCAAAATGATTCATTTAGGAAAAAATACTAGAAGTAAAATAATTTCTAAAGGTATATCCGCAGGTCATGCTGACAATACGTACCGAGGAATGGTTAGTATTCATCCAAAGGCTACCGGCGCAAAAAACTTTACACAGTGTGATTCATTATTAGTTGGTAACAAATGTGGAGCTCATACTATTCCCTACATTGAAAATAAAAATGCTTCTTCAGAAATTGAACATGAGGCAACTACCTCAAAAATTAGTGAGGACCAATTATTTTATTGCAGACAAAGAGGACTAAACCAAGAGGAAGCTGTTAGTTTGATTGTTAATGGTTTCTGCAAAGAAGTTTTGCAACAATTACCTATGGAATTTGCAGTGGAAGCTCAGAAATTGGTTGGCATAAGTTTGGAGGGAAGTGTTGGTTAATGATTGAAATAACAAATTTAAAAGCTGGTGTAGATGAAAAAGAGATACTTAAAGGCCTAAATCTTAGTATTGGAAAAGGAGAAGTGCATGCAATCATGGGACCTAATGGTTCTGGCAAAAGCACCCTATCTTATGCTCTTTCTGGCAAGGAAGGCTACAATGTTTCAGGAGAAATCAAGTTTAATAAAAAAAATTTATTAGAGCTGAATACAGAGGAAAGAGCCCAAGAAGGTGTCTTTTTAGCCTTGCAATATCCAACAGAAATACCTGGGGTGTTTACTAAAAATTTTTTAAGAACCTCCCTAAACTCCATTAGAAAAGCTAACGGAAAATCAGAGCTTAATGCAATAGAATTTTTGAAGATTCTTAAAGAAAAATCTACAGAGCTAAAGATAGACGATGAAATGCTCGCTCGACCTTTGAATGTCGGTTTCTCTGGAGGAGAGAAAAAAAGAAACGAAATATTACAAATGTCGTTGTTAGAACCAAGCTTTATTATTATGGACGAGACAGATTCAGGGCTAGATATCGATGCATTAAAAATTGTATCAAACGGAGTAAATACATTAAGAGATCCTGATAGATCTTTTTTAATTATTACTCATTACCAAAGACTTTTAAATTATATTAAACCTGACTTTGTTCATGTTTTGTCTGATGGAAAAATAGTTAAAACTGGAGATTGGAAGCTAGCATTGGATCTTGAAAAAGAGGGTTATGGGCAGTTTATCAATTAAATGGAAAACTACGAAAACATTAAAGTAAATTTCGATTCTTTCATCCAGTCCCTAGAAAGCAATCCAGATGATATTGAGTTTAGAAAAAAATCATTTAATCATTTTTTAACCAATGGCTTTCCAAAAGCTAAAGATGAACAATGGAAGTACTCTCCTTTAACAAAAGATTTAAATAAATTTCTTAGTGTGGAATTTGGTAAATCTGCAGAACAAAATTTCCCTGAAGAATTAAAAGAAAATTACGATCACTATCCCATTATTTTTATAGATGGAAATTTGCAGCTAGATAACGTTCAAGAAAACGGACTTAAAATTGTAAAAAATGAAAAATTTTTAAAATCAGTAAAAAAAGAAGGTACAAATCCTGTTTTAAATTTTACCAATGCCTTCGCAGACGAGGGATACTTAATAGAAGTTGAGCCAAATACTGCAATATCAAAGCCGATTGTTGTCTATAATTTTTATTCTAACAATTTTTCCTCCAGCTTTGTTAGTGCAAAAAATTTTATTCTTATTAATGAGAGTAGTGAAATTACAATTTTTGAAAAAAATATTTATAATTCTGATCAAGAATACTTGATCACATCAAATACAGAAGTGTTTTTAGCAAAAAACTCTAAATTAAAAAAATACAATGTTAATGAAGAGAATAAACATTCTACGATTTTTAATTTCACTAAAGCAAATCTAGACGAAGGTTCTGAGTTAGAGCATTTCACTTTTTCCAAAAATATCAATTCATGTCGAGATGAAACTATTGTAAATTTAAATGGAAAAAACTCCTTTGCTTCTGTAAGTGGAATTCAGTCATTGTTAGATAACAACAACCATGAAATTAAATTAATCATTAACCACAATGAAGAATTCACAGAAAGCTCGCAGTTCATAAAGTCTGCTTTGCACGATTCTTCCACAGCAGCATTTCAAGGAAAGATATTTGTAGATTCTCAAGCTCAAAAAACAGATGGATATCAACTATCTAGAGCTCTTTTATTGTCCGATAAAGCAAGATTTTTTTCTAAGCCAGAATTAGAAATTTATGCAGATGATGTAAAATGTTCTCATGGCTCATCTTCTGGAAGTATTGATAGTGAATCTATTTTTTATTTAAGATCAAGAGGTATTGATGAAACAGATGCAAAAGAAATGATGATTAAAGGTTTTTTGGCCGAAGTAATTGACAAACTTAAAGACGATCGTTTTAAAAAAATCTTTTTTACAAAATTAGGACACGATGCAGAAAATGTTTAAAGATATTAAAAATCAATTTCCCATTTTTAAAAACAAAACTAATGGTAAAGACCTGGTTTATTTAGATAGTGCCAATTCCTCTCAAAAACCACAATCTGTAATTGATGCAGTTAGTAATTTTTATAGCAATGAATTTGCAAATGTCGGTAGGGGAATTTATTCGCTTGCAGTTAATGCATCTGAAAAATATGAATTAACAAGAACCAATTTAAAATCTTTTGTGGGTGCTAGTGATGACTATGAAATAGTATTTACCAAAAATGCTACAGAGTCCTTGAATTTAGTTGCTACCTGTTTTGCAGAAAAATTCATCAAAGATGGAGATGAAATTATTTTAACTGAACTCGAGCATCATGCCAATTATGTTCCTTGGCACTTTCTTAGAAAAAGAAAAAATGTTGTTATTAAGTTTTTGCCGATTAATGAACAGGGTGATTTAAAAGTAGAAGAATTAGAGAAATTAATTACACCTAAAACAAAGATTATTAGTGTTACGCACATGTCTAATGTTACTGGCTCGATTACTCCTTTGGAGGAGATAGTAGCTATAGCCAAAAAACATAATATTCCCGTTTCAGTGGATGGAACACAAGGAGCTGCTCATTTAGATCTTGATATTAAAAAAATAGATTGTGATTTTTATAGTTTTTCAGGACATAAAATGTATGGCCCTACTGGCGTTGGTTTGTTGGCGATTAAATATAAATGGCTAAATGATTTTGATCCATTTATCGGAGGCGGCGGTATGATTGATTATGTATCTAAAAAAGATATTGCTTATGCAAGAGGTGTTTGGAAAATGGAAGCAGGCACCATGCCAACTGCAGAAGTTGTTGCTTTAAATGAATCTATTAATTTTATTAATAAGCTTGAAAAGAAAAATATCATTAAACATGAATTGGATCTAACTCAATTAGCTTTAGAAAAATTAAAAACAAATAATTCGGTAAAAGTTTTAACCTCTCCTAAAAATCAAGGTGGCGTTTTTTCTTTTAATATAGATAAAATTCATTCTCATGACGTATCTACCATACTTGATCAGGAAGGTATTGCAGTAAGAGGAGGACATCATTGTTGTCAAATTTTACATGATGTTCTTAATGTTAATTCTTCAGTTAGAGTTTCTTTTGGAGTTTATAATGATGAAAATGATATTGATGCTTTGTGTGAAGGAATAAAAAAGTGTCAAAAAATTTTTGAAAAAAAATAAATAATGTCTGTAAAAAACCTCTATCAAGACCTTGTTCTTGATCATGGTAACAACCCTAGAAATAATAAAAAGTTAGATTATTTTAATAGAAATAAAGAGATTTTTAACCCTATGTGTGGAGACAGAACACACATATTTATGAAATTAAATGACAACTCAACCATTGAAGAAATAAGCTTTATGGGAGAGGGGTGCGCTATATGCATTGCCTCAAGCTCAATTATGACTGAAATTTTGAAATATAAATCAGAAAAAAGCGCTTTTTTACTAATTCATTCTTTTATGAAATTTATTGAGAAGGCAGATGAGACGGCCTTATCTGGCATAAATGAATCTGAAGCAGCAAAATTAAGCTCTTTTATTTCTGTAGCTAAATTTCCAATGAGAGTGAAATGTGCTACACTAGCATGGATTGCTGCAGAGTCGGCATTACACAATAAAACTAAAAAAATTAACGCATAAGAAATATACAATGGACGCAAATCATTCAGCACTGATGGACAAAATAGTTGAAAAACTTAAATCGGTTTATGATCCAGAAATACCAGTGGATATTTATGAGCTGGGACTAATTTATGATGTCCGTATTGAAGATAAGAAGGTATCTATGGACATGACGCTTACTAGCCCTCATTGCCCTGTTGCAGAATCGTTACCTATGGAAGTCCGAAGAGCAGTAGAAGATATTGCTGAAGTAGAAGAGGTGGAAGTAAAAATTGTTTGGGAGCCACCTTGGGACAAAACTAAAATGTCAGAATCGGCTAAACTGGAGTTGAATTTATAACGATGAGCTCACAAGTTATTAGCATTACCGATGCTGCAGCAGAACGTATAAACGAAATAATGTCCAACGCTAAAGATAATACTATCGAAGGAGTTCGAGTGAATGTGGTTACAGGTGGTTGCGCTGGCATGTCTTATGAAATGAATTATATAAATGAAAAAAGTCCAGGGGATGAAGTTATCGAAGACAAGGGTGTCAAAGTTTATATTGACCCTAAGGCAATTATGTATCTTTTGGGAACAGTCATGGATTATAAAAAAGATAAATTCTCATCTTCTTTTGTTTTTAACAATCCTAACGAGACGGAACGTTGCGGCTGTGGAGAGTCTTTTAAGATTTAGACTGTTCTACTAAATTTCTTTCTTTAAGACCAAATTTTTTATTATATAGTAATTTAAATTTAATTTTATTATTGATACTTATTTTAACTATTCTTGCATCCCTGATTTCATTATTGTCTGCTACTGCACTGACTGGTCTTTTCTTAGAATCCAAATTTTTGATTAAAATTTTTGATTTGTTCGATATGGCTTTTCCTTTTAACCCCCTAGGTCTAAATGGACTTATTGGAGTCATTGCAATTTTTTTACTATCTAAATGGAGTATTTGTCCTCCCGCTGAAAGATTGTAAGCAGTGCTACCTGCAGGCGTAGCAATTAGTAAACCATCACCAGTTAATTGTTTAATCTGCAATTTGCCATCTATGTAAACTTCCAACTTTGTTGTTTGTCTACTTTGTCTAAATATAGAAACTTCATTAATAGCTATTATTTTTTTAATAGTTTTGGTTCGGGTAGTTACAGTCATTTGCAAAGGGTTAAGAATAATCTGATTGCTTTTTTTTATATTGGCTTTTAATTTACCGATAGAAAATGGGTTCAGTAAGAATCCATGATTTCCTTGATTCATTCCATAAAAAGGTTTTTTGAATTGATAATATTTTTTTAAGGATTGCAGCATAAAGCCGTCGCCACCAACCACAATAATCGTATCGCATTTACTAGGTGTATAATTCTTATAACTTTTTAGTATTTGTTTTTTTGCCGAAAGAGCTTTATTTGTATTGTCAGTGATTAGGCAAATTTTTAGATCATCCATAGCTAATAAACTGATATCATAAAAATAGTTAAAAAAAATGAATATTACATCCTTAAAAAAATCTTTTTTAATACATTGCTCTGATTTAAAATTAAAAAAAAATCACGAACAGATAGAAATTATTGAACTTTTAATAAAATTTTACAAAGACAGCGAGAAAGAAAATAATTTTTTTTCTAGACTATTCTCTCCCAGAGAAAACAAACTTGGCTTCTATTTGTACGGTGACGTGGGGGTGGGAAAGACGATGGTATTAAATTTTTTTTACGATTCCCTAACTATTCCGAAACAAAGATTGCACTTCAATGAGTTTATGATCAATGTTCATGATTTTATTCATCAAAACAAAGAAAAATCCAAAAGTGAGAATTTGTTAGAATTGTTTGTCAAAAATTTAAAAAAAAAACTGAATTAATTTATTTTGATGAATTCCAAGTAACCAACATTGTAGATGCTATGATTTTAGGAAAACTATTTCAAACCATCTTTAACCACAACATCAAAGCTATATTTACTTCCAACATTCAAATTGACAATCTCTATCAAGATGGATTGCAAAGAGAGCAGTTCGTGCCATTTATCAAAACTATTAAAAAATTTTGCATAGAGCGAGGGCTGGTCATTAAAAGTGACTATAGAACATCTGGTTTTAAAACTTTAGAACGTTTTTTTCATCCTATTAATGAAAAAACTAAATTTAACATCAATCAACTAACTAGAGAAATCACCAAAGGAAAAGCCTTAACCACCCCAGAGATTTTGGTCAAAGGTAGATCTTTTTGTATTGAGCAATATTACGAAGGAACAGCAATGTTTCATTTTAATGATCTGTGTTCTAAAAATTTGGGGGCAGAGGATTATATTGCTATTGCTGAAAAATCTAAATTTATTATCCTAGAAAACATTCCTAATTTCAATAATGACAATATGAATGAGCAACAAAGATTTATTACTTTAATAGATATTTTATATGAAAAAAAAATCCCCATTCTAGTCTCATGCGAAGTTTCCATTGACGATATGACTTCATCTCTTAAACTAGCTGCACCCTTCAAGAGAACAGTTAGCAGATTGCACGAACTAACTTCTCCTGATTTTGCAATTTAACTTATTAAAAATAAAAAATCTCTTTTTGCAAAACCTTTAGCTAGGTTTTTGCTTTCCCCACATTTCAAAGTATTTCCCTTTTTGCGCTAATAGACTTTCATGTGTTCCATGCTCAATAATAACGCCCTCATCAAGAACAATTATATTATCAGCATTTGCAGCAGTAGAAAGTCGATGCGCAATTATTAGAGTTGTCTTGTTTTTAGAGACATTTTCTAAGTTTTTTTGAATTTCTTTTTCAGTGCTTGTGTCTAGGGCAGAGGTTGCCTCGTCAAAGAAGAATATTTTAGGATTTTTTAGAATAGTTCTTGCAATAGCTACTCTTTGTTTTTCTCCACCAGATAGCTTTAAGCCTCTCTCTCCTACAATTGTTTCATAGCCATCCGGTAAAATTGATATGAAATCATGTATATCTGCATTTTTAGCAGCACTAACCACCTCTTCTTTAGTAGCTCCAGTTCTTCCATAAGCAATGTTGTAATAGATTGTATCGTTAAATAAGACAGTATCCTGTGGAACCACGCCAATTATTTCTCGTAAAGATTCTTGAGAGATTTTGTTTATGTTAATATTATTGATATAAATCCCCCCTACTTTAGGATCGTAAAATTTAAAAAGTAACCTGCTAATTGTTGATTTACCAGCTCCGGTAGGTCCTACAATCGCAACTTTTTTTCCATTGGGAACTACAAATGAGATATTTTTGATGATAGTTCTTCGAATGTCATAATCAAAACTAACATTAGAAAATTTAATTTCAGCAACATCACTTTGTGGCATAGTATCAAAAACATTTTGTGTTGTGGGTGATATTTCTAATAAGCTAAACATGTTTTCCATGTCAGTTAAAGCTTGCCTAATTTCTCTATAGACTGAACCTAGCCAACTTAAAGGTTGGTATAATTGAAGCATATAAGCATTAATTACTACAAAGCCTCCGACATCGATGTCCCCACTTTTAATGCCGTAAGCAGACATTACTAGCATGATAGTAATTCCAGTCGTTATGATTAATGTTTGGGCTACATTTAATAACGATAGAGCATGACGAGTTTGATTAGCAGCTAATTCGTATTCCTCTAAGGATTTATCAAGCCTATTAAATTCAAATTTTTCATTATTAAAATATTTAACTGTTTCAAAATTTAACAAGCTATCAATCATTTTTGTACTGACATCGTTGTCAGCTTGATTCATTTTTCTTCTAAATTCATTTCTCCATTCCGTGATCTGAAATGTTAAGTAAGAATAAAAACCCACAGTTATAAGAGTTATAACTGCATACCATGGTCCATAAAGATAAAATAAAATTCCTGAAACTAAAAAAATTTCAAAAAAAGTAGGAACAATATTAAACAATACATATCTTAAAAGAAAATCTATTCCTTTGGTTCCCCTATCTATAAATTTTGCAAGTGCTCCCGTTTGTCTATTTAAATGAAATTGCAATGACAAATTATGTACGTGCTGAAACATGGTTAAGGATATTTGTCTGATAGAGTGTTGAGAAACCTTTGAAAACAAAGCATCCCTAATTTCAACAAATGCAAAAGTAATTATTCTCGCAATGCCGTAGCCGACAATTAAAGCAACAGGCACAAGCATAAATAAATTAATACCTGAACTCAGTTCTGTGAGGGAGTTAACTGACGCTCCCAATATTAAAGGAGTCGTAACGTTGGCTATTTTTGCCAATACTAAAGCAATAACTGCAAAGCTAACTCTTGTCTTTAGGTCCCTTCTTTTTTTTGGCCATAAATAAGGAAGCAACAGTTTGAAAGTCTTGATATATTTTCCTTGTTTCATAATCTTAATATACCTGATTATTCATAATTTATTATGGGCAAAAAAGCAGGGGTGGTTTAGTAATAGTTTTATCTTTTGTCTTTCATGTCTGACATATGAAGTTTAAGAGCCCTTGTTGAAATTTGAACTTCTACAATAAAAAAGACTATAGATATCAACATAGAAGTGCAGCAAGATACAAAAATAATTTTAGCAATAAATATCTTATTTAGATAAAGCGCAAAGACTGTCAGCATATTAAAAAAAAATCCTAACGCAGCAAAAAGCATCGTGTATTTGGCAATCTTTATTCTACCTTCTAAATTTTCTAGTTGCTTCTCCCAATGAGCGGGCACATGTTTATCAAAAATATAATCATCATGAATTTTTCTAATTAAGACACTTAAGCTGTGAAATCTATTGTTATAGACTGTCATTAATAGAGGTATTGCTGGAAACATGAGGGCAGTAACTGTATAATTTATATTCATATATGAATTTTATTGTATCATAAACTTATTTCATAGATTAGATTTTTTTAATATTGAGTGTAATTTTTCCATGAATCAGAATTTATTTAAAGTTAAAGGAACATATGTGAATGGAATGTGGTTTAATGAACCCAAAACATATGAAGTCATTAACCCATCCAACAATTCTGTATTAGCAAAGATACCCGTCTCTTCTAATGAGGAGTTAGAACTTGCAGTCCAATCTGCAACAAAAGCACAAAAAGAATGGGCCAAAGTAAGCATTTCTAAAAGAGCAGATTTAATTTTAAAATTATGCTCAAGAATTGAAGATCGAGTAGAAGAATTCGCCTTGATGGATACCTACAATGCAGGTAACGCAATTACTTTTGCTAGAAAAGATGTCTTACAGGCAGTCGCTAATATGAAATACTTTGCAGGACTAGTCCGTGAAGTAAAAGGGGAGACCTTCTCCATGGAGCCAAAACATTTAAATTTTTCGAGACAACAACCGTATGGGGTAGTTTTGAAAATCAATTCTTTTAATCGCCCTTTTAGATGGTGTGCTGAAAAATTGGCTGCTCCTATCTTAATGGGAAATGCCGTCATCATTAAAAACTCAGAACAAGCACCTATTTCATCTTTAAAATTTTGTGAATTGTTGGATGGCTTGTTTCCAAATGGACTTATTAATGTAGTAACCGGAGGTGCGGATGTAGGATCTTTTTTAGTTAAACATCCTTTAGTCAAACGAATAGCAGTAATTTCATCAGTTCAAACAGGAATTGCTATAGCCAAAGATGCAGCTCCTTTATTAAAGAATATATCATTAGAATTGGGTGGAAAAAATCCTCTTATTGTTTTTGATGATGTGGATATTGATTTTGCAGTCGATCTAACTATTAAAGGAATGCGTTTTGACACTAAGGGCGAGTCTTGCAGCTCTCCTTCTAGAATTTTAGTCCATAAAAAATTACACGATAAATACTTAGAAACATTAATTACTGAAGTAAAAAAAATACCAGTAGGCTTGCCATGGATTGATACTAATGTGGTAGGGCCGGTAGTTTCCAAAAAGCAATTTGATAGTGTTCATCGTTTTATTCAATCAGGAATTAAAGAGGGTGCAAAATTAGAATTGGGTGGAGATTCACCCAAAACAGAAGATTTGAAAGATGGTTTTTTCATCAATCCCACTATTTTTTCAAAAGTCACCCCTACTATGACCATTGCAAACCAGGAAATTTTTGGTCCTGTAATATCGGTCATGAGTTGGGGTAATTATGAAGAGATGATGAACATAGCCAATTCAACAGATTACGGATTAACTGCAGGAATTGTAACGAATTCATTAAGCAATGCGATGAAAACTGCAGAAGAAATTGAATGTGGGTATGTATGGATTAATGCGGCAGGTAGATATGCAGGTGCTCCTTATGGGGGGTGGAAGTTAAGTGGAATTGGTGTTGAAGAATGTTACGATGAATTAAAAAGTTATAGCAGAGTAAAGAATATTAATATGAAATGGCTTTAACCAAATGAAAGGAATGGCATGGACGAAAAACTATTTAAAGTAGGATTGGAAAAAAGAAAAAAAGTTCTTGGAAAAGAGTATGTCGAAACGGTCATGGCTAATACCACTGACTTAAACGATACATTTCAAAAGGCTATGACAGAATGGTGTTGGGGCTTTGGTTGGGGTGATGAGTCTATTGATATGAAAACGAGATCTATGATGAATTTAACTATGATTGCAGCTTTAGGAAAAATGCATGAATGGGAAATTCATTGCAAGGGTGCAATAAAAAACGGAGTTACTGAAGAGCAGTTAAGAGCTATTTTGCATGTGATCGGTATTTATTGTGGTGTACCTCAGGCAATGGAATGTTTTAGAGTAGCTAAAAAAGTTTTAGATGAGCAAAAGTCTTAATAAGATAGTTTTAATTTAAGTTTAGCCAATACGGTTTTAAAATTTTAATACTAGATTGCTCCAAAGAAATAGTTTGGTCAAGTAAATGCTTGCTCTCTTCTGCATCTAAAATACCAAAGCAGGCAGGATCTAAAGAAATTATTTTTCCAATTGTCTTTTCATTATCTTTTATAGGCTGTCCAATTTCAACCGAACCTTGAATGATTTGAATAGGAAAAACTCTTTTTCTTATTTTATTTTTCAAATTCATTCTTGCGGTATTTTCCTGACCTACAAAACATCCTTTCTTAAAACTTACCCCATTCAGTTCCTTTAGGTTTAACTCTAGAGAAAAATAATTGGATAATGCCAATTCTGGAACCAAGTCTACCAATCCGACTTGGTGACAAATTTTAACATAGGTATCTAGGGGTAATAAATTTACATTCAACTCCTTTACTAGATCATCAAATTTATCTTTGAGAATAATTCCGTGAACACCCAGGTCAGCTAATCTTGGATCATTAAAAAAAAAACCATATTGATTTTGAATGGTAAATCCTTGGATAGTATTAAATTTGCTAGCTATGATCTCATTTGCCATATTAAAAAAAAGCGAGACATACTCCTGATCTACTTTGCTTATTTGAATTTGAGATCTAAGCTTGTAGACAGTAAGCTTGGCAATAAAGTCATCTACAATTAATTTATTACATTGAAGTAAATAATGATCACTAGATTTCTTAGTTATAATAAAATCGTATAAAAATTTTCCTTGTGGAGTTAATAAGCATGAATATATGGAAGTTTTTTCATCCACTAATTGTATATCGTTAGAGATTATACTTTGCAAAAAAGGAACTACATCAGACCCGTTAATGGAAATAACTGTCTTTTGTTCTAAATGGATTGCAAAATTACTATTCATATATATCTTTTTTGTATATTAGTTTGTGTTTAATAATGTCTAATAAATATACTTTAATTATAAAAAATGCAGAGTGCTATATAGATAAGAAGCTTATTCTTACCGACATCGCAATAAAAGATAACATTATTTCCAAAATCTCAGAAAAAATAGATGATTCTGCAGACCTTGTTCTTGATGCAAAAGGCTTATCTGTCTTTCCTGGCATTGTAGATACGCAAGTACATTTTAGGGAACCAGGCAATACAAAAAAAGAAAATTTAGAAAGTGGTAGTAAATCTGCTGTGCTGGGAGGAGTGACTTCTGTGTTTGAAATGCCTAATACTTCACCCCCGACGGATAGCCCTGAACGTTTTCAGCAAAAATTAGATTTAGCAAAAAATAGAATGCACTGTAATTATGCCTTTTATTATGGAGCGACAGAGAATAACTCAGTTGCCTTAGATGTAACTAAAAACTTAGAGGGATGTTGCGGAGTTAAAATGTTTGTTGGTTCTTCTACTGGAAATTTATTAGTTAAAGAAGATAAATATATCGAGCAAGTGATTAAAAATTCTCCAAGAATCGTTTCTGTTCATTCAGAAGATGAAAACATGCTTGAAGCTAATAAAGATAAAATTATCGAAGGAGATGTTAAAACACATTATGTTTGGAGAAGTGTGGAGACCGCGATGTCTTCTACAAAAAAATTAGCTAACTACGCAAAAAATCATAACAAAAGAGTTCATATCCTTCACATATCGACTAAGGACGAAATGGAATTTTTACGAGATTATAAAGATATTGTTAGCGTTGAAGTTATTCCTAATCATTTAAGTTTATTTGCCCCAGATTGTTACGATAAAAAAGGAACTTTTGTACAAATGAATCCTCCTGTTCGTGAAAAAGAGCATATGGACGGAATATGGAAAGGTGTTTTAGATGGAACGGTGGATGTTATTGGTTCGGATCATGCACCTCATACGATAGAAGAAAAATTACAAACTTATCCAGCAAGTCCATCGGGAATGCCAGGTGTGCAAACTATTTTTCTTTTAATGTTAAAGCATTTCTTCGAGGGAAAAATTAAGTTATCAAAAGTAATTAGTTTATTATCTGAAAATCCTTGTAAATTATTTGGAATAGAAAAAAGAGGTTTTATTCAAGAGGGTTTCTACGCGGATCTTACAGTAGTTGATATGAAAAAAGAATTTGTAATTACCAATGATTGGATTGCAAGTAATTGTAAATGGACCCCATACGATGGTTGGAAATTACCTGCCACGCCATCAGGTACTATTGTGAATGGAAATGTTTCTGTGTGGGATGGAAAACTAGCCGAAACTAAATACGGTAAACCATTAAAGTTTAGTTAATATTTATTTTTATATTTTGAGAGTGTGCGCTTACGGAAGTATAACAGCTGGTCCTTTAAGCTTTCTTGCCTCTAGGTCTTCGTGTGCTTTTTTTGCTTCAGATAAAGGGTAAGTTTTAAAAATATCAACTTTAAATTTTTTAGTTAAGATAGCATCAAACACTGTTGCTGCCGCATCCTCCAATTCTTTTCTAGTAACTGTATAGTGAGCAATAGAAGGTCGGGTAAAAAACAAACCTTTTGTATTAATATGTTTCTTAATATCTAATGTTTTGACGTATCCAGAGGCATTTCCAAAAGCAACCATCATTCCTCTGACTTTTAAACATTCAATCGATCCTTCAAAAGTAGAAGCACCTACACCATCATAAACGACATCAATTCCATTTTTTCCTACTATTTTTTCAACTTCTTCAACGAAATTGTGATCTGTGTAGTTGATTACATGATGACACCCATTTTGCTTTGCTATCGCCTCTTTTTCTTTGGAGCCAACAGTTCCAATTACCGTGCAACCAATTGCATTTGCCCATTGGCAAAGTATTTGCCCCACACCACCAGCTGCTGCATGAAATAAAACCTTATCACCTTTTTTAGCAGGATAAGCCCGATGCAATAAATATTCGGCAGTAATTCCCTTTAACATAATGACAGAAGCAACCTCATTGGAAATCCCCTCTGGAACTAAAACTAATTTTTCTTGAGGAAATATTTGTTTTTCTGAATAAGAACCGATGGGCATAGAAGAGTGAGCAACACGATCTCCTACTTTAAATAATGTAACATCTGATCCAATTTCTTCCACCATTCCACACGCTTCCAAGCCAATACCACTAGGTAATGGAATAGGGTACAGACCTGTACGGTGATAGACATCAATATAGTTAAGACCGATAGATAAATTTTTTATTAAAACTTCATTCGCATTTAGCTTAGGTAGCTCTACATCTACTGACTGAAGTTCTTCAGGACCACCAAATTTTTGAATTTTAATTACTTTAACCATATTACTTTTTAGTTACTTTTTTTTAAAACTCAATGTTTAAATGTAGGAAGATTTTTTATACTATCATCAAAAACATACTTTTCATAAAAAGAAGAAAATTTTAAATAAATTTTAAACATTAGAAGCGATATAACCAAACCAAAAATTATTCTCGCAAAAAAAACTCCTGAATAATGACCTCCTATAGCAATCATTAAAAGAGTATCTTCAATTGCAGCATGAACTAGATTCAGCATCGATACAGCGAGAAAAACACTTTGCTTGTCTATCTTTCCAGTCTTAACTTCTTTTATTAAAATACCTCCTCCAAACTGAAGACCAATCGTGATACCGACAATAATAATATTAGTAGCTTCTTTGCTAATTCCAAAAAGCTTCAAGGGATAGACTAAAATTTTTTTCAAAAAACTTTCAATGCCTAATACTTTTAATAACTGAAGGATGGTAACCATCACAACGACTATACAAAACACATATAGTAAATTTAGTAACTGGTCTTGCATCCAAAACTGCCATTCTGGTCGAGGAGGTTCTATTTTAAAGTAAGTAGAATATGGTTCATTTAAAAAATTAAAAAAATCGTAAATTAAACCTAGTATAAAACAAATAATGAAAGCAGAAACCAATCTAAATAGAACTGTATAAATAAAAGACACACCCGCAGCTTTGGATATTGCAGATTCAACAGGAAGGTTGTGACAAATTAAAATACCAGTTGCTAATACAGTGATTTGAGAAACTGTTACTTCTAACCCAGGAATTAAATTTACAAATAAAACTAGGGAAGCATAAATATTTACTGCAAAAGCCGTAACCCACACAATACCAAGTTCCGGGGGAAGTCCAATAAGCCCCATAAGAGGTGCAAATACTTTTGAGATAAGCTCAATCGCACCAATTATTTCTAAAATCTTAATAATAAAAACAAATGGTATAAGTATTTTAAAAAGAGGGACGGCAACTTCTTTTATCTCAAAGAATAGATTTCTAAAAAACATCAAATTTTTAAATACAACTAATAATTTATTTACTTATTTTTTATTTTTTTTATAAATTAATTTTTTATTTAACACTGAAAGAAAATAAAACAAATGACAAAATTTATAAATATTGTAAGAATTAAGGTTAAACCATCTTTAAAAGAAGAGTATTTAAAATTAATGAATGCTAGACCAGCATTTGATGGCCAAGTCTCAAGCTATCTTGCTGAAACAGGTTCCTATCGATTTCATATGATCGCCATATGGCATTCGGAGGATGCCATTGTAAAAGCAAGACCTCAAATGATTGAATTTTTGGATACACTAAGGTACACATTGGAAGAGTTATCATCAGGTTTGGGAGTTACCGAACCAACATCTGGCCCTATAGTTTTAGAAAAGTAAAAAAAATGATTAAAAAAATATTACTAACAGTTTATTTCATATTATTTTCTAATTTTGTATTCGCAGAATCTATGAAAATGATTGGAATGAAAGGAAAGTCTAGTGAGGTTTCGAGAACTATTAATGTAAAGATGTATGATAATTATTTTGAACCAAAATCAATCAAAGTAAAAAGTGGAGAAACAATTAAATTTGTAGTCGAAAATAAAGGTAAGTTAGTCCATGAATACAATATTGCTACTAAAAAAAATGCATTTAAAGCATCAACCAGAAATGATGATGATGATGCAGATGGGAATATTACTTCCTACCAAGCTGGATATGAAAAAAATGAAAGAAGCTTCAAAGACAAACCATTCCATGTCTCATTCTCACTCAAATAGCCTATTGCTTGAACCGAATAAAAGAGGTGAAATTATTTGGAAATTTTCTACTAATAAAGAATTGGAAATTGCATGTAATGTACCCGGTCATTATCAGGCAGGCATGGTTTCTGCAGTTTCTATAAATTAATTTTAATAAAACGAAGTAGAGGTACATCAAAAAATGCAACTAATTAGTTGCTTTTTAAAGATTCCTTTGAAATGTAGAGTAAAGTTAATTTTTAAAATAATTATATTTCAATGATCAAAACAACGCTGAAGTCATTTGCCCAGTCAATTGGATATGGAGATAATGATTATATCCCCAAAGAAGGAGCTTCTTTTTTTCTATTTAAAACTGAAATTTTATCAGGTCTGACAGTGGCGTTGGCTTTAGTTCCAGAGGCAATTGCTTTTGCTTTTGTTGCGGGGGTTACTCCATTGTCTGGATTGTATGCAGCTTTTATTGTTGGCCTAATTACCGCTTTGTTGGGAGGTCGTCCTGGAATGATTTCGGGTGCTACCGGAGCTTTGGCAGTAGTGATGGTTTCTTTGGTAATGATTCATGGTGCCCAATATTTGTTTGCGACTGTTGTACTGATGGGAATTATTCAATTAATTGCTGGGATATTTAAGTTAGGAAAATTTATAAGAATGGTGCCTCAACCTGTAATGTTAGGTTTTGTTAATGGGTTAGCTATTGTGATTGGATTATCTCAACTTAGTCAGTTTAAAGTAACTAATGCTAATGGAGAATCCGTTTGGATGTCTGGTGAACCTCTTTTGTATTCTCTTGGATTTGTTTTAGTAACGATGCTTGTTATTTGGTTATTGCCAAAAATTACTAAAGCAATACCAGCAACTTTAGTTTCTATTCTTGTAGTTACGGGAATAGTTATAGGTTTTGACATCCCCATTCCTAGAGTAGGTGATTTAGCTAGCGTTAAAGGAGGACTTCCTGATTTTTCTATTCCCAATGTTCCTTTTAATTTTGAAACATTAAAAATTATTTTACCTTATTCAATTATTTTAGCTGCCATTGGCTTAATAGAGAGTTTGTTAACTTTAAACTTGGTGAGTGAAATTACTAATAAAAGAGGTGGAGCAAGTAAAGAATGTTTAGCTCAAGGATTGGCTAATACCGTTACAGGATTTTTTGGAGGTATGGGTGGTTGTGCGATGATCGGGCAATCTATGATTAATGTAAAGTCGGGAGGAAGAACTCGTATTGCAGCAGTGGCTGCCGCTCTTTTTCTTCTTATATTTATTTTATATACCTCCTCTTTAATTGAGCTGATACCAATTGCTGCATTAGTGGGTGTTATGTTTATGGTGGTGATTGGAACATTTGCTTGGAATTCTATAAAATTGTTATCAGTAGTACCAAGGTCAGATGCTTTAGTGATTGTGTTAGTCACAATAGTCACCGTTTACAAAGATTTGGCATTAGCTGTAGTAGTAGGTGTAATTGTATCCGCTTTAGTGTTTGCATGGAAATCTGCATCAAGAATTAGGGCAACGGAACGACCTTCTGTTCACGAAAGTGGTGCAAAAGTTTACGAAATTGAAGGACCTTTATTTTTTAGTTCTACGAATAGTTTTTTAGAAATTTTTAAACCAGAACAAGATCCTGATGTTGTAATTATAGACTTTGCTAAATCTAAAGTAATTGATCAATCTGCATTAAAAGCTATTGAAGATATTGCAGATCGATATTCCAACATAGGTAAAAAAGTTAAACTCAGACACTTAACTAAAGATTGTCACCGCTTATTGAGTAGAACGGGGCAGTTAATGGTCGATAGTGATGATGATCCAGATTACGATTTAGCTGTTGATTATGACGTTAAACTCGGAATTTTTGGAAAAGAGTAAACTCTATTTATTGTTCTATATTAGAAATTTTATATAAATTGCTAATCTATTTATGAAAAATAATCTAATATTTTTTTTTGCTCTTTTTTTTTCAGTATTTTTTTCATACTCTGTAAGCATGGCAAATGAAGAGGCGAAATATAACGTTGTTAAAAAACAAAATGGTTACGAAATAAGGTTGTATCAGGATAGGTTAATAGTTCAGGCTGTTATGGAAGAAGAGAGCGGAGCTTTTAGAAAACTTTTTAAATATATTAATGGAGCCAATAACACTTCTGAAAAGATAAAAATGACCATTCCAGTTACTCAAATGAATAAAAATAATACCAGTGTTATGCAATTTTATCTTCCTTCCAAATTTAGTAAAAAAACAGTTCCTAACCCGACCAATTCAGAGGTAACAATCGAAACGATTAAGGAGGGCTACTTTGCAGTAATTGAATACTCTGGATGGGCTTCTAAAAAAAATTTTACAAAACATAGCGACATTCTTCGTCAAAAACTTATCGAAGATAAAGTTTCAGTGAAAGGATTTGCTATTAAAGCAACTTACAATGCTCCTTTTACACCTCCACCTTTTCGTCGCAATGAGGTTATGTTTAGAATTGATTGGAAAAAATAAGTACAGCGATATGAAACAACTAATTTTTTTAATTTATCTATTCTTATTTCTACCAAATATTACGTTGAGTAAAATTACTAATGATAGTGTTGAAATTTATTTAGTAAATCAATTGGATGAGCCTAGAGGTTATTGTATCGATATAAGGGGCCATAAATTAAAAGCAAAAATTAACAAAGCACTTCAGGCTCACACTTGTTATTCTTACCAAGGAGAAATATCTGTAGACCAAGGCTTTGATTCTACTAAATTGACTAAAAATCAATTCTTCATGCCTTCATTTAATGTTTGCATGACAGCTTCATCCGTTATTCCGTCATCTAATCTGCAACTTGGAAAGTGTGATTATAGTAAACTTCAGAAATTTGAATGGAGCAATAAAGGCAAGATTCATCCGATCAGTAATAAAAAATTATGTCTTACTGTTAATCAAGGACAATCCAAGCAAGGTGGGGGTGGAACGCCAGTTCACCTAATGAGAAATATATCGCTTGAACTTTGTACTAACTCACTCAAACCTTTTCAAATTTGGGGTATGCGAAGAGCATGAAGAGGCATTTATTGTTGAGCTATCTTTTAGTAATTTGAGTATTTTTTCTTATAAAATTTTTGTTAAAATTTTAGGTATCTGTTCCTTAAACTTAAAAAAACCTTTGGTCGAATATTGCCAGCAATGTTTGTCATAGTCTCTTGCTAGATAATAAATATTAAACTCTTTCTTAATCTCTTTTATAAAATCATTTTCATATCCAACAGCAAGATAAGGAAATATGATATTTTTAATGCTTTTTTCTTTTGTTATAGTTTGAAAATCATCTTTGTTTTGGATGACCGTTTGGGAGTTAAACCGTTCTTTAAGAACTGTTGTTAGATACTGATTAGATCTAATCTTAAAATCCAACACTTTTTGTGAATACCTTTCTTTTTTTAAAATGGAAGTGAAGTCTATAACCGCGTAGTGATTAAAATTTATTTCTTTTTCCGCAAGATGAAGAGAGCAGTCTAGATTGTGAAAAACAAATAAAGAATCTTCACTATTGATCTCATCAAATAAGATGGGCTGAATGTCGTAACTTCTATCCTCATGCTTAGCTTGCGCTTGTTCATTTAAATTTAAATGCTCATACGTTTTAGAGGAGAATTTATTAATATTCCATTCTGCAGCTAGATAATGCTTACCCTTAGTATGAAGCCCCGCAACCCATCTCCAGCCTAGTGTGTTTGATGCTGGATCTCCATCTAGTAAATGTTTAAGAAAAAAATTCGCGCCAAGCTGCCAGGGCAATCCTAGTGTAAAAATCCAAATACTAGCAAACCACATACGTGCGTGATTATGTAAGTAGCCAAATTCCTTTAATTCTAAAACCCAATCGTTAAGGCATGATATTTTAGTATTTCCTTCTATGGCCTCTTTATAATTAGAGCTGGTCAATTCATTATGTAAATTCTTTAGGTCGTGGTTATAATCATCCCAGACCTGTGGTCTCATTTCTAGCCAGCCTTTCCAGTAAGTTCTCCAAAAAACTTCCTGAACAAATTTTTCAATTTTTTTAAAGGGAAGTTTACTGTAAGCAGACCGAATAGTTTCCTGCTCATCTATAATCCGGTGACTTATATATTGTGATAATAAGCTTGTATTGTTTCTGTTTACTGGGCCAGGATCAAAATTTCTTTCTGCAGCATATTTTCCTAAGTTGTTATTAGAAAAATTTTCTAACCGGCTTAATGCCTCATCTCTAATGTTCATTGCTTAATATTTCATGGCAAGTTCGATGAAGAATTGAATGCAAATACACTAGATGATTAAAATCTTTATTGTATCCTCCTCCCAAAACTCCACACAAAGGAATTTTGTTTTTATAAAAATTGTTAATTACCATTTTTTCTCTTTTTTCAATTCCTTCTGTCGTAATATTTAATTTACCAAGCTTATCATCTTTATGGATATCCACGCCTGCTACATAAAACACAAAATCAAAATTCATTTTATTAACAAGCTCTAAACTTTTTGATACAGTATTTAAATACTCCTCATCAGTGATGTCATCTGCCAGTTCTAAATCTTGGTTGCTTTGTTGCTTTACAAGGGGATAGTTTTTTTTGGAATGAGCACTGAAAGTATAGACTTGATCATTGTTTTCAAAAATTTTAGCAGTACCATCACCTTGATGTACATCCAGATCATAGATTAGAATTTTTTTTACTGAATGTTTGTTTAGCAAATTGTAGGCAGCAACAGCTACATCATTAAAGACACAGTAACCATTGCCTGAATCGGAAAATGCATGATGAGACCCTCCTGCAGTATTGCAAGCTAACTTGTAACTCAAAGCTAATTTTGCAGACAAAACAGTCCCCCCAGTTGCCATATAAGATCTTCTTTTGACACTCGGAACCATTGGAAAACCAAGTTTTCTTTCTTCTTCTTTAGACAAAGAGAGGTTATCGATTTTTTGAATATATTCTGGCTGGTGCGCTTTGGCTAGGTCGAGATATTGAACTGGCTCTGGAATATGCAAATTTTTTTATTTAAAATGTTATCTTTTTTTAAAAGATCAAATAATGCACCAAACTTTTTTATGGGAAAGCGATGATCATCACCAATTTGGGCTACATAATCAGGATGATTAACTATTGGAAGCATTCAATGTTTTTAATAAATAAAAATATCAATTAACTCTTTCAAAAATATTAAACAATAATTCCGAAACGTGCTTGGCATCTCTTTTGGAAAAATCAAATATTTGTTGCCTACAGCTAGTTCCATTGGCAATCACCACATCATCAGGACTGTCATTAATAGCTGGTATCAAAGATAGGTTAGCCATTTTTTTAGAAATTTCATAATTTTTAGAGCTATATCCAAATGATCCTGCCATACCACAACAGCTACTATCAATGGGCTTATGCTTGATCTCTAGAGTTTTTAACAATTCTAACAAACCTTTAAAACGATCTTGAGATTTCTGATGACAATGACCATGAACTAAAACATTCTTATTATAAGCATGTGCGCTTACTTTATTTCCTTCTTTAATTTGTTCTAAAATAAATTCTTCAATCAAATAAAATTTATTCTTTAACTTATCTCTATTTTCAATTCCTTTAAGGGCCGTAAATTCATCATTAAAAGTAAGAAGACATGATGGCTCAATTCCAACCACAGGCATTTCTGCATACCCATTATTATATAGATAATTAGTAACTCTATTCATTTCAAATTTTGCTTTATCCATCTGACCATATGAGATGTATGTTCTTCCACAACAAAGAGGTCTGGATAAATTATTATCATCAAAACTTGGAATAATTGCTTGAAAGCCAAATTTGTTTAATACTTTGATAGCGTACATAATATTCTTAACTTCAAAATTAATATTAAATGTGTCCGCAAGTAAAATGACCTTCTTCTCAAATGTTGGCTGAGTTTTGTAAATTTCTTTTAAGGGGGTAATGCTTTGCACTTCTGGCATTTCTCTTTTGGTAGAAAAACCAAATGCCTCAATAACTTTATCTAAGATAGGAATGTTTTTTACTTTGTTAAAAATAGGAGCGGTTATTTTAATTAACCAGATAAGTCTTGGCATATCAGATATAATTCTGTCTTTGATACCCATGGTAAATTTTTTATAGTAATGAGATAAAAATTCACTTTTCATCTTTGCCATATCTACACTCATCGGACATTCTCGCTGACAAGCTTTGCAACTTACACAAAGTTCCATAGTTTCAAACATTTCTTTTGATGCAAAAGATCCTTTTGGTAATTGATTGGATAGAGCTAATCGTAAAGTGTTAGCTCTTCCTCTAACCAAATCTTTTTCTTCCATCGTTACACGGTAAGAAGGGCACATCACTCCTGAATCTAGCTTTCTACAAGCTCCATTATTATTACACATCTCCACTGCATCTGAAAGCTGACCCCAAGCAGACCAATCATAATGAGTAGAAATATTTTCTGCTTTGTAGCCAGGTTTGTAGCGCATTAATGTTCGGTCATCTGATTTGAATGCTCGTACAATTTTTCCTGGATTTAAAAGCCCTTTTGGATCAAAGGTGTCTTTAATTTCCTCAAAAGCACCAACAATTTTCTTACCAAACATCATCTCATGAAACTCAGATCTTACAATCCCATCTCCATGCTCACCTGAGTGAGACCCTTTATATTCTTTCACCATGGCAAAAGCTTCTTGAGCAATAGCTTTCATATTTTTGATATCTTGTTCAGATTTTGCATTGAGGATAGGTCTTACATGAAGGGTTCCGACCGAAGCATGGGCATAAAATAATCCTTCGGTATTATATTTTCTAAACACATCTCTCAATCGTTCCGTATAGTCTGCTAAATTTTCTAATGTGACAGCACAATCTTCAATGAAGGCTACTCCTTTTTTGTCACCTTTCATGGACATTAAAATGTTTAATCCAGCTTTTCTTATTTCAAATACTGCCTTTTGATCATTTAGATTTTCATAAGCGGTAAAATCATTGTTTTGATTATCTAATTTTATTAACGACTCTAAATCTTTTAATTTTTTTCTTGCAACATCTAAATCATCATCAATAAACTCAACCATTAAAACGGCCTCAGGATTTCCTTTAATGTATTTTTTAATTTCTCCTGCATAAAGAGGGATGTCTTTGGCTAGGCTAATTAAGTTGTGATCCAATAGCTCTACAGTGGTAGGTTTTAATTTAACGATTTCTTGAGCTAAGTTCATCGCTTCTCTGAAATTAGCAAAGTAACAAACTCCCAATACTTTTCTGGTAGGGATCTCCCATAATTTTAATTTGATTTTATTAAATAAAGATAAGGTTCCTTCAGATCCAACTAGTATATTGGATGTGTTAAAACCATTAGGATTGATAAGGTCAATATTATATCCACCAACTCTTCTCTGAGTTATGGGAAAGTGCAAATCTATTTCTTCTTTTGTATTATTCTTAACATCTAAGAATTTTTTAATAATTTCGTATTTTCTATTTCTTTCATTAGTCACTTCTAAATAATTTTTATCAATGTCATCAAAAGTGTGTACAGTTCCGTCGTCCAAGATTGCTTCAACAGCCAAAACATTATTCACCATGTTACCGTAATGAAGAGACCTCGACCCACAACTGTTATTTGCAGTCATTCCTCCAATAGTAGCTCTGCTGCTAGTTGAGACATCGATGGGATACCAAAGACCATAAGGTTTTAAATATGCATTAAGCTGATCAAGAACTATCCCAGGTTCAACCCAAACAGTTTTTTCTTCCTTGTTAAAATCTAAAATTTTATTTTGATGTCTCGAGTAATCTAAGACAATGGATTCACCTACCGTTTGACCTGACTGAGAGCTTCCACCACCTCTTGCAAGCAAAGATATCCCTTGTTTTTGGGAATACTCCATGATTCTAAGAACATCATTCTTGTCTTTGGGTAAAACAGCACCCAAGGGCTTGATTTGATAAAGAGAAGCATCGGTGCTGTACCGTCCTCTAGAAAAGTCATCAAACAACACTTTGCCTTTGACCTGACCTTGAATTTCTTTTGCGATTTTTGCTATTTGATTTTGATTCATAGTTAATATCTTAGACTAGTAGCATTATTTTTTGCTTTGATAAATTAAAGTCCCGAACTTTTTCATCGCACTTGAAGATAAGGTTAATCCTAATCCAGGCTCTTTATTCAATGTTAGCCATCCATTTTTAATTTCAGGTGGGTTAGAAAACAGTTCTGCCTGCAAAGGGTCTCTTTCAGGATCTGGAAAAGATTCGACAATTCTTCCAGCAGGAGAGGAGGCAACTAATTGTGCATGAATATAACAGTCATGATGAGGAGCTACATCTATATGGTTTAATTCACAAAGCGCTGTTAATTTTTTTCCATGGGTAAAACCACCAAACATTGTCACATCAAATTGTAAAATTTGGATAGCACCTTCTTCAATAAAAGAACGGCAACCAAAGCTAGTGATTTCACTTTCTCCTCCTGAGATAGGTATGGATGTTTGTTTAGCTAGTAAAGTAGTTTGCCTTCTATCATCTGCCCATCTTACAGGCTCCTCTAACCAAGTAGGCTTTAACGGCTCTAACAGTTTGCAAGCTTGAATAGCTGTTTTTAAATCCCATGCACGATTGACATCAATCATAAGATCTTTATCTGGGCCAATCACATCTCTAATAATTTGCATTCTCTTTATATCCTCCTCCAAAGACAATCCTCCTACCTTACCCTTAAATCCTTGATGACCCTCTGCAACTAATTTTTGAATCTCATCTTTTAATCGGACATTGTCTTTTCCATCTTGGTAGTAGGCACAAGTAACATAACAAGGTACTTTATCTCTAAAGCCACCAAAAATTTGATACAGGGGAAGACCTGCTTTTTTTCCAATAATATCCCAACACGCAATATCCACTGCAGAAGAGATTCTAATTAAAGCTTCTCTACTCCACTTTTTTTCATTAGAAATTCTTGTGTCAGTTAAATTAAAAAGTTTATTATAAATTTCTTCAGGCTGATATGGATTCATGCCCATGATTTGATCCGCAAGACCATTAGTAAATGGTCTTATAATAGGAGTAATATCTGTGTAGCTAGTAGCCATACCGAATCCTTCAACTCCATCTTTTGTTTTTATTTTAATTAAAAGTTCATTAGCATTAGGAACAATGAAGTGACTGACCCAAAAAGGTTTCTTTTGCTCAGGGCCTTGCAGCTTGTAGATTTCAATATGATCAATTAAATCCATAATTTTTATTTATTATATTTCGATTTGATTAATTATTCAAAACATCATATATACGCGTATGGCAAAATCAAATTCTTTCAAAGCGGGCAGACATTTTTTACAAATTCCAGGACCAACCAATTTACCAGATCGTGTTTTACGAGCGATGGATAGAGCTATCATCGATCATAGAGGACCTGAATTCTCAGAAATAGCAAAAAGAGTTTTAGATAGAGTTAAGCAAGTTTTCAAAACAAAAAACCCGGTAATTATGTATCCAGGATCTGGAACAGGCGCTTGGGAAGCAGCGATTGTAAACACGCTAAATCCTGGCGATAGAGTGTTAATGTTTGAAACAGGGCAATTTTCATCTTTATGGTGGGAAATTGCAGAAAAATTTAAATTAGATGTAGATTTTGTTCCAGGTGACTGGAGAACAGGTGTTGATCCAAAAGTTGTTGCTCAAAAATTAGGGGACGATAAAGATCATAAAATTAAAGCAGTATTTGTAGTGCACAATGAAACATCAACTGGTGTAGCAAGTAAAATTGGTGAAATTAGAAAAGCTATTGATAGTGTTAATCATCCAGCTTTATATATGGTGGATACTATTTCTTCCCTTGCCTCTATTGATTATAAGCACGATGAATGGAAAGTGGATGTAACAGTAGGTGGATCTCAAAAAGGGCTGTTATTACCACCCGGACTTTCTTTTAATGCATTAAGTCCAAAAGCTCTTGAGGCGCATAAGCAAGCAACCATGCCAAAACATTATTGGGATTGGTTACCGATGATAGAAAATAATAAAAACGGATTCTTTCCTTTTACTCCTGCAACTAATTTGGTTTACGGATTAGATGAAGCAATTAACATGTTACTTGAAGAGGGTTTGGAGAATGTTTTTGCAAGACATACAAGACACGCTGAAGCTACAAGAATTGCTGTGAGGGCATGGGGTTTAGAAATCTTATGTAAGAATGAAGATGAATATTCTAACTCGTTAACAGCTGTACTTTTACCAGATGGACATGATGCAGATAACTTTAGAAAAATTGTTCTAGAAGAATTTGATATGTCTCTTGGAATGGGATTAAATAAAGTTAAAGGAAAAGTTTTCAGAATTGGTCACTTAGGTGACTTTAACGACCTAATGTTAGCAGGAACTCTTTCTGGTGTAGAGATGGGTTTAAAGAAAGCTGGAATTCCATATAAAGCAGGTGGAATCATGGCTGCATTAGATTTTTTAGCTAAATAAAATAAATTTACTCACATTTTCCCTTTAAAATAAAAGTTTAAAGACTCGCTTCTTTTCAAGTTTTTTATTAAGTTGTTTTCTTTAATAACTAATAAGGGGAGAATATAATGAAAAACTTAAGCAAACTATTCGCTTTAATCACTTCAGTTATTTTTATTTCTTCAGCTGCGCATTCAGTAGAGTTAAAGTTTGGTCACGTAGGAAAACCAGGTTCTTTATTTACTGCATCAGTTGAGAATTTTGCAAAAATAGCTAACAAGAAATTAGGTAGCAAAGGCAAGATAACTGTCTTTGGATCTTCACAACTTGGAAAAGATAAACAAGGAATGCAAAAACTTAAACTGGGAACAGTTGACATGTGGTTGCCTTCTTCAGTAATGGCTTCTATTCATGATGAGTTCGGTGTATTTGATATGCCTTTCATCATTAAAGATAGAAAGCATATGGCAAAAGTAGAGAAAAATGTTTTGCCTGGTATCTTTAAAAACCTAGAAGCAAAGACTGGTTATAAAATTATCGGTGTTTGGGAAAATGGTTTTAGACACATTACTAACAATGTAAGAGCAATCAACGTTCCTAGCGATCTAAAAGGAATTAAGTTGAGAACTCCTAAGTCTAAGTGGAGAGTAAAAATGTTCCAATCGTACGGAGCAAACCCTACTCCAATGTCTTTTTCTGAAGTGTTTACAGCATTACAAACTGGAACTATGGATGGACAAGAAAATCCTTATGCACAAATTACTAGTGCTAAATTTCAGGAAGTTCAAAAATATCTTTCAATCACAGGTCACGTATACACACCAGCGTACGTAGCAGTTCACAAAAACAGCTACAACAAGCTACCTGCGGATGTAAGAAAGATTTTAGAATCTGCTGCAAAAGAAAACCAAAAGTTCGTTTATAAAACGGCTGCTTCATATGAAAAGTCTATGTTAGGCATTATCAAAAAAGCTGGCGTAAAAGTAAACACTGCAAACAAAGATGCATTTATTAAAGGTAGTAAAGGTATCTATGAAGAGTTTACAAAAGACGTTCCTTCTGGTGGAGCTTTAATTAAAGCAGTTTCATCTTTAGCAAAATAAATTAATTATAAATTTTGGCCCTTAAGTGATTAAGGGCCAATTTTTTTCAAATTTAAAACTTTTAAAAAATACAAAACTACTCTACAAATCTTAAAAAAATTTATTTAAAAAAAATGTTCTCCTCTAATTTTAAAAATTCATATGATACATTTCTTCAATATGTAATGTTTGTCATGATGATAGCTATGGCTGTTACGGTCGTTGTTGGCGTCATTTTTCGCTGGTCTGGCCACGCTTTAGTTTGGTATGATGAAGTGGCATCGGTACAACTTGCTTGGCTTACCTATTATGGATCTGCTTATGCAGCTTTAAAAGGCGCTCATATTGGAGTTCCTAATATAATTAAATCATTTCCTTTAGGTCTTAGAAAAATTTTATGGGTTGTTTCCAAGATTATTATTTACGGGTTTTTCATCTTATTAGCTTATTACGGCTTTAAAGTATTAACGCTCATTCGAGGAGAAACACTGGTAACTTTAGAGTGGGTTCCGCAAATACTTGTGCAATCGGTAATTCCAATCGGTTCTTTGCTTTTTATGCTCTCGGAAACTTTGAGATTAAGAGAAGATTACGAAGATGTAATGTCTGGCAAAAAAAGAGACCCGGAAGCAATTATTGTAGAGGAGCAAAACTAATATGGTTGTTTTGGTTATGTTTCTAGTTCTCTTAACGTTATTAGCAATTAACGTTCCTATTGCCATAGCCCTTGCGGTTACTACTATCATTGCCATGGTCTCGGCCAATGGAACTAATTTTTTAATTGATGCAGCCATTGTTATGTTTGATGGGTCTATGAATTTCCCATTAATTGCTATTCCTTTATTTATTTTGGCAGGTGCAATTATGAATACCTCAGGAATTTCTAGACGTTTAATTAATTTTGCTTCTGCTTTAGTTGGGTTTGTCAGAGGTGGATTGAGCATGGTTAATATTGCAACTTCAATGTTTTTTGCTGAAATTTCTGGTTCTGCAGTTGCTGACGTTGCTGCACTTGGATCTATTTTAATTCCTGCTATGAAGAAAAAGGGTTACACAGGAGCATTTGCGGCTGCTGTTACATCTTCATCCGCTTCATTAGCGGTTATTATACCGCCTTCGATTCCAATGATTTTGTATGCTGTAATGGCACAAACATCCGTAGTTCAATTATTTGTCGCTGGTATAATTCCAGGTATCATTGGTGGTTTTGGATTAATGTTTGTTTCCTATATTTATGCAATAAGAAAAAAACTTCCAATTGAGGAGACTTTTAATTTATCAAATTTAAGGAGAACTGGAAAAGAAGCATCTTTGGCATTTGTGCTTCCTGTAATTATATTGGGAGGTATTTTTGGAGGCTTTGTGACTGCAACAGAAGGAGCCGGTTTAGCGGTTGTTGCTGCTTGTATAATTGGAGCAGTTTATAGAGAGCTCAATTTCAAACAATTTTTTGATGCAACAATTGAGGGTGCCTCATCAACAGCAATTGTGATGTTATTGGTTGCAGCATCTGTTTTAATTGGAGAATTTTTAACTATTGAACAAGTGCCTCAAACAGTAGCAACTTCCATTACAGGATTTACAGACAATAAATTTGTTATTTTGGCAATTTTAAATGTTTTCTTATTAATTATTGGACTTTTTCTTCACTCAGCAGCAGCTATTATTGTAGTTGTTCCCATTGTTATGCCTTTAGTCGCTACAGCTGGAATTGATCCAGTTCATTTTGGAATTATTGTAACATTAAACTTAGCCATAGGTCAGCAAACTCCACCTGTAGCCAGCGTGTTAGTTACCGCCTGCTCAGTAGCAAAAGCAGACATTTGGGAAGTTTCTAAAATTAACGTTATGTTTGTTGCTGTATTATTTGCTGTATTGCTTTTAGTGACCTACGTTCCATTTGTCCCGATGGGATTAGTAGAACATTTTTATAGGTAGTCATGACTGACTTAGTTCAGACGAAACAAATAAACGAATACATTCTTGAAGTTTCATTAAATAGACCTGAAAAGCTAAACGCATTAACCAAGCCTATGTGGAAAAAGCTTGGCTCTATCTTTAGAGACCTAGCAAAGAAAAAAAATAAAGATATTCGATGTGTGGTGATTAGAGGAAAGGGTGGAAAGTCTTTTTCTCCAGGAAATGATATTGGCGAGTTTGCAAAAACTAGATCGAACAGCAAACTTGCAAAAGAGTATGGTAAGCACTTACATGGAACTTTGGCCGCTATACAAGAGTGTCCCATCCCGACAGTTGCTTTGATCGAAGGAATTTGTGTTGGTGGTGGTTTTGAAATTGCAGCCTGCTGTGACCTGAGAATTTGTGGAACCTCTTCTCGTTTTGGTGTTCCTATTAAACGATTAGGACTTACGATGGCTCCAAGAGAAATTCAGGCACTTCTCCAACTGGTAGGAAGATCTGTTACTATGGAGATATTGTTAGAAGGTAAAATCTTTAATTCTAATGAAGCTTACGAAAAAGGAATGGTCAACAGAGTCATGCCAGATCAAGATGTAGAAAAAGAAGCTTACGCAACAGCAGAAAGAATTTGTGATGGTGCACCTATGGTTGCTAGATGGCACAAGGCTTTCGCTGAGGAATTGTTATACAAAGGAAAAATATCTAATAAGCTAAATGATCTTGGTTATAAATGTTATGACACCAAAGATTTTCAAATTGGTTACAAGTCCTTCTTAACCAAAACTAAACCCAAATTTAAAAATAAATAAAATGCCAGGCCCAATACATGGAGTGAAAGTATTGGAACTTGCACAAATTATGGCAGGTCCAACTTGCGGATTGATGCTAGCTGATCTTGGTGCGGAGGTTATTAAAATAGAAAAAATTCCAGGAGGAGATGATACGAGAAGATTTTTACCTCCCGATGTAAATGGAGAAGCTGCAGCGTTTATGATGATGAATCGTAACAAAAGAGGCATGGCTTTAGATTTAAAAACAAAAGAAGGAGTTGAAGTTTTTAAACGACTGGTCAAACAAGCAGATGTAGTCGTTGAAAATTTTAGAAAAGGAACGCTAGAAAAATTGGGAGTGGGGTACGAGGAATTAAAAAAAATAAATCCAAAAATTATACTTTGTGAAATATCAGGCTATGGAAGAACAGGACCTTACGCAGATAAAGGTGGCTTTGATTTAATCGCTCAAGGTATGAGTGGTTTAATGAGTATTACCGGGGAAAGCAAAGGAAAGCCTCCCATGAAAGTGGGTGCTCCGGTTACAGATATTACAGCAGGAATTTTAGCAGCCACAGGAGTGTTGGCCGCATTGGTTTCAAGAGCGACTACAGGAGTAGGGCAACGAGTAGATACCTCTTTGTATGAAGCAGGAATTGTTCATACCTATTGGCAATCTGCTATTGCTTCAGCTACAGGAGTAGCGCCAGGACCATTAGGATCTGCACATCCTTTGACCGCACCGTACCAAGCTTTTCAAACCAAAGACAAATGGATTACGGTAGGAGCATCCAATCAAAACACATGGTTAAAACTGATTGATGCATTAGAAGTAAAAGAACTTCAAGAGAATGAAAAGTTTAATAGCAATGCCAATAGAATGCAAAATGTTACAGAGTTAACGGAATTATTAAAAAAAGAACTAGAAAAAAAAACATCCGCAGAATGGCTAAAGTTGTTTGATGAAAAGGGCTTACCTTGTGGACCGATTAATACTGTCACAGAAATGTTTGAAGATCCTCAAACTAAAGAGAGAAAAATGATTGTAGATGTTAAAAATAAAAAGGCAGGATCCTTTAAAGCGATAGGAATGCCTATTAAATTTTCAGAGACGAAAGTAGAAGACACTAAAGAGTCTCCAACGTTTGGTCAGCACACCAAACAAATATTGCTAGACCACGGTTTTAAAAGTGAAGAAATAGATTCTCTGATGAAGCAAGGGGTCGTCAGTTAATATCTTTTATCTGATTTTCCTTTAGAGAGTTTGACGGGGTATTTTTTAATATTTTTGATCATTTTTTTATGAAAACTTTTTTCAATATCAATGTTCATTTTTTGAGAAATTCTTATTAGATAGAAAAAGATATCAGCAATTTCATCTGCTACTTTTTCTTTATCTACTTTTTTCAAATCACTTTCTTTTAGCCACTGAAAAATTTCGACTAACTCAGAAGCTTCAACGGATAAAGCCATAGATAAGTTTTTGGGAGAGTGAAATTGTTCCCAATCTCTAGCTTTCACGAAGCTTTTGATCTTTTGGTTAATTTTCTTTAAATCCATTGAAAGTAGTTAGTAGAATAAAATGCAGTATAATTGATAATACAATCTATTTTGTTATATGTTATTTTCTATGTTCCAGCAAAAAAATATTAATATATTCAAAATTTATATAATATTTCTTTTCTTATTAAGTTCATACTATTTATCAGCCGTTTATTTATCTAGCGTGAATAACGCAATGTCAGAGTGGGTTATTAACTATGGAGGTGGTTTTGTAAGAAGAGGTTTAATTGGAGAGTTTATTTTTCAACTTTCTTCTGTTTCCAATCTAAATCTGAGAGATTGTTTTCTAATATTTCAAATTTTATCATATTTTTTTTATTACACTTTAATTTACTGGTTGTTTAAAGATTTAAAGAAAAATTTTCTAATTATCTTAGCTGTATTCTCTCCTGTTTTTTTTTCATTCGGTCTTTATGAATTAGAAGCCTTGGGTCGAAAAGAAATACTAATGTACGTTTTTTTTTCTTATAATTTTTATCTTTTTTACAAATATAAGAATATCAATTTGAATTATATTTATACTTACTTGTCACTATTCATCTTAATGTTAACGCACGAATCTGTTGTATTTTATTTTTTATTTTATCTTTTTTTCTTTGCTGTCTTGGATAAAAAAAAAAATTGGAGATTTTACTTACTAAGCGGCATATTAATATCCATAGTTATTTTTCTATCATTGGCTATTTATTTAAATCCCCACTCAAGCTTCGACAACGCAGAAATGTGCAAGAGACTGCTAAATATTTCAAATGAACATTGTGGTCTTGGTGCAAACTTTACCACAGCTAGTATTTCTCGTCATATTGGTGAAGTTCACTGGAAATTGGTAGATTTTAAAAACTATTTTTTCATTTTTATTTTTGGATTCACAGCAATATTTTTATTAATATATAAAAGCAAACTAGTAACAAACAATCTATTTGTAAAAAAAAATACATTCATTCCTATAATTTTTTGCTCATTACCACCTATGCTTCTTTTTTTGATAGCCGTTGATAGTGGTCGGTGGACAAGCATGCTTTATCACATGATTGCGATAACATATTTCGGATTGATTAAACTAAAAGAGATAGAAATCAGCCAAAATTTTAAATCCAAATATTTTATTTTTGATAAATTTAAAAATAAATTATTATATCTTGTAATATTTTTTTTATGCTTTGGCTGGAGTCCAAAAGCTGTATATCACGAAAGTTTTGGAACTTTTCCTGCATACAGAATGATTGCTAAAGCTTATAAGTTTTTACCTGATTTTAAACAACCAAATCATTTTTTCACAAAATATTTTTAATTGTTTTTGTCGATAATAATTTTCTTAAATAATTTTATATACAACAAGTAAAAAAATTGGACAACCAAGTTAAGCAAAACTTTCTTGTTCATTTTGCTTTTATTACTTATTCTTCTGTCAAATTTGATGATTTTATCAAATGATTTTAATTTTATATTAGTGCAGTACAATATGTTTAAAAGTATTTTGTACCCACTGGGATAATAAAAAAACTTAAAATTATTAAATATTGTTTTTCTGAATATAAAAAAACCACTCAAAGGATCAGCTGTTTTTTTTTCGAGAAAGATATTAATCAAAAAAATAATTATTAATGAAGAGTATTTTCTTAAAAAATTAAAATCTTTATTTTTTAACTTATTAAATTTTCTACAGCATATGCCAATATCATAATTATATGAGTTAAGCTTTTTATATAAGCCTGGTATATATTTTGGGTTATGCTGCAAATCTCCATCCATTATTAAACATGTGTTGTATTTAGATTTTTCAATTCCCATAAAGCAAGAATTCATTAAATCTCTATTTTTTTTTCTTCTTATTAAAAATTGCGTATTGTATTTTTTTTAACAAATTTTAATGAATGAATAGATCCATCGTTAGAATTGTCATCAATGAAAATAATTTCAGTTTTTATTTTTTTTTTATATTATTTAATTTTTTAGCAAGAGTAAGAATGTTCTTGTTCTCATTGTAAACAGGAATGATAATACTAAGGCCTGGTGTATTGTAATGTTGCAATATATTTATTTTCTTTAAGTTAATTTAAAATTATATAATAAATTTATACTAATGTTTAAAATACATAAAAAATTTGAGAAGACCACTCATTACATTACTGATCTAAAATTGTGCCAAGTAAGACTTCAAGATAATAGAAAGTTTCCCTGGATTATGCTGATACCCAAAAGAAAAGGTGTAGGGCAGATTTTAGATTTAAATAGAAAAGATCAAATTCAATTAATGGATGAAATTCAATATTGTAGCAAGATTATGAAAAAGAATTTCAAATGTGCCAATCTAAATGTAGAAAAAGTTGGTAACATCGTACCTCAATTGCACATTCACATTGTGCCAAGACATAAAAAAGATCCTACCTGGCCTTTGTCGATTTGGGTTATTAAAGGGAAACCTTATACCAAACTAGCCCTAGCTAGCATGCTAGATAAGTTAAAAAAAATTATCTAAATGCTTAGTTATAGGCACGGCTTTCATGCTGGAAACTTTGCAGATGTGTTTAAGCATTTTCTTCTGACCTATCTTTTAAAACAACTAAAACAGAATAAGCCCTTTTCTTTTATTGATCCTTTTGCAGCAGCAGGAAAATATTCATTAAAAGATCCGTTTATGGAAAAAAATAAAGAATATTTAAATGGAATTTATAAAGTGCTGTCTTCTAAAATTAACGACCCTTTTATTCAGGATTATTTAGACCTCGTGAGTCAAACGAACCCAAATAAGCATGGAAATAAGCTATCCATTTATCCAGGATCGTGTTTTTTGTCCCTTTTGGCCTTGGATAGTGAAGATAAAATTTATCTATCAGAACTACACAATAATGAATTTGAGATTTTAAAGAACAATTTTAGTCAAGATAAAAGAGTAACCATTGAAAAGAAAGATGCCTACGCTTCTCTAGATCAAATGATTACTTCTTATCAAGGAACTAGATTAGTTCTAATTGATCCTTCTTATGAAGTTAAAAATGAATATGAAAAAGTAGCCAAATTAATTAGACATAATTCTAAACAGTTTCCGAATGTCTGTTATATGGTTTGGTATCCAGTGTTAGAATCGGAGAAGACAGATCGTTTTGTTAATCAACTTTTGAATGCAAAGATTAACAACACCACTCATATTCATATTGAATTGAATAATTCTTTCTTACGTATGCAGGGCACAGGTTTTTTTATTATTAATGCTCCAATCAACATGAAAAGAGATGTTTCAAATGGACTTGATATTTTGTTAGAAATTCTTAAAGATCCCATTCAAGCAGCCAAAATAAATTATAATGTTTTTTAAACGATTGTTTTCTAGCAGCAATTTAGAACTTCAAGTGAATGATGGCGGTAGAGCTGCGGCAGGATACAAAGGAAAAGCAGGGGATTGTGTGGTTAGATCCATTGCGATTGCAACCGGCATTGCTTACTCCGAAGTGTATGAGGATTTGTATAAAGAAAATGAAGAGTTTCGAAATACTTCCAGAACTAAACTTGCCAAAAGCTTAAAACAAAAGAATGATAGCCCTAGATCGGGAACACATAGAGTAGTATTAAAAAAATATTTACAAAAATTGGGTTGGAACTGGACCCCCACCATGTTTATAGGCCAGGGTTGTAAAGTTCATTTAAAAAAAGAAGAGTTACCCATGGGAACTTTGATTGTTTCTTGCTCAAAGCATATTACTGTTGTGAAAGATGGAGTGCTTCATGACACTTATGACTGCTCTAGAAATGGAACTCGTTGTGTTTATGGATACTGGACGAAAGGGTATTAAATTTTTTGGTCGTATTCACCAATTTTGCCGGTCTTTTGTAATAGATCATCGATAAAATCAAAAATCTTTTTCTTTCTCTCATCCGAAGTTGGGCTCTCCGTTACCACCACTAAAGAAGGCTTGTTTGATGATGCTCTAATAAGCCCCCAAGAACCATCTTCTAGTGAAAATCTAACACCATTAACTGTTAATACATCCGTGATAGCTTGACCATCTATCTTAGTAGTTTTTTTTAAATCTTCTACTTGTTTTACCAAGTCTTCAACTACTTTATATTTTTCTTCATCTTTGCAAAAAGGTGCCATGGTTGGAGTTTGATAGGTTTTTGGCAATTCATTTATAAGATCATTCATCTTTTTATCTTGATGATCCAGTAAGTGACAAACTTGAATAGCAGAATTAATTCCATCATCATAACCAAAACCTAACGGCTGATTAAAAAAGAAGTGACCACTTTTTTCAAATCCCGCTAATGCTTTTTCTTTATTCACTTTTCTTTTAATATGAGAGTGCCCAGTTTTCCAATAAACAGTTTCACAATTATGTTCTTGTAACACTTTATCATGGGCAAATAGTCCTGTTGACTTAACATCGACTATAAATTTTGATCCTTTATGTTTGGGAGCGAGGTTTCTTGCAATCAGAAGTCCAATTTTATCTGAGAATATTTCTTCACCTAAATTATCAATAACACCTACACGGTCTCCATCCCCATCAAAACCAAATCCTACGTCTGCATTATTTTCTTTCACCGCTTTTGCTATCGCATGCAGCATTTCTAAATCTTCTGGGTTAGGATTGTATTTTGGAAAAGTAAAATCTAAGTTACAATCCAGCTCTACTACTTCACAACCAATACCTCTTAAAATATCCGGTGCAAATATTCCTGCAGTCCCATTTCCACAGGCAACTACTGCTTTAATTTTTTTTTAATTTTATTTTTAGAAACTAAATCGTTGGTATAAATTTCTTTAAACCCTTTTATTTCTTTGTAGCTTCCTTGATCTAATTTAAATTTTTGATTTAGAACAATATCTTTTAATTCTGCCATCTCTTCTGGCGCGTGAGTTAATGCTTTTTCAATTCCCATTTTAACACCAGTCCAACCATTTTCATTATGACTTGCAGTAACCATCGCAACTGCGTCTGCATCTAATTCAAACTGTGCAAAATAAACCATTGGGGAGAGTGAGAGACCCACATCTTCCACAGCGCATCCTGCTTGAATCAATCCTTCAATAAGAGATTTTTTAATGTCCTCACTGTACGATCGGTAGTCATGTCCAACGACCACTCTTGGATTTTTTTTGGTTCGACTTACAATTTGAGTTCCAAGACCCATACCCAGGTGTTTGATTCCCTCCAAATTGATGTCATCTGGATAAAGCCATCTAGCATCGTATTCTCGAAAGCCATTTTGATTCACAATAAGGTTGAAATTGTTCATAAGATAATTTTCAATGTTTATAGTAATTTATTTAAGTAGGGTAATTTTCTTGTAGATTTTTTACTTTGTTCATTATATGTTCTCTTGATCAGCTATAATTAATGGTATATCAATGTTTTATAACCACAACATGTAGTTGTTTTAATTAATAAACGTAATAATTGGGAGATTATGCAAGAAAATTTAGCTCTGGCAATACAAAATGCTGTTGAAAACGATACTTCAAACATCATTAAGAAGTCAAATGAGAACCTTCAAGATCTAAAAAGACCTGATTTATTCTCGTTATCCAATGATACAGAACTTTTTCAAAATGAAAAAGGAATCACCATTCGAATCGATAGAAGTAGAGATTCGAAATTAACAGATTTCGGTAAAGCTACCTTAGTAGATAGATATTTAAACGAAGGAGAATCGTACCAAGATTTATTTGCAAGAGTGGCAAGTACCTATGCGGACGATAATCTTCATGGACAAAGAATTTATAATTACATGAGTAACTTATGGTTTATGCCATCTACTCCTGTTCTTTCTAATGCTGGAACAGAAAGAGGTCTTCCTATTTCTTGTTTCTTAAACGAAGCATCTGATTCATTAAATGGAATCGTAGATCTTTGGAGCGAGAATGTATGGCTTGCTGCTAAAGGTGGTGGAATTGGAAGTTACTGGGGAAACCTACGTTCGATTGGCGAACAAGTTGGAAGAGTAGGAAAAACTTCTGGGATTATGCCTTTCATTAAAGTGATGGACTCTTTAACTCTTGCAATTAGTCAAGGTTCATTAAGAAGAGGATCTGCTGCTTGTTATTTACCTATTGATCATCCTGAGATCGAAGAATTTATTGAAATGAGAAGACCAACCGGTGGAGATCCAAACCGTAGAGCTTTAAATTTACATCATGGAGTTTTAGTGACTGATGCTTTCATGAGAGCAGTGGAGCTTGATGAGCAGTGGCCTTTAAAAAGCCCCCACGACGGAACAGTTCAGTCTTCTATGTCTGCAAGAAATTTATGGATTAGACTTCTTACTGCAAGAGTAGAAACGGGAGAGCCTTACATTGTGTTTATCGACACGGTGAATAGAATGATCCCACAACATCATAAGCTTGCAGGTCTTACTGTAAAAACTTCAAACTTATGTAGTGAAATTACTCTTCCTACAGGAATTGATAAATCGGGTAGAGATAGAACAGCGGTTTGTTGTTTATCTTCTTTGAATCTAGAAACTTATGACGAGTGGAAAGATGAAAAAATCATGCTCGAAGATATCATGAAATTTTTAGACAATGTGTTGACTGATTTTATTACAAGAGCTCCAGAATCGTTCTCTGATGCAACGTATGCAGCAATGAGAGAACGAAGTGTGGGTCTTGGTGTGATGGGTTTTCATTCCTTCTTACAAAAAAATTCTATTCCGATTGAATCGGTGATGGCAAAAGTTTGGAATAATAAAATGTTCAAACAAATTGATAAGGAAGTGAATGCCGCTTCTGTAAAACTTGCAGAAGAAAGAGGCCCCTGTCCTGACGCGGCGGACTATGGAATTATGGAGCGTTTTTCTAATAAAACGGCCATAGCACCAACCGCTTCCATTTCTATTATCTGTGGTGGAGCATCACCTGGAATTGAGCCAGTAGCTGCAAACAGTTATACCCACAAAACTCTTTCTGGATCATTCAACGTACGAAACAAGTATTTAAAACAAATTCTTGCAAAGTATGAGAAAGATACAGATGAAGTGTGGTCTTCTATTACAACTAACCAAGGTTCTATTTCACATCTAAATTTCTTATCTGATTTAGAAAAAGATGTGTTTAAAACTGCTTTTGAAATTGATCAACGTTGGTTGATCGATCACTCAGCAGACAGAACTCCTTATGTATCTCAAGCACAATCATTAAATGTGTTTTTGCCAGCAGATGTTCATAAGAAAGATCTTCACCAAATCCATTTTCAAGCTTGGAAAAAGGGTTTGAAAAGCATGTATTATTGTAGATCTAAATCTATTCAACGTGCAGAAGTAATCAACCAAACCGTGGCAAATGCCGCTAAAAATCAACCAGCAGAAGCCTCTAATGGCGAAGCAGCAAATTATGAGGAGTGTTTATCATGTCAGTAGCCCCAAAAGTACCAGAAGTTCAAGCAAAAACAATCATCGGAGCAAATTATTGCGAAGAAGAAGGATTGTTAAAAGAAAAGATTGTTTACAAACCATTTAGATATCCTTGGTGTTACGATGCATGGTTAACTCAACAAAGAATTCACTGGTTGCCAGAAGAAGTTCCTTTAGCAGAAGATGTTAGGGATTGGCAAAAAAAATTATTACCACATGAAAAAAATCTTCTTACTCAAATTTTCAGATTTTTTACCCAAGCCGATGTGGAAGTAAATAACTGTTACTTAAGACACTACACAACTGTATTTAAACCAACAGAAGTTCTAATGATGATGACGGCATTTGCTTCTATGGAAACAGTTCACGTTGCTGCGTACTCTCACTTACTTGATACGATCGGAATGCCAGAGACAGAATATTCTGCATTCTTAAAGTACAAAGAAATGAAAGATAAGTATGATTACATGCAAAACTTTAACATGGGTGATAAAAGAGAAATCGCTAAAACAGTTGCTGTATTCAGTGCATTTACTGAAGGACTTCAGTTGTTTGCTAGTTTTGCAATCCTACTTAACTTCCCAAGATTTAACAAAATGAAGGGAATGGGCCAAATTGTTACTTGGTCAGTTAGAGATGAAACACTTCATTGTAATTCCATGATCAAAATTTTCAATACATTCTGTGATGAAAATCCTGGATTGTTGGATGACAGCTTGAAAAAAGAAATCTATGAAGCATGCTCCACGATCATCGAGCACGAAGATGCTTTCATTGATTTAGCTTTTGAAATGGGAGACATTGAAGGTCTTAAAGCTGAAGAAGTTAAAAAATATATCAGATGGATTGCAAACCGAAGATTAGCACAGCTTAGATTGAATGATCTTTATGAAGTGAAGGAAAATCCACTAACTTGGTTAGATGATATGTTGAATGGAGTAGAACACATGAACTTCTTTGAAGGTAGAGCTACAGAATACTCTAAAGCTTCTACTAAAGGTTCTTGGGTTGAGGCATTCGACTTTACCAAGTAATTTTTTTTGATCACATATAAGAATTATTGGAGAAAAACTGGACTTAAAAAACCATTTGGAGATTTTGTTTTAAACCACATCGGTCAATTTGAAGTCCAGAATTTTCTAGAAGTAGGAGTTTTTTGCGGAGTGACCGCTAGAAATGTTTGTGAGTTTTTAAATAGAAAAAATAGTGGAAATTTTAAATATTTTGGAATTGATTTGTTTGGCTCTGAAAAAAAAAGCCATGATGATGAAATCGAACCTAATTTTTTAGAAAGTCAAAAATTTTCCAATCCGTTAAAAAATATTTACTACAACTTTATTAAAAAAGAAAATTTAAATTCATTGGAAAGTGTTAGTAAATTATTAGAAAGTTTTACTCACCAAGTTACATTGTTAAAAGGAGATTCTAGAGAAAATTTAACAAAAGTTCCTTTGGCTGAAATTGATTATGTTTTTTTAGATGGTGGTCATAGCTATGGAACTGTTATTAGCGACTTAACGTTATTGTTTCAGGGACTTAAAAAAAATTCTACAATTCTATGTGATGACTATTCTGAGAATTTTTGCATTCCAGAAGTAAAAAAAGCAATCGATGACTTTGCTAACCAAAACTCTCTTAAAATTGACACTTTAGCAAATCGTTTTGCTCAAATATCCATTTAAACAATACTTGTAAACTCAGTAGATCTGTTAATATGTTTTTTATGCATAAACTATTTTTTCTATTAGTTTTTATATGTACTTCAGTTTTTGCCGAGCCTATTTATCACGAAAAAAAATATCCTGATGGAAAAGGTCCATTTCCAACTGTTTTAATATTACACACTAGTGGAGGATTTAGGGTTGGTGAAATAAAAAACTGGTCATCTTTTTTTTTAAAGGAAGGTTATGCTATTTATGCACCAAATTTTTTTGAACGTCATGGAATAACACCTAAAAAAAGAAAGTTAACTTTTACAAAATTTAGAAAACCTATTGAAAAAAATCTCACAGAAATAGTCGAGATTATGAAAAAAGATCCAAAAGTAGATTCGAAAAATATATTTGCAGTAGGATTTTCTAATGGAGGTTTTTGGGCAACTTTCATGGCTGGCACCAAGCAAGTAAGTGCATCTTCAAGTCATTATGGTGTATGGCAATTTGGTCCAAGTGCAACAGCTGATTTAAGAGGATATCCTGTAAAATATATAAAAAAAGACACAAACCCTTTGTTGATACTACATCCGAAGAAAGACCAAGTACAAAAATATAAATGGGTAAAATCTTATATAACCAAAGTTGCCAAAAAAAGTTCGAAAGTAGAAGTTCATTATTACAAAAAAGGCGGCCATGCATGGCATAATAAAAAATACAAAAAAGGCGTCGGGTATAATAGGGAAATTTACGAAGATGCCATGGCCAGAACCATTACTTTTTTTAATAAATATAAAAAATAATTTTTAATTGTTTCAATTATAAAATTCTGAAATAACCCTCTAATCAAATTTGTTATTTTTTTTAAGATTATTTTCCAATGAGTAAAAAACTATTTTCTTTTATCTGTGCTATCTCTTGTTCTTTTATATGGGGAAGTGCTTTTGTAGCTCAGGATATGGGCATGGATCATATTGGTCCCTTTACTTTTACCGGAGCAAGAATGGTGATTGCTTTTTTATGTCTTTTGCCATTTTTTTTTATTTATGAGTTTAGTGATATTAAAAAAACAAAAACTAATTCTAAAATTATTGTTTCTTATATAGTTCTTTTGGGTTTTTTACTTTCTGCTGGAATGTGTCTCCAGCAATTTGCATTGTTACGCACCGATGTTGCCAACACTGCCGTCTTTACTATTTTATATGTAGTGCTAGTTCCCTTTGTGGCTTATTTTCTTTTTTCCAAAAATATACACTGGTCGATATGGCCTTCTGTCCTAATGTGTTTATTGGGTGGTTTTTTGTTAACCGAACTTGATGATGTTACTATTAGAGCAGGAGACACGCTATCCGTAATTAATGCTTTTTTTTGGGCATTTCATATTGTTTTTATTTCAAAGTTTTTAAGGATATTTAACTATCCCATTACTATTGCAGCATTCCAATGTTTGGTTGGTGCAGTAGTTGCTCTGGTACCGGCATATATTTTTGAAGAGATAGTTTTTTCCAATATCTTATTAGAATGGAAGGAGTTGTTTTATGTAGGAGTAATATCTAGCGGTATAGCTTTTTTACTTCAAATTTATGCACAACAAAATTTAAACCCAGCACCAGTTGCAATCATACTTTCTCTAGAAGGAGCCATTGCAGCAATTTTTGGTTGGATATTATTAGATCAGTTTTTAAATGAAATAAAAATTCTTGGAATAATAGTAATTTTGATAGCGGTTATTTTTGCACAAATAGTACCGTTGAGAAATAATAAAAGCAAACCTAAATTTTATAATTAAAATGTTCTTATCTATTCGGAGTATTCCTAAGGTTTCATGGAGTTCTAATAATCCATTAAATTACAAACCTAAGATTTCTACATTTCTATTTTTGTGTATTGGACTTTCTCTTTTTGGTTTGGGGGAGGGATTGATTATGATTTCTTATATAGGAAATTCACCCTGGCAAGTATTAGCCCAGGGTATTGCTTTGCACGCTAATTTTTCCATAGGATTTATAACCTTTCTAATAAGTATTTCCGTATTATCTCTTTGGATATTTTTAGGACAAAAACCAGGCATGGGGACTTTTTTAAATGCTATCATTATTGCAGCAATGATTGATCTTTCTATAGCTTTCATCCCCACACCAGAATTATATATATCTAAATTTTTAATGTTAGTTTGTGGAGTGTTACTTGTCGGATTTGGAAGTGGTTTATATTTAATTGCTAACTTAGGGCCAGGTCCAAGAGATGGGTTAATGACCGGCCTCCAAAGAAAAACCAACCTACCTATTGCTGTAGTAAGAGCTTTTATTGAAATAACAGTAGCTACGGTTGGTTGGTATTTAGGGGGAACTTTAGGTGAAGGCACTCTTTTGTTTGCCTTTGGAATTGGACCTGCTGTTGCTTTGGGATTGTTTTTAGTTTCAAGATTTTACGCTAAAAATTAGCCATAGGCATGCTTGAAATTAGTGAAAAGATTTTTTTTAAATCAAGTTCTTGAGATTTGAGTTTGATCAATCCATCTAATCCAATCAAAACAATATTTGCAGCTGGAATTTCCTTTGGTTTATTGAGAAAATTAAAACAAATAACTTCTATTTTGCTCTTTTTAATTTCTATTCTTGATTTTTCTAAAATAAACTTTGCTTGAACGGTATTAAAGGTATTCTCCCCTATAAGAAGAATTCTTTTTTTCCATAAAAATTGATCTAAATCCAAAATGTTGTCAGTTAATTTTTCTGTGTGGACTTCCAGCATATTTAGAAAGGGGTCTTATCAGCTTGTTGCTAGATAGTTGTTCCATGATATGGGCACACCATCCAGTTATTCTTGAAACAACAAAAATTGGAGTGAAAAAATCTATATCAAATCCCATTAATTGATAAGCAGGTCCTGCTGGAAAATCTAAATTGGGTTTGATTTTTTTTTCTCTTAACATCGTATTCTCTAAAATCTTTGAAATTTTTGGCAACTCTTTGTTTTGATAAAACTCAGCTGTTTTGTAATAGTATTCAGTCATAGTAGGAACTCTAGAGTCGCCATCTCTATAGACCCTATGACCAAACCCCATAATTAATTCTTTATTTTTGATTTTATTTAAAATGAACTCTTCAGCTTTATCTGCAGAGCCAACTTCATTTAACATATGGGCCACCGCCTCATTGGCACCACCGTGTAATGGACCTTTCAGACTGGCAATTCCACCCACTACCGCTCCATGCATATCGGAAAGACTACTAGTGATAACGCGCGATGTAAATGTAGATGCGTTAAAGCTGTGTTCTGCATAAAGAATCATTGAAACATCAAAAGCTTTTACCACCTCTGGGCTTGGAACTTTTCCAAACGACATATGAAAGAAGTTTTCGCTAAAACTCAAACTAAGATCTGGGTTAATTATTTCTTGACCCTTTCTAATTCTAAAATTTGCTGCTACCGCAGTTGAAATTTGAGCTAATAATCTCATAGATTTCCTCATATTAGATTCTGGAGAATTGTCTTCGGTATCAGGATCTTCTAACCCCATGTGACTCACTGTAGTCCTAGTTGTATCCATAGGATGGGCATTGTTAGGGTAATTTTTTATAGTATTTTTTAGAGTATCACTAATATTCCTATTAGTTCTTTCGTACTCCTCAAAAGCTTTTAATTCATCTGGATTTGGTAATTCACCATGAAGAAGTAGATATGCTACTTGTTCAAAATTACATTTTGCACACAATTCTTGGACAGCATAACCTCTATACGTAAGAGAGTTGATTTCAGGCATAACCTCGGAAACTTTAGTTTCATCAGAAACAACTCCTACCAAGCCTTTTTTAATTTCATCGCTCATTTATTCATGACCCTTAGTGCCAAAATTAAAAACTGATTGATCAAATTCTCCATATTTTTCATAATCAACTAGTTCATATAGTCTTTTTCTAGTTTGCATTTTATCAATAACATTATTTTGATGACCTTCTTTAAAGATTTGTTTTAACCCGTCTTCAACATTTTTGAGTGCTAATCGTTGTGTAGTTACTGGATAAATAACAATATTATACCCTAAATTTTCCAGTTGCTCTTTAGTCAGCAGTTTAGACTTTCCAAACTCAGTCATATTTGAAAGTAAATAAACCTTTATTTTTTTTCTAAATTCTTCAAATTCTTTTTCATCTTTTAAAGCTTCAGGAAAAACAATGTCAGCACCAGCATCTACATATGCTTGAGCTCTTGCAATAGTTTTTTCTAATCCTTCAACAGCATTAGCATCTGTTCTTGCAATAACCTGAAAGTTACTATCTTTTTTAGCTTTAACTGCAGCTTTAATTTTTTTTACCATTTCTTCTGTCGAAACTAGATCTTTGTTATCAAGATGACCACATCGTTTAGGATTCATTTGATCCTCAATGTGACAACCAGATATTCCAAGTCCTTCTATAGTCTCAATTGTTCTTGAAACATTCATTGCTTCACCAAAGCCTGTATCAATATCTATAATAGTTGGAAGGTTAGTTGCTCTTGCAATTTGATGAGATTTATTTGAAACATCATGCAAAGTAGTAAGCCCAATATCTGGCATGCCAAGATCGTTAGCCATTACTCCTCCAGAGACATAAACTCCATCATAGCCAATTTCTTCAATTAGTTTTCCAACCAAAGCATTATAAGCACCAGGAAATCTTAGTAAGTTTCCAGTCTTTAGTTTTGTAACTAGATCTTCTCTTTTTTGCTTAGGTTCTTTTTTAATAAAATGCATAAGACGTACTTATAGAGGTTTTTTTTGCGATTCCCAAAAACTTTTTTAAATATTAAGGATTTTTTTAGATAAATCTTTTATTTCTTCAAAAGTACCAACCAAATGATCATGAAAAATCTGATCATAGTTTTTTTCTGTATAGCCACCTTTTATTAAAATAAATTTAACCTTAGCAGCTTTGGAAGCTTCAGCATCAGTTTCACTATCACCTATCATAATAGAGTTTTCAATTGGTATATTTAAGATTTCTAAAATAGAAGTTATGTGTTGTGGATTAGGCTTTCTGTAATTAAATGTATCAGCGCCAGCTATAAAATCAAAATAATCATAGAGTTTAATTTCTTTTAAAAGCTTGATGGTAAGGTGCTCCATTTTATTAGTGCAAACAGCTAAATGAATTTTTTGATCTTTGCACCACTTTAAATAATCTATTACCCCAGGATTAATAACAGAACCTTTACAAATATTTTTGCTATAAAAGTCTATAAACTCCACGGTCATTTCTTTTTGAGTCTTTTCATCAATTTTATTTTCAGTTTTTGTGTTACGAGAATTGGCTGATCGCATAAGCATAGTTGCAGCACCTCTTCCTGCCAAATACCTAATGTCACTTAATGGTTTTTTTTCAAATCCATATTTTTCCATAACATGATTATGTGCTGACATTAAATCTGGAGCAGTTTCAACTAAAGTTCCGTCGAGATCAAAAAGAATGGCTTTATTTATCATTTATTAAAGTTTTAGTAGGCAATAATTAGTGAGTTAAGATACTTTTTTCATTATTATATGAAGCAAGTGAAAATGGCAAACAATCTACATATTCTTATATTGGCAGCAGGCAAGGGAACTAGAATGAAGTCTGAAACTCCTAAAGTTATGCATACTCTAGGAGGAACTCCTATGATTGATCATGTTATTATCAAAGCAAAATTACTAAAGCCCTTTAAGATTTCTATTATGATTAATAAAAGTTTATCAGGAATAAAAAAAAATATCCCGATTTACAAATGCTTCTGCAGGAACCTCAACTAGGAACGGGTCATGCAGTACAAATATTTCAAAAAAAAAACAAACTGAAAAATAGCAAGTTAATAGTTTTGTATGGAGACAATCCTTTAATTGATTTTTATGATTTAAAAAATATGAATAAGCAGTTAGCCAAAAACGACGTTGTTATAATGGGCTTTAAACCAAAAGTTAATACTGGGTATGGAATTGTAGTTGAGAAAAAAGGGAAAGTTTCAGAGATTGTTGAGTTTAAAGATGCATCTGCAATTCAAAAAAAAATCAAAACTTGCAATTCTGGAATCATGGCGTTCAGCTCAAAAGCCTTGCAATTAGTCACTCAAATTAAAAATAATAATGCTAAAAAAGAGTTTTATTTGACCGACATTGTAAAACTATCAAAAAAGTATAATCATAAAATCAAGCTCATTAATGCAAAAGATGCTAAAAGCGCTTTAGGAATTAATGATATGAATGAGCTTGGAATAGCAGAAACTATTATGCAAAATCAATTACGTAACAAAGCTATGAAGCAAGGAGTTCAAATGATTGCTCCTGAAACTGTTTTTTTATCTAAGGATACAACATTTGGAAAAAATGTTAAAATTGAGCCGCATGTCGTAATTTCATCCAAAGTTAAAATTGGAAATGATGTTGTTATTCGTTCTTTTTCTCACATTGAAGGTGCTGTAATCAAAAATAAAGTTTCCATCGGACCGTATGCTAGAATTAGACCTGGAACAGTACTAGAAAACAATTCAAAAATTGGTAACTTTGTAGAGACTAAAAATTCTAAAATTAATAAAAATTCTAAAATTAATCACCTCTCCTATATTGGGGACGCTATGATTGAAGAGGATGTTAATATTGGTGCTGGCACTATCACTTGCAATTATGATGGAGTTAAAAAAAGCAAAACATTGATTAAAAAAGGATCTTTTATAGGATCCAATAGTTCTTTAGTTGCTCCTGTAACTGTAGGTAAAAATTCTATTATTGGAGCAGGGTCGGTGATCACGAAAAATGTTCCGGACAATACCTTGGCACTTACCAGGGCTGAGCAAAAAAAAATAAAGTTAAACAATAAAAAACAAAAAAAATAAATGTGTGGAATTATAGGAATTGCCAGCTCAAAGCCTGTTGTAAGCAATATTATTAGTTCGTTAAAAAAATTAGAGTATAGAGGTTACGATTCAGCAGGTATTGCTACATTTTCAAATAATTTTATTGATGAAATTAAATGTGAAGGAAGAGTGAATAAATTAGAAAAAATCTGTTCCAAAAAAACGTTTGCTGGAATAGTTGGTATTGGCCATGTTCGATGGGCCACTCATGGCATTCCCAATGAGATTAATGCTCATCCACATTCTAACGAAAGTGTCTCGGTAGTTCACAATGGTATTATTGAAAACTCAACTATTTTAAAAAAATTATTAGAAAAAAAAGGTTACAAATTTAAATCACAAACAGACACGGAAGTTATTACCGCTTTACTTTCAGAAAATTTAAAAAAAAATACACCTCTTGTAGCTATTCAAAAAACATTAGAAAAGTTGCATGGAAGCTACGCTTTGGGGATTTTGTTTAAAGACAATCCTGATTTAATTGTAGGAGCTAGAAGAGGCTCGCCCTTAGCGGTGGGTTATGGGCACAATGAAAACTATTTAGGTTCAGATTCTTACGCTTTAAAATCGATGACCAACAAGATTTCTTATTTAGAGGACGGTGAAATTTGCTTATTAACAAAAGACAATGCTGAATTTTACAATTCCAAAGGAAAAAAAATTAATAAAAAAATATTAACCCTATCAGAAGAGTCAGAAAGTTATGAAAAAGGTGACTTTAAAACTTTCATGCAAAAAGAAATTTTTGAACAACCCGACACAGCCAAATCTTGTATTAATGAATACGTAGATCATTTGAGAGATGATATTAATATTTATAATCTTCCTTGGGATATTCAAAAAATAGATTCGATTACGTTAATTGGTTGCGGTACTGCTTACCATGCTTGTATGATTGCTAAATATTGGTTAGAGGAACTAACTTCTTTAGATGTTGTAATTGATATAGCTTCTGAATTTCGTTACAAAACTAACAAATTTAAAAAAAATAACTTATATATTTTTGTTTCTCAATCGGGAGAAACAGCAGATACTTTTGCTGCTTTAGAGCTTTGTAAAAAAAATAAAATGAAAACATTGAGTATTGTCAATGTAGTCGAAAGCTCTATTGCAAGAAATTCTGATCTTGTACTGCCCATTCATTGTGGCGCAGAAATTGGGGTAGCTTCCACAAAAGCTTTTACTGGACAAATGCTAGTTTTGTATATTCTTACTTTAAAAATTTCTTTTTTAAAAAAAGATATTAATAAAAAAACGTTCGAGCAGAAAATAAAAGAACTAAAAAAGCTACCCAAGTTAATCAAGTCAACCTTATCAGTAGAGTCAGAAATTGAAAATATTAGCAATACCTTTGCCAATGCAAAGGGCTCCATGTTTCTTGGAAGAGGTTTTGCTTATCCCGTAGCAATGGAAGGGGCCCTTAAGTTAAAAGAGTTATGTTATGTTCATGCCGAAGGTTACCCAGCAGGTGAAATGAAACACGGTCCTTTAGCATTAATAGAAGAAGGAATACCAGTAGTAGTACTTGCACCAAGAGATAAGTATTATGAAAAAACTTTATCAAATATGCAGGAAGTTATATCGAGGGGTGCAAAAGTTCTATTGATAAGCAATAAAAGCAAAGATGAGATTAGTAGCGAAAATGTTTGGAAGACTATCGAAGTAGAAAAAACATCAGACGAACTATTGCCGTTTTTATTAACATTGCCCTTGCAGATTCTTGCCTTTCATTCTGCAAAAAACAAAGGGTACGACATTGACAAGCCTAGAAATTTAGCAAAATCAGTGACGGTTGAATAGATTTGGATGAATCTTTATTTTTACGCATCTAAAATTATAACTCCATTAATTTTACCTAGTAATTTTTTTATTTTTGCACTCATTATTTTTTTTTATTTAGGCATTGTTAAGAAAAATGAAAGGTTTAAAAAAATATTTTGTTTTTTTTTCTTATTCTTTTCATGCATATCTTTATTTCCTTTAGGAAAAAACTTAATTCATCATGGTCTAGAAAAAGATTATAAAAATAGCAAACTTCCAAATCATATTGATTATATTTTTGTTCCTAGTGGTAGTAGAGAGAGAATAGTTCAAGCAATTAATATTAAAAACAACTACTTGCCTAAGAAAGTTCAAATTCTATATTCTAGTGGAAACACATCCCTAGACACTAAGAATAAAGAAAACCCAGAATCTGAGTTTGTGCAAACAATAATATCAAATTCAAATATAGAAAAAAAAGACATTATTTTTTTACCCAGCGCAAGGAATACTATTGAAAACTTTAAGCAACTAAAGTTTTTCTTAACAAATAAAAAAAATAAAAAAGTTTTATTAGTAACAAGTGCTTTTCACATGAAACGATCTTTAATGATAGCTAAAAAGTATGATATTAAAATACAAGGGTTTCCTTCTTTTTTTTATATTTCGAGTGATTATTCTAGTTTAATCAACTCCTATCAAAATTTAAGAATTCAAAATAATTTATACTATTTTGATATTTTTTTTAGAGAGCTTGTTGGTATTTTTTTAGTAAAAATTATGCTTTAATTGTAAAAAAATTTTAAATAGAATAAATAGTATTATATGTTAAACGTATATTTAGCCGGCGAGATACATAGTAACTGGAGAGAAGAAATTATCCAACTTTGCCAAAAAGAAAAATTAGAGGTTCAGTTTTCTTCACCTGTAACCAATCATGAAAATTCAGATAATTGTGGTGTAGAAATACTTGGTGCTGAAGAAAAAAATTTTTGGAAAGATAGCAAAGGGGCCAATATTAATTCTATTCGAACCAAAAAATCTATCCAAGATTGCGATGTTGTGATTGTTAAATTTGGTGAAAAATATAAGCAATGGAATGCAGCTTTTGATGCAGGATATGCTTCAGCTCTTAACAAATCTATTATCGTTATTCATAATGACGATCATCAGCATGCACTTAAAGAAGTAGATGCATCTGCAGCTGCAGTTGCCAAAGATCAAAATCAAGCATTCCGTATATTAAAGTATATATTGGAAGGATCTTTAAAATAGACCTGTTGATTACAAACTTTAACTAATTAGCCAACTCACTCCTAATTATTAATAATTTTTTTCTTCGAAATAAATGACTTGTTGAGAAAGCCAACTAAGTTTATATACTTCTAGTTGTATGACAAACTGGAAGCCAAATAGCTGGAAAGGCAAACCGTCTAAACATTTACCTGAATACAAAGATCAGGATAAGCTTAATAATGTCTTAAATGAACTATCTAACTTTCCTCCCTTGGTATTTGCAGGAGAGTCTAGATCTTTAAAAGAGCATTTGGCAAAAGTAAGCCAAGGTAAAGCTTTTTTATTGCAGGGCGGAGATTGTGCTGAAAGTTTTGCTGAGTTTCATCCAAATAATATAAGAGATTTTTTTAAATTATTTTTGCAGATGTCGTTAGTTTTAACGGTATCTTCTGGTTTACCTATTGTAAAACTAGGTAGAATTGCTGGTCAATTTTCAAAACCAAGAAGCGCTCCCACAGAAAATAAAGATGGAGTGGAACTGCCTAGTTACTTGGGAGATAATATTAATTCTATGGCTTTTGATGCTAAAGGACGAGAGCCAGATCCAGAAAGACTATTGAAAGCATATTCTCAGTCAGCATCTACATTGAATTTATTGAGAGCTTTTTCTCAAGGAGGATTTGCAGATTTAAATAAAGTTCATTTGTGGAATATGTCTTTTGTTAAAGATAAGGCTAAAGAAAAATACCAAGAAATAGAACAAAAAGTTTCCGATGCTTTAGATTTTATGAATGCTTGCGGAATTACTTCAGAAAACAATCGAAGACTTCGTACTGTTAATCTTTTTACTAGTCATGAAGCATTATTACTTCCTGTTGAAGAGGCTATGACAAGAATAGATTCTACTACAGGCGAATATCATGATACGTCGGCACATTTTTTATGGATTGGTGACAGAACTAGACAATTAGATGGTGGACATGTTGAATTTTGCAAAGGAATTAAAAATCCATTGGGAATTAAATGTGGTCCTACTTCAGACCCAGAAGAAATTGTAAAATTAACAGAAGTTTTAAATCCTGATAATGAAGCAGGAAGAATTACTTTAATTGCAAGATTTGGTCACGATAAAGTTCAAAAATTTTTACCAAAGCTAATACAGGCTATTAAAAAAGCTGGTAGAAATGTAATTTGGTCATGTGACCCTATGCATGGAAATACAGTAAAAGCATCCACAGGATTTAAGACTAGACCTTTTGAAAATGTAATTTCTGAAACTAAAAGTTTTTTTGAAGTCCATCAATCCGAAGGTACGTTTGCAGGAGGTTTGCATATTGAAATGACAGGTCAGGATGTGACAGAGTGTATTGGAGGTGCTCAAAATATTACCGATAAAGATCTGTCCGATAGATACCATACTCATTGTGATCCTAGACTAAATGCAAGTCAGGCATTGGAGCTAGCATTCTTAATTTCAGGAGAAATTAAAAAAAACTCTAACTTTTCTAAAACTTCCATTAAAGCAGCGTCATAATTATCTTAGATTTTTTAAGATATTTAAGTTAAAAAATACCATGGAACCTAAAGAACGAATTTTATTTATCACTGGCTGGATCTTAGATTATTGCTCTAAAATGCCAAAAAAACCAGATAGTTTGGTGGTGGGGGTGTCAGGTGGAATTGATTCAGCTGTAGTTAGCACTATCTGTGCTGCTTCTGGATTTAAAACTTTTGTGCTATCCATGCCTATCAAGCAAATTAAAGAGCAAGATGATTTAAGCAAAATTCATTGTGATTGGCTTTTTGATAATTTCAAAAATGTGGACGTTTTAAATATAAACTTAGATTCAACGTTTGGAGAATTTGAAAAAACTTTAGGTAAGAATAACAATGAACATGCTTTTGCAAATACCAGAGCTAGATTAAGAATGAGCACACTGTATCAGGTCGCAGGATCCAATAATGGAATAGTAGTTGGAACGGGAAATAAAGTAGAAGACTTTGGTGTAGGTTTTTATACTAAATATGGAGATGGAGGAGTTGATATTTCTCCTATTGCGGATTGTACCAAAACGCAAGTATGGGACATGGGTAAAGAACTTGGTATCAATCCATCCATTATTAATGCAGCTCCCACAGATGGGCTTTGGTCTGACGGAAGAAATGATGAGCAGCAACTGGGTATGAGCTATCAAGAGTTAGAAGAGGCCATGAGCAACCCCAATTCAGCTAATCGATCTAAATATTTAAAAATTAGAGAAATGAATTTACACAAAATGAATCCCATACCAGTTTGTAAATTTGATGAGTAGTGAATTAAAGTTATATAATACTCTTAATAGATCCAAGCAGACTTTTGTTCCTTTGAATTTAAATAATGTTCGCGTGTATGTTTGTGGACCTACTGTGTATGACTACCCTCATGTTGGTAATGCCAGACCCTTAATTGTATTTGATTTACTTTTTAGATTGTTAAACAAAATATTTGGAAAAGAAAAAGTTCAATATGTCAGAAATATTACTGATGTGGATGATAAAATTTTAGAGTCTGCAAAAAGTAAAAATATCTCTATTCAAGACCTTACAAAAGAAGTTATTAAAGATTTTCAAGATGATTGTAGCTATTTAAATTGTCTAACTCCGACGAAAGAACCTAAGGCTACAGATCACATACAAGAAATGATTGAGTTAACGACAAAGTTAATTGAGAAAAAATTTGCTTATATCGAAAAGGGACATGTTTATTTTGAGGTATCTAAATATAAGGATTATGGCAGTCTTTCTAATAAAAAAATTGATGAATTGATTTCTGGATCAAGGGTAGAAATTTCGAAATCTAAAAAAAGTCCAGTAGACTTTGTTTTGTGGAAACCATCTCTTGAAGATGAGCCAGGATGGGATTCTCCTTGGGGCAAAGGTAGACCTGGGTGGCACTTGGAATGCTCTGCCATGTCCGAAAAGTATTTGGGTAAAGAGTTTGATATTCACGGAGGAGGTTTGGATTTGATTTTTCCACATCACGAAAATGAAATAGCGCAATCTACTTGTGCCAATGAGACCAATCTTCTCGCAAAATTTTGGATGCACAATGGATATGTAACTGTAAATAAAGAAAAAATGTCCAAATCAGATGGAAATTTTATTACTATCAATGAGCTCAAAGGTAAATTTGATGGACAGGTCATCAGACTGGCTATGTTAAGCACTCATTATACGCAGCCCTTTGATTGGAATAATCAAATTTTAGAGAACTCTTACAAGTCATTAAACAAATGGTATGATTTTTATTCAGATGAAAATGAAACAATCGATCCTAGTTTGTTAGATTCCCTAAAAGATGACTTGAATACTCCCTTATTTATTTCTCAGCTACATAAATTGCATCAAGAGGCAATGGATGGAAATACAAAATCAGGAAAGAAACTGTCTACAGCTTGTAAATTTATAGGTCTGTTTAATGTTAATGCAGAAGGATGGAAAGATCAAAAAAGCAAAAAATCATTGTCTGAAGATGAGGTCAATATATTGATTCAAGAGAGAAATCTTGCCAGAGATAATAAAGATTTTAAACGTTCAGATGAAATAAGAGATTTATTAAATGACAAAGGTATTTTAATAGAAGATAAAGAAAATTCAACTACTTGGAAGTACATATAATGAGCAAAGAAAAAATTTATCTTTTTGACACAACTCTGAGAGATGGTTCACAAACCCAAGGAGTGGATTTTAGTTTAGAAGACAAAATAAAAATTTCTAAAGCTTTAGCAATGTTAGGCTTAGATTATATCGAGGCCGGATGGCCAGGAGCAAATCCATTGGATACTAGTTTTTTTAATCACCAGCCAGATGTTAAAGACTCTACTTTCGTAGCTTTTGGTATGACTAAAAAAAGTGGACGAAGTGCAGAAAATGATCCTGGATTATCTTCTTTGTTAAATGCCAATACTCGTTCAGTTTGTGTTGTCGGAAAGACTTGGGACTATCATGTAGACATTGCTTTAAATATTAGTAATGAAGAAAATTTAGAAAATATCAAAGAGACTACAAAGCATTTTGTAAAGAATGAGAAGGAATTTATATTTGATGCTGAACATTTCTTTGATGGATATAAAAATAATAAAGAGTACGCCTTAACTTGTATTAAAACCGCTTATGATCATGGAGCAAGATGGATTGTCATGTGTGATACAAATGGCGGAACACTACCCTACGAAGTAAGCACTATAGTTTCAGAAGTTGCTAAGATTATACCGGGTGCTAACCTTGGGATTCATACTCATAATGATACAGAAAATGCTGTAGCAAATTCTTTGGCTGCTGTTATTTCTGGTGTGAGACATGTGCAAGGAACATTAAATGGTTTAGGAGAACGCTGTGGTAATGCCAATCTAGTATCAATTATTCCAACTTTGCTTTTTAAAAAATATTTTAAAGATCGTTTTACGACGTCTGTAAATGAAGAAAAAATAGCTTATTTGACTGACTGCTCAAGATTATTAGATGAAATTTTGAATAGAAAACCCAACAATAGAGCTGCTTATGTGGGCTCCTCTGCATTCGCCCATAAGGGAGGGCTGCATGTCTCTGCTGTTCAAAAAGATCCAAAGACCTATGAGCATATAGACCCTACCTTAGTTGGAAATAATAGAACTGTGGTTATTTCTGATCAAGCAGGTAGGTCCAATATTATTTCCAGATTAGAGAAATTAAAAATTACTGTAGATTCAAAAGATCCTAAAATCCAAAAAATTTTAGATGAGGTAAAAGATAGAGAATTTTCAGGCTATTCCTATGATGGTGCCGATGCATCATTTGAATTACTTACTAGAAGATTGTTAGGACAGGTTCCTAATTACATTCAAATTAAAAATTATGAAGTAAGTGTTGTGAAAAATGAAGGAACTTCTACCGATTTAAATTCTAAAGCAAAAGCAACTTTAATTGTGGACGGTGAAGAAATTGTTTGTGAAGGAATAGGAAACGGCCCAGTAAATGCATTGGACCAAGCTATTCGAAATAATTTAGAAAATATTGGAAAATATTCCGAATACTTAAAAGACTTAAAATTAATTGATTATAAAGTAAGAATTTTAAACACTGGAACGAATGCAATGACTAGAGTTTTAATTGAAAGTTCAGACAAAAGTAACGAGAATTGGTTTACGATAGGAGTATCCCCAAATATCATCGAAGCATCTTTTCGAGCTTTAATAGATAGTATTGATTATAAGCTTTATAAGTCACAAGCTCCAGAAAATTCAAAATGAGTTTGAAAAATATTTCTATTGTTTTAATTAAACCACAAATAGGAGAAAATATTGGAGCTACCGCAAGAGCCATGAAAAATTTTGGCTTAAGCAAATTGGCAATAGTAAATCCAAAAGAAAAATGGCCAAATACTAAAGCTGTGTATACTTCGGTTAAGGCAGTTGACATTATTCACAAAGCAAAAGTATTTAAATCCACATCAGATGCGTTACGTAAAAGTGATATTGTTTTTGCTACCACTGCAAGAATTAGAAATCTAAATAAAAAAATATATTCCTTAGATGAGGCTGTAAAAATTATTAAAAAAAGTAAAAAAAAATAGCTATTTTGTTTGGTCCGGAAAATGCAGGTTTAAGTAATGAAGATTTAATTAGTGCTAATTATCTATTGAAAATTCCTTCAGATGCTAAGTACGAATCTTTAAATTTATCGCATGCAGTGTCTGTAGTTGCTTATAATTTATACACATCCAAGCAAAAAAAAATTATTTATAATAATACGGACAAAAGTGAGATTGTCGGTAAAAGTGATCTCTTTAAATTCTATGATTTTCTGATTGGAAATTTGGAAAAAACTCGTTTTTTTAGGCCAATTGAGAAAAAAGAGTTCATGGTCAAAAGTATTAAGAACATATTCTCTCAACAGCCCTTAACTAAGCGAGAACTGAAGACTTTAATGGGTATTTTCAGTTCTCTAAAGAAGTACTGATTTTAAAGCCTTATTGACAAAAAACCTTTGTTGTTTATAAGTGCCTATCTTAAATAATGACAAAACGTATACAAGCAAAACATAAAGTAGACAGACGACTAGGAGTTAATCTCTGGGGCCGTCCAAAAAGTCCATTTAACACAAGAGCATTTGGTCCTGGTCAACACGGACAAACAAGAGCTAGAGGAAAGCCTTCAGATTACAAAATTCAATTGCAAGCAAAACAAAAATTAAAGGGTTATTATGGTAATCTTAACGAGCGACAATTTAGAAACGTATTTCAAGAAGCCGAAAGAGTTAGGGGAAATACTGGAGAAAATTTAGTAGGTATTTTAGAATCTAGATTGGATGCAGTGGTGTATAGAGCTAAATTTGCTTTAACTGTATTTCAAGCAAGACAGATCATTAATCATGGACACATTAAAGTAAATGGAAAAAAAGTTAATGTGGGAAGTTATTCATTAAAAGAAAATGATGAAATTGAAGTTAGAGATTCTTCTAAACAGCTAACAACTATTTTAAGTTCAGTAGCAAGCAAGGAAAGAGAAGTTCCAGAGTACGTTGTGGTAGATCACAAACAACTAACAGCAAAATATACAAGAGTTCCTAAAATGGAAGAAATTCCTTACCCTGCAATTATGGAACCAAATCTAGTAGTAGAATACTACTCTCGATAATTTACTTTTTAAAAGTAATTTTTTTATCTTCCAATAGTTTTTGAAGTTCTTTTTTTTCAAACATTTCTTTTATAATGTCACAACCCCCAACAAACTCACCTTTAATATAAAGTTGAGGAATAGTAGGCCAGTCACTAAATGTTTTAATTCCATTTCTTAACTCTTCATCTTCTAAAACATTAATACCATCAAATGGTACTTCCAAGTGTTTCAAGACATTGCAAACAGCCATGGAAAAACCACACTGAGGCATATCTGGAGTTCCTTTTAAAAATAGCACTACATCATTCTTAGAAATTGTATCTTGTATCTTTTCATTTATATTCATTATTTTTCCTCCGTTGTTAATGCTAAAGCATGCAAGTCAGTACCCATTTTTCCTTTAAGAGAGCTATACACCATTTGATGTTGTTGAACTCTACTTTTTCCCTTAAAAGCAGACGATATTATTTTTGCAGAAAAATGATTATCATCTCCAGCAAGATCCTGAATCTGAATCTCTGCATCGGGGAAACCTTCTTTTAGTAATTGTTCTATTTCTTGCTGTTTTATTGCCATTTAATTTGAATTGTAATTATAAAACCAATTATTATTTAATTTAATCATTTCATCAACCGATATTTTAATTTCATCTATAGCAAATTGCTCTAGATTAGTAGAGCCTAGTTGTGTCATGCTTATCTCTTGTTCTTTTGCTATTTGAACTAAATTATTTAGATGCTCCTGTTTTATCTCGATTACATATCTAGCCTGATCTTCACCAAATAAATACTTTACTCTTTCGGGTCCTGTTAAGTTAGTGCTGATTTTAGCGCCTATTTTTCCAGCCATACACATTTCTGCAATTGCTAAAGCAATTCCTCCATCAGAAACATCATGTACAGATTGGGCTAATTTTTTTTCAATAAGACCTCTTATAAAGAAGCTATTCTTTTTTTCCTCTTCTAGATTCATAGTGGGAGGAGGTCCTTTTTTTAAATAGAGAATGTCATGGCATAGAGCGCTCTGGTGTACATGACCTTTGGTTTCCCCAACAACGATTAGAAGATTGTCGGATGATTTTAATCCATAAGTCATAGTATTATTCACATCCTGAATGAGTCCGACACCTCCAATAGTAGGGGTGGGTTTGATTCCAACTCCATTAGTCTCATTGTATAAAGATACATTTCCTGAAATGACTGGATAATCCAATTTAGTACAGGCTTCTTTTATGCCTTTAATAACATCTACAAATTGACCCATGATTTCTTTTTTTTCAGGGTTTCCAAAATTTAAACAATTAGTAATTGCTCTAGGTTTTGCACCCACAGCAGATAAATTTCTATAGGTTTCACATACAGCTTGCATGCCTCCAGTAAAAGGGTGAGCTAAGCAATATCTTGGTGTACAATCCACACTAGCTGCTAATGCCTTATTGGTTCCATGAACCCTGACTACAGCCGCATCTCCACCTGGTTTTTGAATAGTGTCACCCATAACCATATGGTCGTATTGTTCCCAGACCCACATTTTGTTAGCTTGGTTTTCGTGGCTTAGTAGTTGCTTTAAACAAGTTTTAATATCTAAATCTTTTAATTTTTGATCCATATCAATTTCTTGAGGAAGGGGTGTAGATTCCCATTCTCGATTATATTTGGGAGCCTCATCTGCAAGAGAAGTAATGGGAATGTCACAAACTATCTCATCTTTGAAATGCAGAACTAAATTTTTATTATCCGTCATTTTTCCAATCACAGAAAAATCTAAATCCCATTTTTTAAATATCTTTTCTGCGTCCTTCTCTTTTCCTTCCTTTAAAACAATTAGCATTCGCTCTTGGCTTTCAGAAAGCATAAGCTCAAAGGGTTGCATATTTTCTTCTCGGCAAGGAACTTTATTTAAATTAATTTCTATTCCTAACTTTCCTTTAGATGCCATTTCCACAGAAGATGAGGTTAATCCAGCAGCTCCCATGTCTTGAATGGAAACAATGGTGTCTGTCTTCATTAGTTCTAAACATGCCTCCAATAGAAGTTTTTCTGCAAAGGGATCTCCTACTTGAACGGTTGGTTTTTTAGCTTCAGAATTATCATCAAATTCTTGAGACGCCATAGAGGCACCATGAATGCCATCTCTACCTGTTTTGGAACCAACATAAATAACAGGATTTCCTACACCACTTGCAATCGAGAGAAACACCTTATCTTTCTTGGCTATACCTATATTCATCGCGTTGACTAGAATATTTCCGTCATAACACTCGTCAAACTCTACCTCACCACCAACCGTTGGTATTCCCATGCAGTTTCCATAGCCAGCTATCCCAGAAACAACACCATTTAATAAGTATTTAGTTTTTGCATGCTCTGGTCTTCCAAACCGAATGGAATTTAAATTAGCAACCGGTCTGGCTCCCATAGTAAATATATCCCGCAAGATTCCACCAACTCCCGTAGCAGCTCCTTGATAAGGCTCTATATAAGAAGGGTGGTTATGGCTTTCAATCTTAAAGATGGCTACATCATTATCACCAATATCGATTACCCCTGCGTTTTCGCCAGGACCTTGAATTACGTATTTATTTTTAGTTGGAAGTTGAGACAACCAAACTCTAGAAGATTTGTAAGAACAGTGTTCATTCCACATGGCAGAAAAAATACCAAGCTCGGTAAAATTAGGCTCTCTTCCGATCAATTCTTTAATTTTTTCAAATTCTGAAGGAGTTAATCCTAGTTTAGTAGCTTGATCGACTGATACAGTTTCCATTTATAATAAAGATTGGAAAATACCTTGACCATCTACACCACCTAATAGTTGATCAATAGATCGTTCAGGGTGGGGCATCATACCTAGGACATTTTTGTTTTGATTAGAAATTCCTGCAATATTCAAAAAAGAACCATTAGGATTAGATTCTCCTGAAATATTTCCTACTTCATCACAATATTGGAATACGATTTGGTTGTGCTCTTTTAAAGATTGCATTTCTTCTTTGCTGGCAAAATAATTTCCTTCATTATGAGCTATGGGTATTGATAAAATTTTATTTTCAGGTATTTTTTTAGTAAAAGCAGTTTGGTTATTAGTAGTTTTAATAAAAACATTTTTGCATATAAATTTTAGTTTACTGTTTCTTAGCAAAGCTCCTGGCAACAAACCTGTCTCTGTTAAAATTTGAAATCCGTTGCATATTCCAAATACATAACCACCATCTTTGGCATACTTAATAACTTCATTCATAACTTTAGATTTAGATGCCATGCTTCCACATCTCAAATAATCACCATAAGAAAATCCTCCAGGCAGAACAACAAGATCAGACTTGGGCAGGCTCGTTTCTTGATGCCAGACCATAGTGGTATCAATTTGAAATTTTTTTAAAGCTACCTGAACATCTCTATCGCAATTCGACCCTGGAAATACGATGACCGATGCTTTCATTAGCCTATCTTTTTAATTGAATATTCTTCGATTGTGAGGTTAGCCAGAAGTTTTTTACAAGCTTCTTCTGCTTGTTGGGTTGCCTTTTCTTCATTGGAATCGTTTACTTCTAAAGTGAAGTATTTGCCTTGTCGTATATTAGAAATATTAGATAAGCCTAAGTTTTGAATAGCTCCTTCAACGGCTTTTCCTTGAGGATCTAAAACCTCTTTTTTTAGAGTAACAAAAATTTCAAATTTCAATTTATTTTTTAATTTTAAAGTTTTTAGAAATTTTGGTGTTAATTTCTTTGATGTTGGTACCTTCTGGCATGATTCCAAGTCTTTTGGCAACTTCCTGATATGCCTCCATTAATCCACCCAAGTCTTTTCTAAACCTATCTTTATCTAATTTTCTTTCGTCCTTCACATCCCACAATCTGCAAGTGTCCGGACTAATTTCATCCGCTAAAATAACTCTTTTTTCATCGTCTTTCCAAATACGTCCAAATTCTAATTTGAAGTCGACTAGTTTAATTCCAACAGCACGAAACAATCCAATTAAAAAATCATTAACTCTTAGTGATGTATCTGTTGCAATAGATATTTCTTCCATGGAAGCCCAGTCATTTATGTCGATATGCTCTTCTGTAACCAGGGGGTCTCCCAGAGCATCGTCTTTATAATAATATTCAATAATTGGTCTTTTTAATTGGGTGCCCTCAGGAATTCCTAGTCGTTTAGAAAGAGAGCCTGCAGCTATGTTTCGAACCACAAATTCAATTGGAATAATCTCCACAGCCTTGATTAACTGTTCTCTCATATTAACTCTTTTTATAAGATGAGTTTCAATACCCATTTCATTTAATTGATTTAATAAAAATTCTGAGATTCTATTGTTTAAAACACCCTTACCATCAATGACTGCTTTTTTAACATTATTGAATGCTGTTGCATCATCCTTGAAGTACTGAATATAAGTTCCCCTTTCAGGTCCCGCGTATAAAATTTTTGCTTTGCCTTCGTAAATTTTTTTTCCTCTACTCATTTTTTAAATACCCTTGAAAAAATATGATTAACATTTTTAGTATGATAGTTGAGGTCAAACAGTTGCCCAAGTTCTTTTGTTGTTAGATGTTTTTTAATTAACTTATCTTTACTTAAATTAGTATAAAAATCTTCTTTTTTATCCCATGTTTTCATAGCGTTGCTTTGTACTACTTTATAAGCATTTTCTCTTTTAACACCTTTTTGAGTTAGTTTTAGCATTACACCTTGAGAAAATACTAAGCCTTTAAACTTGTTCATATTAGAAAGCATATTTCCCTTATGGACTACTAAATTTTTAACAACTCCGGTTAATCTATTAAGTAAAAAATCTAAAGTAACAGTTGCATCAGGACCAATATTTCTTTCTACGCTAGAATGACTAATATCTCTTTCGTGCCAAAGAACAATATTTTCCATAGCGGGAAATACGTAGCTTCTAACCATTCTTGCCAAGCCAGTAATATTTTCGGTCAGCACGGGATTTCTTTTGTGTGGCATAGCGGAAGATCCCTTTTGCCCAGATGAAAAATATTCTTCTGCTTCTAAAACTTCGGTTCTTTGTAAGTGACGTATTTCTGTAGCAAGACGTTCTGCTGAACTTGCAATAATTCCTAACACACTAAAAAACTGAGCATGTCTATCTCTTGGAATTATCTGTGTAGAGATAGGTTCTGGAATTAAATTTAATTTTTTAGAAACATACTGCTCTACTTTAGGAGTGATATGAGCAAATGTTCCCACCGCTCCTGAAATTGCACAGGTAGATATCTCTTTAACAGCACTTTCTAATCTTTTTTTATTTCTTTTAAATTCTTCATAATAGGTTGCTAATTTTAAACCAAACGTAACTGGTTCTGCATGAATTCCGTGACTTCGACCCATACAAATCGTTTTCTTGTGCTGTATGGCTCTTTTTTTAAGTGCCTTTAGAAGTTGATCTAGATCATCTAGTAGTATTTTTCCTGATCTTTGAAGCTGGATATTAAAGCAAGTGTCTAATACATCCGAAGAGGTCATGCCCTGATGAAGAAATTTTGCTTCTGGTCCAACTTTTTCTGCAATGGACGTTAAAAACGCAATCACATCATGTTTAGTGATTTTCTCAATGTCATCAATTCGCTTAACATTAATCTTTGATTTTTTTCTTACCTTGGCAGCAACTCCTTTTGGAATAATTTTATATTTTTCCATGGCTTCAGCCGCATAAATTTCAATATCTAGCCATATTTTATATTTAGTTTCTTGGGACCAAATACTGGTAACGATATCTCTGCTGTATCTTGGTATCATTGATTTAATTCTTTATCGTGTTTGTTGGACAATGTAAAAATTTCGCAACCATTACTAGTTATACCAACAGTGTGTTCAAATTGAGCTGATAATGACTTATCTTTTGTAACTGCTGTCCAACCATCATTTAATACTTTTGTTTGAAAATTTCCAGCATTAATCATAGGCTCAATTGTAAAAACCATTCCTTCTTTAATTTTCATGCCTTGATTTTTTTTACCGTAATGAACAACGCTCGGTTCTTCATGAAACAATCTACCTATTCCATGACCGCAAAAATCCCTGACAACTGAAAATCCCTCGTTTTCTACAAAGTTTTGAATTTCATAGCCAATATCTCCCAAGGTAACTCCTGGTTTTAATATTTTAATTGCACGAACCAAAGACTCATAAGTTACATCCACTAATTTTTTAGCTTTAACAGAAGGGGTACCCACGCAATACATTCTAGAAGCATCACCATGAAACTCGTCAATGTAGCTAGTGATATCTATATTTACGATATCTCCATCTTCTAATATTTTTTCAGAAGGTATGCCATGACAAACGACGTGGTTTACAGAGGTGCATATAGACTTAGTAAAGCCCTTGTAAAATAGTGGAGCGGAAGTAGCATTGTTTGATTTAAGAAATTCTGAGACAATTCTATCTATGTAATTGGTTGTGATACCTGGTTTTATTTTATCATCTAAAAAATCTAAAGCCCGAGCAGTTATGCAACCTGCTTTTTTTAATTTTTTAAAATCTTCTTGGGAGTATTGTTGAATAGACACTTATTTAAATATAATTTTTATTGGTTTGTTTATGTAAATTTCTTTTTCATTCACTTTACACGAATAACTTATAAATTTAACTCCATTTTTTTTAGCTTTTAAAAAACCCTCATAATACTTGGGGTCTATATCTTTAGCTATTTTAAACTCTTTACAGTCTTCACGCTGCACTAGATAAATTAAAAAAGATTCGTATCCTTTTTTTATAGCTTTCTCCAATTCCTCTAAATGCTTTAATCCTCTAGAAGTTACAGCATCAGGAAATTCTGCAACTCCATTTTGCCTGGACAGGGTTACATTCTTAACTTCTAAAAAAGCTTTTTTAGTTTTGTTTCTTAATTGAAAATCTAACCTAGAGTGGAGACCAAATTTTACTTCACGCTGGTGTTCAGAATAGTTTTTAATTTCTTTAATGATCTTTTTTTCAATTGCTTCTTCCACTATACGGTTAGCCAAATGAGTATTAACCCCTACGTTAGATTTTTTGTCATTGATGATTTCTAAAGTATATTTTAATTTTCTATCAGGGTTGTCTGCTGGAGAAATCCAAGTTTTATTGCCCTCATCCAAAAGTCCTAGCATAGAACCAGAGTTTGCACAGTGAGAAATTAGAGTTTTTCCTTTACTTTCAACATCCGTAAAAAATCTTTTATATCTTTTTTGAAATTTTGACGGTATTAATTTATTTTTAAATTTCATAATGATTTTCAGCAAAGAATTTACATCAGCCATTCTAATTATAGGTAATGAAATATTATCAGGCAGAACTGTTGATAAAAATACTAGCTTTATAGCAAAATGGTTAGGTGATCTAGGTATTAGCGTAGAAGAAGTAAAGATTATTCCAGATAAAGAAGATGTAATTATCTCTTCTTTAAACGAACTGAGAAAGAAATATCAGTATGTCTTCACTACTGGAGGCATAGGTCCTACCCACGATGATATTACTTCGGAATCGGTAGCAAAGGCTTTTGGAAAAAAATATGAATACAATAAAGAAGCTTATGTCATTCTTGAAAAGTATTATGCGAATTCTGATTTTAATGAAGGTAGAAAAAAAATGGCTAGAATGCCAGAGGGTGCAACCTTAATATATAATGAGCAAGGATCTGCACCGGCCTTTTCAGTAGAAAACGTTTTTGTGTTGCCAGGAATTCCGAGCTATGTAGAGCTGATGCTACCTCAATTAAAGGAGGTTTTAACCAGTGGCAAAAAAATTATTTCCGTTTCTTGTGATGCCAAAGTAAGAGAAAGTAGTATGGCAGTTGAGCTTTCAAACATCCAAGATAAGTACCCAGATATAGACATAGGTAGTTACCCATACTCAAAAGAGGGTGGCTTCGGAACTATGCTCGTAATGAGATCTACAAATGAAAATAAAATTATAGAATGCAAAAAGGATATTGAAAAAATGATTTATGTATTTAGTGCTAAATAATCATTAATGAAGGAAATTTTAATCTTTAGGACAGATCGAATAGGAGATTTGTTGTTATATCTTCCTTTAATAAATTGCTTAAAAAGAAATTATCCCTCTTCAATAATTAGCATTGTCTGCTCTGAAAAAAATTATAGTTACACTCGAGATCTTCAATTATTTAATAAAGCTTATCTTTATCCCAAAAGCTTTATCCAGAAAATAATTTTATTTATTAAACTATTTTCTAAAAAAGATTTAATTATGACTTTGGATGGAAAAAAAAGATCTATCTATTTTTCAATTTTCATACACTCAAAATTGAAAATTCTTTTTTCACCAAGTCTTTTTATTAAAAAATTTTTTTCTATTTTTTTTAATTATTTTTTTTACATAGATTACAATCAATCAATTATTTCTTATCAGAAAGAAGCTTTGAAGTTATTAAAGTTAACTCTTATAGAGGAGGATTATTTGTTAAAAGATAGAATAGCAAATAAGTTAAATTACAAAATGCCAGTAAGCAAAAATCCAATCTTATTTTTTAATTTTGATGAAAAGTGGATTTGGGATAATTATATTAAAACTTTTGAAAATATTGAGCCTAGCTACGAAGAGTTAATTTATTTTATAGAAGAGGTTGTTAATAAGAAAAAATATACCCTTTGGATTTCTGATGGATTAATTAGAAATACTTTATTTGACAGACTGATCTCAGAATCGCATAAAATAAATGAATTTGTTTATGAAAAAATTATTGATGATGATATTAAAATCTATCTTTTTAGAAAAATAGATATTCATGATTTAAATCATTTAATCTCATGCTCTAGTTTAATATTAACTTGCCACGGAGCACCATCTCACCTAGCTGCGTGCAACTCAAAAAAAACTATTGATATTATAGACGGCAACGAAGGACTTTTAATCCACAAAAGTTGCTCTGGGCATTTTAAAAAAACAACATCACTACCAAGAGAAAACTTTGCCAAACTGTCAAAAAAAATTTTAAATCTTTTATAGTCTTTCCTTGTGTGCTTTATAATTTTTGCATGTGTGATTAATAGCCTCGGTAGTCTCAGCCCTAATATCCCTTGGATCATCAATTTAAGTTAACAGCTAAGGAGATTCTGTCGTAACCCTGCTCCAAAATATTTGAGGTTCATTTTTATTAAAAATTAATAAAAAATATATCACATATTTAAAAAAATGCTTATAAAATATGCATTTTTTGCATTGATTAAACAAACTAAATAAGATCAAATATATTCTTTATGGGCAAGAATATAAAAAAAAAGAAAATAACCTCAAAAATTTCTAGTAAAGTTATTTCTCAAAACCCAATGGGTTTTTTAAAAAAAATAACTATTTCTAAAATAGCAAAAATTACAAAGCAGACCCTGGTGAATAATTACGAAAATTTTATAGAAAAGCAAAAAAATAAAAAATTAGAAGAAATAGAAAATGCAAAAATAAAAAGAGCAGAAAGAATACAGTTAGAAATATTAAAAGAAGAGAGGGCACACCAACAAAAATTAATTGACCAAGAAGATATAAGGTTGGAAAATCAAAGAATTAAACTAAATATTGAAAAACAGCAACAAAAAATCGAGGAACAGAAAGTAAAAGAACAAAAGCAATTAAAATTAATTGAAGCTAAAAAAAAGAGAGAAGAAAAAGAAAAAATAAAAAAAGATGAAGAGTTAAGATTAAAAGATGAGGAGGCCCAGCGCCTAAGAGACGAGAGTCAATTTGCATTAGAAGAAGAGCTAAGATTAAAAAATGAGCGAGACGAATTTTCGAGAGAAGAAGCTCGTAGAATAAGGGAAGAAAATGCCAAGAGAAATAAAGATCAGCAGATTATGCTTAGAGAAAAAGAGCTTTTATTACAAAACGAGGCTCGTAAATTAAAATATCAAGAACAAAAATTAAATGAACAGTCGGAAAAGCAAGCAAAGATACTACAAGAGCTAAAAGAAAAAGAGGTAGAAAGATTAAAAAAATTAGAAGAAGAGAAATTAATAGTTGAGGCGGAAAGAAAAAAGAAATTGCAACAGCTTGCTGAAGAGGAAATTGATAGAAAAGAGTCTTTAAATAAAAAGAATATAAAAGAGCAAGAGAAACAAAAAGCTCTTGAGTTAAAAATGATCGAGGACCAGGCAATAAAAGATGAAGAGGAATTGAACAAGGAGTGGCATAGAAGAGTAGAGATTGAGGAAATGAATTTACGTGAATGGGAAAAAAAATTCGACGCAGAACAAGATAAAAAACAAGAAGAGCTTATTGCTATCGAAAAAAAGGAAGATGAGAAAGAAAAAGAAAGAATAAGAAAATGGGAAGAGGAAAATATTGAGTTAAGCGAGCCGCATAATGATAATGAAAATGAACAGGCTAGCAAACGTTCTTAAAAAATAAAGCTCTTCAGAGGAATTGACTAAGCCTTAATAAAGTAAGAGTAGGTGATAACGTAAGTTAACTTGATATAGCAAAGATTCAGATTCCATTTCTATTCTGTCCCCCAAAAGTTGTTGATGTTCGAAAACTAATTTGATATCTCAACAAAGCTAATTGGAATGCGATGTATTTAATCGTTTCTATATGTGCCCTCGTGGTGGAATGGTAGACACAAAGGACTTAAAATCCTTGCACTTCGGTGAGTGCCGGTTCGAGTCCGGCCGAGGGCACCATAATTATCTATTTATTTAAATCTTTATTAAAGGTAATCTGTTTTTATGAAGCTTGCAGTTGCCTATTTTTTTCTATTTTCAGGTGTTGTGTTAGGCAGTACGGCCAACAGTCTGCTTAAATTAACGGAAGGTTTCACGAAGCCTTTGCTTTCTATGTTTTGTTCCGTGTTTATTATTCTAGCAATTTATTGTCTTTCTAAAGCGATGACTGTTATTCCGGCCGGATTTACCTACGCTACTTATGGAGGGCTTACAATTGCAGCTGTAACTTTGTTTGGAATGTTTAGATACAATCAAGTTCCAAATGTTTATGGAATTGTAGGATTATTATTTATTATTATTGGCGTAATTTTAGTAAATTATTTTGGAAGAATAAGTTCTTAAATATCTAAATTTAAAATTTTACCGGCATTTTCAGATATAAATTTAAGTCTTAAATCTGCATCTTTTCCCATAAGATCATTTATCAATTTACTAGTTACTTTATATTTAATCTTATTTGTTGGCACAGATACTTTAATTAAATTTCTAGTCTCTTTATTCATCGTAGTTTCTTTTAATTGAGCAGGCATCATTTCTCCTAAGCCTTTAAATCTACCAATTTCAATTTTAGCATTCTTTTTAAAACTTTTAACAATCTTATCTTTTGCTTTATCGTCCCTTACGTAAAAAGTTTGGGCTCCAGAGCTAATTTTATATAATGGAGGAACAGCCATAAATAATCTGCCATCCTTAATTAATTCAGGCATTTCAATAAAAAAGAAAGTTAACAGAAGTGTGGAAATGTGATCTCCATCCACATCGGCATCCGTCATGATGATAATTTTTTCATAACGTAAATCTTTTCGAACGTATTTATTTCCTCTTTGGCATCCTAATGCCTGGAGCAAATTGCCAATTTCATTATTTGCAAGAATTTTTGCGGTATTAGAATTTTTTACATTTAGAATTTTTCCTCTTAGAGGTAATATAGCTTGAGTATAGCGGTCCCTTGCTTGTTTAGCCGAACCACCTGCAGAATCACCTTCTACAATAAAAAGCTCTGTTCCTTCTGTTTTGTCGCTAGCACAGTCTGCTAACTTTCCTGGGAGACGAATTTTTCTAAAAGAGGTTTGCCTTTCAACATTGTTATTTAATTCGTAAAGATTTCTCTCTCTAATTTTCTCTTCAATAAAAGTTAAAATAGATTTTGCAGCTTTTGAATTTCTGTTAAGCCAATCTTCGAATAGAATGGAGACTGATTGATCACAGTATTTTAGCACAAAAGAAGAAGATAGTTTATTTTTAGTCTGCCCTTCAAATTCCGGGTTACCTATAAAAACAGAAACTATATAACTAGCGTTACTAAAAATATCTTCTTGAGAGGCTTTAATTACTGTTTTGTTGTTTTTTAATTTAGCATATTTTCGGATTGCTTTTGCAACACCGCCTCTAAAGCCACTTTCGTGAGTTCCACCATTAGAAGTCGGAACTGTATTTGCAAAAGACTTGGTAAAATTATTTTTATTATCATGCCATTGAATAACCAGTTCTACTTTCCCTTTTTTGTCTTGAAAATCACCTTTAAGGGAGCAAAATTTATCGTGGACCTTTTTTGCATTTGATAATTCAGATTTTAAATATTGTTCCAATCCTTCCGGATAAAATAGGGTATCTTTGTTTGGAATATTTTCTTTTCTACTTAATAGGCTCTTGTCACACTCCCAGTGAATTTTTACACCTTTAAATAAAAAAGCTTTATTCCTACAGGTTTCATAAATTTTTATTGGAAGAAATATTAAATCTTTTCCAAATATTTGATCGTCAGGTAAAAAAGTAACTCTAGTACCGTGCGGAGAAGGGTAGGTTCCTTTTTGGGCAAGCTTATTTAAAGGCTTACCTCTAGAGTATTCCTGAAAGTGTATTTTTTTCTTTTTAAAAACTTCCACTTTCATTTTAGAGGATAGCGCGTTGACTACCGATAAGCCCACTCCATGCAGTCCAGCTGATGTGGTGTATACTCCATCTTCTTTAAATTTCCCCCCAGAGTGAAGGGTAGTCATTACTACCTCTAAAGCGCTTTTATTTTTTTTAGGATGCTTATCAATTGGAATTCCACGCCCATTATCCATGACAGTTAACGAGCCATTTTTATTTAATATAACTGTTATTTCGGAAGCCTCCCCTGCAACCACCTCATCCATGCAGTTGTCTATAATTTCATTTGCTAGGTGGTGATAAGCTGTTTCATCGGTACCACCAATATACATTCCTGGCCTTTTTCTTACCGGAGCAAGACCCTCCAAAACCTCAATATCTTTTGCTGAATAGTTATTTTTTTTTGTTACCACGTTAAGATCATTAGATTAATTTATAAAAATATACAGATTAATTTTTATTCGATTCTGAATAAAAAAAAACCCCACACTTTCATGCGGGGTTTTAATTGTTTAAAAACGTAGCTTAAGAGCTGTAGTACATTTGGTATTCTACTGGATGAGGAGCATGTTCTAAATTGTAAACCTCTTCCATTTTAAGATCAATGTAGGCTGATATTTGATCATCAGTAAACACCTTGCCCGCAGTTAAAAAGGATCTATCGTTGTCAAGACTTTCTAGGGCTTCTCGTAAGGAACCACAAACTTGCGGTACACCTTCAAGCTCTTCAGCACTTAAAGAATATAAATCTTTATCAAAAGGTTTTCCTGGATCAATCTTATTTTTAATTCCATCAAGTCCTGCCATTAACATAGAGGCAAAAGTTAAATAGGGATTTCCAGCAGCATCTGGGAATCTTACCTCAACTCTTTTTCCTTTAGGACTAGAGCTAAATGGTATTCTACAACCTGCAGATCTATTTCTTGCAGAGTATGCAAGAATAACCGGAGCTTCAAACCCAGGAATTAATCTCTTGTAACTGTTCGTGGTGGCGTTGGTAAATGCATTAAGAGCTTTAGCATGCTTAATGATTCCACCAATATAATAAAGACACTCTTGCGATAGACCTGCATACTTATCACCAGCAAATGTTGGCTTACCATCTTTCCAAATAGATTGGTGACAGTGCATGCCCGAACCATTATCTCCCTTAATTGGTTTTGGCATAAACGTTGCAGTCTTTCCAAAAGAATGCGCAACCATATGAGCTGCGTATTTATAAATTTGCATATTGTCTGCATTAGTAACCATTGTATCAAACATAGTTCCTAGTTCATGCTGAGAAGGCGCAACTTCATGATGATGCTTTTCTACTTTCACACCCATGTCTTTCATTGCTTTTAAAGTTTCAGCTCTTAAGTCTTGGCAGCTATCAACTGGCGGCACTGGAAAATATCCACCTTTTACCCCAGGTCTGTGACCCATGTTACCATTTTCATATTTTTTATCTGAATTGTAGGGACCTTCAGAACTGTCAATTTCAAAAGAAACTTTATTCATGGAGTTAGAAATCTTTACATCATCAAAGACAAAATATTCAGGTTCAGGTCCAAAATAAATAGTATCACCAATACCTGTCGTTTTTAAATAAGCTTCTGCTTTTTTTGCAATCGATCTTGGATCTCTTTCATAGTAATCTTTTTTAATAGGATCCATAATATCGCAAAAAATAACTAAGGTATTATGAGAAGTAAACGGATCAACAAAAGATCTTGTTAAATCTGGTTTTAAAATCATGTCAGAATCGTTAATAGCTTTCCATCCAGCAATAGATGAGCCATCAAAAAAAGTTCCATCGTTTAAAAATTCAGCATCAACGGTGCTGACATCTTGAGTTAAGTGTTGAAGTTTCCCTCTAGGGTCCGTAAACCTCAAGTCTACAAATTCAATCTCTTTATCTTTAATTGTTTTTAAAATATTCTCTGCAGTCATTTTTATTAGCTCCTGTTATTTCTTAAGTTACAAATGAACAATTAATACTATTTAAGAATATTTTTGAATGCTTTTATACCATGCCTGATATGCATAATGTTGATAATTAAGGTTCATGCCAGCAAGCAACTTTTGATTGAATATACTTAAGAAATGCAAATATCTGCATAAAAGCATATAAACAAATCATAATGAAAAAAACGATACTGGTTACTGGCGGCACAGGAGTTATAGGGCTTTCTATCATTGAGCTTTTTTACAAAAAGGGATTCAACGTTATTGCCGCTGGAATAGCTAAGGCCAATAATACAAAAATATTTAAAAAAAATTTAGTTCAAAAAGATCTTTAACTATCAATACAGAGCTCACAAGCTCTAAAAACGTTAAAAAAGTAATAGCTAGTTCTCTTAAAAAATTTAAAAAAATTGATGTGCTGATTAATTGTGCGGGAATTCAATTTGTGATGCCTATTGAAAAGTATCCAGAAAAGGTTTGGAGAAAGATGATAGATATTAATCTTACAACTCCTTTTCTATTCACAAAGGAGCTATTGCCCGTTATGAGAAAAAATAAATGGGGCAGAATTGTTAACATAGCTTCTACCCACGGCTTAATTGGCTCGGTAAATAAATCTGCTTACACAGCTTCTAAGCATGGGTTGGTTGGATTAACAAAAGTAACAGCTCTAGAAACTGCAAAAGATCCAATTACATGTAACTCTTTATGTCCAGGCTTTGTCCTTACGGAACTAATCCAAGATCAAATTAAAGCAGTTGCAAAAAACAAAAATATTCCATTTCTTGATGCTAGGGTAGAAATGTTAAGAGATAAGCAACCTTCATTAAAATTCGTTAGAAAAGAGGATATAGCATCAATGATATTTTTTTTATGTTCTCAGGAAGCTGATCAAGTTACTGGATCAAATATTTCGCTAGACGGGGCATGGACAGCACAATGAAGAAAAAGCATATAAAATGAAAAAGTTTATTAGACTAATTGTTAGACACCCAATAAAATTTGTAATTTTATTCGTTATTTCAGTATTATTGGTTGCATTTGTTTTTTCCTGATTTTAAAAAAAGGTATTAAATTCAAATTTATCTTCAATTGATTAATATTTAAAAAGCACTATAAATAGCCAGAAATTAATCGCGGAAGTGGCGGAATGGTAGACGCGCTGGTCTTAGAAACCAGTGAGGCAACTCGTGAAGGTTCAAGTCCTTTCTTCCGCACCAAATGAGGAATTATGAAAGTTACTGTAACATCGTCCAAAAAACTTCAATCAACTTTAAAGATCGTAGTTGAGAAAAAAGAAATAGATGCCAAAATAGAAGTGAGACTATCTGAATTAAAAAACACAATTAATTTAAAAGGGTTTCGACCAGGTAAAGCTCCCATGGAGTTATTAAAAAAACAATTTGGCTCTTCAGTTTATGGAGAAGTGGCAGAAAAGTTACTTCAAGAATCTACATTTCAAGCACTCAAAGAACAAAACATTACACCAGCCAGTCAGCCTAAAATTGATGTCCAAACATCGGGCGAGGATAAAAACTTAGAATTCACTGTTACCGTAGAACAGGTACCAGAAATAAAGAAAATAGATTTTGAAAAAATTACGTTAAATAAATATGAGGTAAAATCAGATAAGAAAGAAATTGAGCAAAGATTAAAAGGTATTGCAGAAAGCAATAAGAAATACGTTGATAAAAAAGACAAGGCAGCAAATGACGATATGGTAGTCTTTAACTTTGAAGCTACAGTTGAGGGAAAGCCATTTGAGGGCAATAAAGGTGAAAAACTTCAGATTGTTTTGGGCAAAGATCTTTTTATTCCAGGTTTTGATAAACAGATGATTGGTTCAAAGCAAGGAGATGAAAAAGTTGCAAAAGTTAAGTTGCCAGAAAACTATCCCAATAAAGAATTGGCAGGCAAACCAGCGGAGTTTAAATGTAAAATTGTAGAAGTAAAAAAACCAGAAGATCAGAAAATTGATGATGCTTTTGCTAAAAATTTCGGCGCCAAAGATCTCAAGGATTTAGAAAGCATGATTGGTAATCAAATTTCCAAGGAATACGAGAGTGTAACAGATCAGCTTTTGAAAAAAGAAATTTTAGACGACTTGGATAAGAAATTTACTTTTGATTTACCCAAGGGATTACTGGACGATGAAGTGCAAAATGTGGAACATTCTTTAGTTCATGAAAAAATGAATGAATTAAAAGCTAAAGGAGAAAAATTTAAGCATGAGCACGATCATGATAAAATTAAATTATCCGATAGCGATAAACAAACTGCTCTAAAGATTGCAAAAAGAAGAGTCAAACTTGCTTTATTGTTAAATAAAACCGGTGAGGAAAATAATATCAAAGTTACTCCAGAAGAATTAAAAATGGAATTAGAAAAGCAACTAAGAAATTATCCAGGACAAGAAAAAAACATTAGAGACTTTTACCAAAAAAATCCTGCTGAATTAACCAAGCTAAAAGGACCTGTCTTTGAAGACAAGGTTGTTGAGCTCATTAAAAGCAAAGGTAAAATAGTGACAAAGGTTATGTCCAAAGAAGAGCTATTGAAGCTATTTAATAATATTGGTGAAGATAGTGAGAAAAAAAAGACTTCCGCTAGTAAAACTAAGGAAAAAGTAGCACCCAGTAAAAATGTAAAAAAAGCCACTCCTAAAAAAACTAGTAAAAAATAGTCAAACAGAGTAAATTCCGATTCGTATGAAAGATCCAATTGATATTTACATGAACACCTTAGTACCTATGGTTGTTGAACAAACTCCCAGGGGTGAAAGAGCCTACGATATTTATTCTAGACTTTTAAAGGAAAGAATTATTTTTTTAGTTGGTCCCATCAACTCCCAGGTTTCTAGTTTAATTTCTGCACAACTTCTTTTTTTAGAATCTGAAAATAATTCAAAAGAAATTTTTATGTACATTAATAGCCCCGGAGGTATCGTCACTGATGGCTTAGCTATTTATGATACAATGCAATACATCAAGCCTGCTGTTGCAACCCTTTGTATTGGACAAGCTTGCTCTATGGGGTCTTTTCTTTTAGCTGCTGGTGAAAAAGGTCAGCGTATGTCATTACCCAATTCTAGAGTTATGGTACACCAACCTTCTGCAGGTTTTCAAGGTCAAGCAACAGACATTGAAATCCATGCTAATGAAATTATGCAAACTAAAAAAAAGTTAAATGAAATTTATTCCAAACACACCGGTCAGAGTGTAGAAAAAATTAAAGAAGCTTTAGAACGCGATAAGTTTATGAGCGCTGAAGAAGCAAAGGCATTTGGTTTAATAGATAAAGTTGTTGAAAAAAGACCTTCTTAATCATTCAAAACCTTAATATTCTTAACAATTACATCCACAGATACAACTAATGCTTGATATTGGTATGGCCAGCATATTATTATCTGTTCATTGATTCGATTATGACAAAAGAAACTAAAAATACATTGTACTGCTCTTTTTGTGGAAAGAGTCAACACGAAGTCAGAAAACTAATTGCAGGGCCGACGGTTTTTATCTGCGATGAGTGTGTTGAGCTTTGTATGGATATTATCAAAGAGGAAAGTAAAAGTAATTTTTCTAAAAATGAAGAGGGAGTTCCTTCTCCGAAAGAAATTTTTTCCACACTGGATGAATATGTCATCGGTCAAAAAACAGCAAAACAAATTTTATCAGTAGCAGTTCACAATCATTACAAAAGACTAAACTATGAAGGAAAAAATAATAAAGGTGATGTAGAACTTGCGAAGTCAAATATTTTACTAATGGGACCAACTGGTTGTGGAAAAACCTTATTAGCCCAAACTTTAGCAAGAATTTTAGATGTTCCATTCACTATGGCTGATGCTACCACTTTAACTGAAGCTGGTTATGTTGGTGAGGACGTGGAAAATATTATTTTAAAACTTCTTCAAGCTGCAGACTACAATGTTGAAAAAGCACAAAGAGGAATAGTTTATATTGATGAAGTGGATAAGATTAGTAGAAAAACAGAAAATCCATCTATTACTAGAGATGTATCTGGTGAAGGAGTTCAGCAAGCTTTATTAAAAATTATGGAAGGTACAGTTGCCAGTGTTCCTCCCCAAGGTGGAAGAAAGCATCCTCAACAAGAATTTCTACAAGTAGACACTACTAACATACTTTTTATTTGTGGCGGTGCTTTTGCAGGCATTGATAAAATTATCTCATCAAGAGACAAAGGATCTTCCATTGGATTTGGTTCTAAACTAAACACTAAGGCAGAAAAAAAAGTCGGTGAATTGTTAAAAAGCATTGAACCTGAAGATTTGTTAAAATTTGGTTTGATCCCAGAGTTTATTGGAAGACTTCCTATCATTTCCACATTGGAAGATTTAGATGAAGATTCTTTGGTTAAGATTTTGGAAGAGCCTAAAAATTCGTTAACTAAGCAATATGCTAAACTTTTTGAAATTGAAGGTGTTAAATTAAATTTTTCAAAAGATGCACTCAAGGCTATTGCTGGAAAAGCTATTCTGAGGAAAACGGGAGCTAGAGGATTAAGATCTATTATTGAAGAAGTGTTGTTGGAAACCATGTTTGACCTTCCTTCTATAGAGAACGTAGAAGAAGTAGTGGTTAATAAGGAAGTAATCCTAGGAAAATCTAAGCCACTTCTTATTTATTCTAAAAAATCTGTCAAAGAAGAAAAAATAGCTAATTAGTTTATTAACAGCCCTCACAAATCATACTTGTATTCATTAAATTAATACCTATTTAATAAAGTAATTATGTCAGACACTACAAAAATAAATTTGAATGAATACCCAATCCTACCACTTAGGGATATTGTGGTATTTCCGAATGCAGCTATCCCTCTATTTGTTGGAAGAGAAAAATCCATTAAGGCTTTAGAAGCTGTGGCCTCTAAGTATAAAAAAATTATTTTAGTAGCCCAAAAAGATGCGGAAACAGACGATCCTAAGGATAAAGATATTTATGCTTACGGAACTTTAGGAGAAATACTCCAATTGCTTAAATTACCCGACGGCACTGTAAAAATTCTAGTTGAAGGAAAGTCTATAGTTAAAATCAAAGAATTTAAAAAGAATGAAGATTTCTTATTAGCAGATTGTGAGGAAGTTAAACTCGATCCTAAAAAGCCTGAGGCAATTTCCTTGTCTAAAGCTATTATTGGAAAATACGAAAAGCTTTCGAAAATTTCAAAAAAATTTAATGATGAAAATAACATCAATTTTAAAAATGAAACAGACCCAGTAGTTATATCCAATAAGATTGCCTCAAATTTAAGTATCGATCTTTTTGAAAAACAAAAGATTTTAGAAAGTGTCGACATTCAGAAAAAATTAGAATTAATTCTAGGTTATTTAGATAATGAAATTGATGTCTTATCTGTAGAAAAAAGAATTAGAGGTAGGGTTAAAAATCAAATGGAGAAGACTCAGAGGGAGTACTATCTTAACGAGCAATTGAAGGCGATCCAAAAAGAGCTTGGTGAAATTGAAGAAGGAAAAGATGAAACCAAAGTTCTAGAAGATTCTATTAAAAAAGCAAAAATGCCTAAAGAGGCAGAAGAAAAATGTTTTGCAGAATTGAAAAAATTACGAATGATGAGTCCCATGTCTGCAGAATCTACAGTAGTAAGAAATTATTTAGAGTGGATGGTTGCTTTACCATGGTACAAGTCTTCTAAAGTGAACACAGATATTAATGTGGCTCAAAAAGTTCTAGACAAAGATCATTATGGTCTTAAAAAAGTAAAAGATAGAATTTTAGAATTTCTTGCAGTTCAGTCTAGAATACAAAAAATTAAAGGGCCTATTCTTTGCTTGGTAGGACCTCCAGGAGTAGGAAAAACATCTTTAGGAAAATCTATTGCAAAAGCGACTGGTAGAGAATTTGTCAGAATGTCATTAGGTGGCGTTCGTGATGAAGCAGAAATTAGAGGTCACAGAAGAACTTATATAGGAAGTCTTCCAGGAAAAATTATTCAGATGATGAAAAAAACAGGAACCAAAAATCCTCTTTTTTTATTAGATGAAATTGACAAGGTAGGAAATGATTATAGAGGAGATCCTTCATCCGCTTTATTAGAAGCTTTAGATCCTGAGCAAAACAATACTTTTAACGATCATTATTTAGAAGTGGATTACGATCTATCTAACGTTATGTTTGTTACTACTGCAAATACCCTTAATATACCTGGGCCATTATTAGATAGAATGGAAATTATTAGAATATCTGGTTACACGGAAGATGAAAAATCAGAAATTGCTAAAAAATATTTAATCCCTAAGCAAATTAAAGATAGTGGCTTGAAAGAAGGGGAGTGGAAAATTGACGATGAATCTATCAAAAGCATCATTCGACATTACACGAGAGAGTCTGGTGTCAGAGGTTTGGAAAGAGAAATATCTAAATTGACTAGAAAGGCAGTTAAAGAAATTGTCACTAGCAAATCTACCACAATTGATCTGAAAGAGGATCAGGTAGAAAATTATCTTGGTGTAAAAAAGTTTAAATATGGCGAGATTGAACTAGATGACAAGGTAGGTACTGTTACTGGACTTGCTTGGACAGAAGTCGGTGGAGAAATTTTATCTATAGAAACATTAGTGATGCCTGGAAAAGGAAAATTAGAGCTGACAGGAAAACTGGGAGATGTAATGAAAGAATCTATGCATGCTGCGAAATCTTTTGTGAGATCGAGATGTTTAGAATTTGGAATTATACCTCCAGTGTTTGAAAAAAAAGATATTCACATTCACGTTCCTGAAGGTGCTACTCCTAAAGATGGTCCTTCTGCTGGAATTGGAATGGTGACAGCTATTGTTTCTGCGCTGACCAATACACCAGTTAAAAAAGACGTTGCTATGACGGGTGAGGTTACATTGAGCGGAAGAGTATTGCCCATCGGTGGCTTAAAAGAAAAATTATTAGCAGCGCTTCGTGGCGGAATTAAAACAGCTATTATCCCTGCAGAAAATGAAAAAGATTTAAAAGAGATTCCTGACAATGTAAAACAAGGTTTGAAAATAATCCCAGTTAAACATGTCGAGGAAGTTTTGAAAATTGCGCTAACTAAAAGTCTCAAGCCAGTCGAGTGGGTAGAAATTGAGCAAATTCCTTCAAATAATAACAAGGGAACTTCACAGGAGAGTAAGCATTAATTATAATGCTTTGTGACTATTAGATTTCCTGCTATAAGAATTTTCTGAATTTAAAAAGGGCGATTAGCTCAGTTGGTAGAGCATCTCGTTTACACCGAGAGGGTCGGGAGTTCGAGTCTCTCATCGCCCACCAACATTCGGGGGTGTAGCTCAGTTGGTTAGAGCGCTGGCCTGTCACGCTAGAGGTCGCGAGTTCGAGTCTCGTCACTCCCGCCAAACAATAATAATTATTTTTTCTCTTTATTAACTTTTGCAACATTAAGAATTCTTGCTCTTTCAAGAATCTTATTTTTAATTTCAGAATTAAAACTTTGCCGCATGGCAGTAGTTCGGCAGCCATTGGTGTTACATATTTTTTTATGGGAAACAATTTCTATAGAATTTGTACTCAATTCATCTGATTTAAAAACCACTTGAATTTTTATAGAATCTTTAGAATTCTCTCGAGAATACCAGTCCGTTATTATTACTCCTCCAGAATAGTTTGCTGAACTAAGAGGTATAAAATTTAAAGTCTCCAGCGAAGCTCGCCATAACATGTTATCAGCAGCAAATTGTGCAGCAGTTCTTTTCCCCCCGCTTAATATTCCATTCTTACCAGTCAGGATTCCGCCCTCATATTCCTCTGCTCTTTTTTTCATGTTATGACTTCTTTTTTTCTTCTTTATTACTGTACCGTCTGCTGATTCTTTGTTTTTTGTGCAAGCTGTTGCAAAAATGGTAAAAAATATGATTAAGGATATGCTGATAATTTTTTTCATAAATTATTATTATATTAATTTTTTTAAGCTATTTTTATGACTATTTTTTGTTATTTTACAAAGCTTTTATAGCAAAAAAAACTGTGTTGCACAAATACAACAATTTTGTTTTTTTTAGCAAAAATAACAGTTTCCTCTAAATTTATTTTTAAAGACATATATAAACTGACTTAGTTTAGTTAACTAAAACTAACATTTCATAATGAAAGGAAATACTATGAAAAAAACAATGATCCTAACTACGGCACTTGTGTCTATGTTAGCTGTTTCTGCAAATGCAGAACTAAAAATAAAGGGTTCAATTGAAACTACTTACGGCTCTAAAGAAGCGCCTGCAGTTTCTGGAACTCCAACAAGCTACGACGGAAATGCAATCGGTCAAGAAACTAAGTTTGAATTCAACCACACTAAAGATTTAGTTGGTGGATGGACTTCAAAACTTGACATGGAAGTAATGGAAATCGCTGGTACAGTTGCTGATACTGAAATTACTATCGCTAATGGAGATACGAAGTTTTTTATCTCTAAAGATGGTGGTTCAATTCACGATAACAACGTAGTACCTGGTGCTTACAATTCAAGTCCTGCCGATAACGCTGGTTCAGCTAGTGTTGATCCATCTGCAGGAACAATTCATGGAGTACAAAACTTTGGTGTTCAACAAAACATCGATGGAATTGGAAAAGTTGAATTGAGATACGCTCCTGACACAACTGCTTCAAATACTGCTGGCGATAAAGCTACAGGTTCTGGTGGTGGTTCTGGAATGGAATACGGTTTCTCTGGAAACTTTGGTATTGACGGTCTAAGTGTTGCACTTTCAAGAGCTGAAACAACAAAAGAAACAGCAGCCACTGATGAAGATGAGTCAACTATGGTTGGTGTTGCTTATAACTTCGGTCAATTTGCAGTTGGTGCTACTCAAAACAGTGAAGATGTATCTGGTGTAGATAATGACCTTACGCATACTCTTTACGGTGTAACATTTGCAGCATCTGATGCACTTACTCTAGGTGTTAGTTATGCAGAACTTGAGTATGAAGCAGCAGCAATAACTTCTGATGAGGAAACTACTCAGTTTGAAGCAGCTTACAATTTAGGTGGAGCTACTGTAGCATTTTCTTACCAACAAACCGAAAACGACGGTGGAACAGTTGGTAAAGATGGTGATGCATACTCAATCACTTACAAACAATCATTTTAATTATTTAATTATAATTTAAATTGAAAAAAGAGGGCCCACTTCGGTGGGCCTTTTTTTTATTTACAAGTATTTTGGTAGAGGTGGTTAAATATAATAGCCGAAGTATTAGACACATTTAAACTATCTATATTAGAAGAGTGTTCAATTTTAAAATGCTCATCACTATTTTTTGATATTAAATTTCTTACTCCTTCTCCTTCGGATCCTAGTACAATACAATTTTTACTTCCAAAACTTATTTCTTTCATTGTTTGTTTAGCATCAAGAGCTGCACTAAATACAAAAAAACCATTTCTTTTTAGCTCTTGAATTGCAGTGTTTAAGTTAGAGACTTTAATGAATTGAATGTGTTCGGTTGCACCAGATGCAGATTTAAATAAATAATGTGAGTCTATATTGATTTTTTTTTCTATAATTAGGTGAGAAATTTCAAAAGCAGCGCAGTTTCTAATGATGGAGCCTATGTTTCGAATATCATTAACGTTATCCAAAAGAACAATGTTTGAATGGTCAGGAATATTTTTAATATCTTTGTCTTTTAAAAACTTAGTTTTCTCTATTAGGGCGGCCAAGCCCTGGTGAACAAAATTAGGATCGTTAAAAATTTTATTGATCTTTTTTTGGTCTACTAGTGTCTCTTGAAGATTTTCTGAAGTATTAATTTTTTTAGTTGAAAGGACTTGCTTGATGGTTCTCCTTTTCCACTTTGAGATTTCATGAATAGTATTTTTTCCACCCACCCAAAAAAAATTATCTTTTTGCATCATTGTATTTTTTTATAGATTATCATTATTTTTTATATATATCTTTCTATACTTTTTGTTTTCTGGAGGGATACCAAAGCAGTCAAATGGGGCGGGCTGTAAACCCGCTGGCTCCGGCCTTCGAAGGTGCGAATCCTTCTCCCTCCACCATAAAAAGCTTCTTTTAACTGGCTTTTTTTGACCTCTCTAATAGTTGATTATTTAGACTTTAATGTTATAAGCACATGGCTGTTGTGGGTAAAACAGTTTGGTACTGCGGGTGTAGTTCAATGGTAGAACTCCAGCCTTCCAAGCTGGTTGTGAGAGTTCGATTCTCTTCACCCGCTCCAAAAATTAAACAAAAAAAATAAGAAGGATTAAAAATAAAAATGTCAAAAGAGAAATTTAACAGGAGCAAACCGCATTGTAACATTGGAACAATCGGCCACGTCGACCACGGTAAAACAACTTTAACTGCAGCAATTACAAAAGTTTTATCTACAGCAGAAGGATCTAGTGCAACTTTTTCAGCATACGATCAGATTGACAAATCTCCTGAAGAAAAAGAAAGAGGAATTACAATTTCAACTGCTCATGTTGAATACGAAACTCCAGCAAGACACTATGCACACGTAGATTGTCCAGGTCATGCTGACTATGTAAAAAATATGATCACTGGTGCAGCACAAATGGATGGAGCTATCTTGGTTGTGAATGCAGCAGATGGACCAATGCCACAAACGAGAGAACACATTCTACTTGCAAGACAAGTTGGAGTCCCTTCTTTGGTAGTATTTTTAAATAAATGTGACACGGTAGATGACAAAGAACTTTTGGAATTAGTTGAAATGGAAATTAGAGAACTTCTTACTTCTTACAAATATCCAGGAGACACTATTCCAATTATTAAAGGGTCAGCTTTAAAAGCTTTAGAAGGTGATGCTGAAATGGGAATTAAACCAATTCTTGAATTAATGAAAGCAGTAGACGAAACTATTCCTCAGCCTGCAAGACCTATTGAAAAACCATTCCTAATGCCTATTGAAGATGTCTTTTCAATTTCAGGACGTGGAACAGTAGTGACGGGTAGAATTGAACTTGGACAAGTTAAGACTGGTGAAGAAATTGAAATCATCGGAATTAAAGAAACACAAAAATCAGTTTGTACTGGAGTGGAAATGTTTAGAAAACTCTTAGACTCAGGTGAAGCTGGAGACAACGTGGGAATTCTTCTTAGAGGAATTGAAAGGGATCAAGTGGAGCGTGGACAAGTTCTTGCAAAACCTGGTTCTATCAAACCCCATACAAAATTTGAAGCTCAAGCTTATATTTTGAAAAAAGAAGAGGGTGGAAGACATACTCCTTTCTTTACTAAATATAGACCTCAGTTTTATTTTAGAACTACGGACGTTACAGGTGAAGTAACATTGCCAGAAGGAACAGAAATGATCATGCCTGGCGATGATGCTAAAATGACAGTAACTTTAATCAACCCCATTGCGATGGATGAAAATCTTAAATTTGCAATTAGAGAAGGTGGAAGAACTGTTGGTGCGGGAGTAGTAACTAAAGTTATAGAGTAAAACTCTACAAAGGAGTGTAGCTCAACTGGTAGAGCGCCGGTCTCCAAAACCGGAGGCTGTGGGTTCAAGTCCCTCCACTCCTGCCAGATTTGAGATATAGATAACTATGCAAAACCCACTTAATTTTTTAAGAAGTGTTAAACAAGAGATTTTTAAAATCACTTGGCCTACAAGCAAGGAAGCTTTGATGGGAACAGTTATGGTAATTGCTATGGCAGTAGTTGCTTCTTTGTTTTTTTTACTTTTAGATCAATTTTTTAAAGTGGGTCTTAACTACTTAATTGGAGCTTAAACACAACATGATGAAATGGTACATTGTTCAATCTTACTCTGGATTTGAAAAGAAAGTCTCAGAACAAATTCAAGAAGAGCTGGATAAAGCTGATCTATCTGATCATTTTGATCAGGTTTTAGTTCCCACACAAGATGTAACTGAAATTAAAAAAGGAAAAAAAACCATTGTCAAAAAGAAGTATTTTCCGGGCTACGTTCTTGCAAAAATGATTATGACGGATCAAATTTATCACTTAATTAAAGACTTGAAAAAAGTAAGTGGTTTTTTAGGCCCTCAAGGAAAGCCTTCACCTATTCATGAGGATGAGGTTCAAAAAATTCTTGGAAATATGGAAGAAAGCATTTCCAACCCTACTAGCTCAGTTATCTTTACTATTGGTGAACAAGTTAAGGTCTCAGATGGGCCTTTTGCTTCATTTAATGGTTTAGTTGAAGAAATAGATGAAGATAAATCTAGACTTAAGGTTTCAGTTTCTATATTTGGTAGGCCGACACCTGTAGATTTAGATTATGCACAGGTAGAAAAATTATAGAATTATGGCAAAAGAAATTTCAGGTTATTTAAAATTGCAAATTAAAGGTGGGCAGGCAAATCCAGCTCCTCCTGTTGGACCTGCTCTAGGACAGCGTGGAATCAATATTATGGAATTTTGCAAGGCTTTTAATGATAAGACAAAAGAATTTATGGGACAGCCAGTTCCAGTTGTCATTACTATTTATAAAGACAAAAAATTTGATTTTATTATCAAGACACCTCCAGCTTCTCACTTAATTAAAGAAGCAATGAAACTAAAATCTGGATCTAAAGAACCAGGAAGGTTGTCAGCTGGAATTATTACCAAAGAACAATTAAAAAAAATTGCTGAAGCAAAAATGAAAGATTTAAGTGCCTTTGACATTGAAGAAGCAATTAAAATAATCGCAGGTTCTGCAAGATCAATGGGAATACAGGTAAAAGACTAATGGCTGAAAAAAAGAAATCAAAAAGATATCGATCTTTAGTAAAAGATTTTGATAAAAATAATTCTTTGAAAATTGAAGAAGCTGTTAAAGTTATTAAAGAAAAATCAAAAGCTAAATTTGTAGAATCGTTTGATGTTTGTTTTTCTCTAGCAGTAGACAAAACTAAACCAGATAGTGTTTTAAGAACTACGGTTGACTTACCAAACGGTAACGGGAAAAAAATTAAAATTGCAGTTATTTGTTCTAATGACAAGGTCGAAGAGGCTAAATCTGCTGGAGCTGAAATTGCTGGTTCAGATGATTTAATTGAAACTATCAATTCAGGAAAAATTGATTTTGATGTTTTGATTGCAGCACCAGACATGATGTCCAAAGTGGGAAAATTAGGAAAAGTTCTTGGACCGAAAGGCATTATGCCAAATCCAAAATTTGGAACAGTTTCGCCGAATGTCGCAAAAGCTGTGACTGATATTAAAAATGGAAAAGTTGAAATTCGTTGCGATAAAGATGGAAACCTAAATTTATCTATAGGAAGAGTGAACTTTGACGATTCTAAAATAATTGAAAATTTTAAATCGGTATATGACGTTATTGAAAAAGAAAAACCAGTAGGCCTAAAAGGTAATTACATTAAAAATATTTTTGTAACTAATTCTATGGGACCGTCTGTAAAATTAAATTTAGCAAATTAATCATATGAACCGAGAACAAAAATCTAGCTACGTTTCTTCCTTAAAGGAAAGCTTAAATAATAATGAAGCTATGATGATTTATCATTACCATGGTTTAAATGTTAATCAGCTTGATGATTTGAGAAACCAGATGCGTGAAGCTGGAGCTTTATTAAAAGTTACAAAAAATAGAATTACAAAGATTGCTTTAAAGGATACCCAGCATGAAGAAGCTATTTCTCTTTTTTCAGGACAAACTGGAGTAGCTCTATCAAAAGATCCAATTACTTTAGCGAAAACATTAGTTAACTTCCAAAAGAAGAATGACATGTTAAAAATCGTGGGCGGAGTAATGGATAGTAAAGTTTTAGCCCCAGAAGATGTAGCTAAGATTGCGACATTACCGACACTAGATGAAGCAAGGGCTAAAATCGCAGCTATATTGCAAACACCAGCTCAACAATTAATAAGTATTTTGCTTGCACCTGGCGCAAAAATTGCTAATTTGGCGCACGCAAAAAGTTTAAAAAAAGATTAACCACACAATTCAAGGGATACCAAATGACAGACTTAAATAAAATTGTAGAAGACTTATCAAAATTAACAGTGGTTGAGGCTGCAGAGCTTTCAAAAACTTTAGAAGAAAAGTGGGGCGTTACTGCTGCTGCTCCTGTAGCGGTTGCTGCTGCTGGCGCTGCTGGCGGAGAAGCTGCCGAAGAAAAAACTGATTTTACCGTAGTACTAACAGCTGCAGGGGATAATAAAATTGGTGCTATTAAAGAAGTGAGAGCATTTACTGGACTTGGTTTAAAAGAAGCTAAAGATCTAGTTGAAGCTGCACCTAAAGAATTAAAGCAAGGTGTTGCTAAAAAAGATGCTGAAGAGTTGCAGAAAAAATTTGCAGCTATTGGTGCCAAAGTAGAATTAAAATAAGTTTAACTTACAAAAATTTAAATCCAGGTAACACTGGATCATAGAAATATTTATGCATTTATCTTTTACGGATAAAAAAAAATAAGAAAAAGTTTTGGTAAGTTAGAAAACATTTTAAAAATACCTGACCTAATTGAGGTCCAAAGGTCTTCGTACAATAGTTTTTTAAAATCCGCTGAAGAAAAAGCCGTTTCTGGTTTAGATAAAGTATTCAAAGAAGTTTTTCCTATTGAAGATTTTGCAGGTCATGCAACTATTGAATATATCTCGTATAGATTTGAAAAGGAAAAGTATGATGTTGGTGAATGTAAGCAAAGAGGCTTAACTTATTCTGCACCATTGAAAGTGACTTTGCGATTAGTTGCTTATGATATTAACGAAGAAGCTCAAACCAAACAAATTCTTTCTGCAAAAGAACAGGAAGTTTACATGAGTGATGTTCCTTTGATGACTGAAAAAGGAACTTTTGTTGTGAACGGAACGGACCGTGTAGTAGTTAATCAAATGCACAGAAGTCCAGGATTGTTCTTGGATCACGATAAAGGAAAAGGTCACTCCAGCGGAAAGCTTTTATTTAATTGTAGAGTAATTCCATACAGAGGTTCTTGGTTAGACCTTGAGTACGATATTAAAGATATTTTATATTTTAGAATAGATAGAAAAAGAAAAATTCCAGTTACCACTCTGTTAATGGCATTAGGTCATGCTAAAGATGAGTTGTTAAACTTATTTCACAAATCTATTAGATTTGATTTTACTAATGAAAATACATGCAAAACAAAGTTTATTGCATCTGGTTATAAAAACTCCAAAATAAGATTTGATTTAATTAATGCAGATACTAATAAAAAAGTTGTAAAAGAAGGAACTAAAATTCCTCTACCTTTGGCAATGAAGTTTGAAAAAGAAGGTTTAAAAAACATTTTAATTAATTTTGAAGAGCTTCATGGAAGATACTTTTCTAGTGATATTATTAATGAAAAAACAGGTGAAGTTTACTTTGAATCTGGCGATGAGATTACTGTAGAAACATTAGAAAAGCTAAATCATTTAAATATCAAAACTTTCTATCTTGCGGATATCGATGGAATGAATATTGGTTCTTACTTAAGAAATACGTTGGTAGTAGACAAAAACAACAATTCAGATGAAGCTTGTATGGATATTTACCGTGTTTTAAGACCAGGTGAGCCTCCAACACCGGAAACTTCTAGAAATTTATTTAATAACTTGTTTTTCAATAACACTCGTTACGATTTATCCGACGTGGGTAGAGTAAAGCTAAATAGCAAATTAGACTTAGATGTAGATGTAAAAAATACAGTTTTAACCAAAGAAGATATACTTAGAATTGTTGAAAAAATGCTTCGTCTTAAAGATGGCAAGGAAGATACCGACGATATTGATCACTTAGGAAACAGAAGAGTTAGATCTGTAGGTGAACTAGTGGAAAACCAATTTAGAGTTGGGTTAGTTCGAATGGAAAGAGCCATTAAAGAGAAAATGTCTTCTGTAGAAATTGATACTGTCATGCCACAAGATCTCATTAACTCAAAACCTATAGCCGCATCATTAAAAGAATTTTTTGGTACCTCTCAACTATCTCAATTTATGGACCAAACTAATCCATTAGCTGAAATTACACACAAACGAAGAGTTTCTGCTTTAGGGCCTGGTGGATTAACAAGAGAAAGAGCTGGCTTTGAGGTAAGGGATGTGCACCCGACGCATTACGGAAGAATTTGTCCAATCGAAACTCCAGAGGGACCGAACATTGGTTTGATTAATAGTTTAGCTACTTATTCAAAAGTAAATAGATATGGATTTATTGAAAGTCCTTACAGAGTAGTAAAAAATTCCAAAGTTACTAAAGAAATTCATCATCTTTCAGCAATGGAAGAGGGTAAGTTTACTATAGCCCAAGCAAATTCTAGCTTGAAGGATGACAGTTCATTTAAAGACGAGCTAGTTTCTTGCAGAAAAAGCCTTGGATTTGAATTGGCAAAACCAGACAATATTGATTACATGGACGTATCACCTAAACAGGTGGTTTCAGTCGCCGCTGCACTAATTCCTTTTTTAGAAAATGATGATGCTAACAGAGCATTGATGGGATCTAACATGATGAGACAAGCTGTTCCTTTGATTAAAAATGAGTCTCCTTTAGTTGGAACCGGAATGGAAAAAGATGTGGCTTTAGATTCCGGAGCTACCATTGTTGCAAAAAGAGAAGGTGTGGTTGAGAAAATTGACGGAAAAAGAATTGTTGTAAAAGCAACTTCTGAAAAAGATCTTACTATTTCCAGCGTTGACATTTATAATTTACAAAAATTTCAAAGATCAAACCAGAACACCTGTACTAATCAACGACCTTTAGTTAAAGTCGGAGATGTAGTTAAGCAAGGGGATGTCATTGCAGATGGACCTTCAACTCAATTTGGAGAATTAGCATTAGGAAAAAATGTAATGGTGGCATTTATGCCATGGCTTGGTTACAATTTTGAAGATTCTATCTTAATTTCTGAAAGATGTGTTTCTGAAGATGTATTTACCTCTATCCATATTGAAGAATATGACGTGATGGCAAGAGATACCAAATTAGGACCTGAAGAAATTACAAGAGACATTCCAAATACTAGTGAAGAAGCTTTACGGAATCTAGATGAATCAGGAATTGTTTATGTTGGTGCAGAAGTGAAACCTGGTGATATTTTAGTTGGAAAATTAACTCCCAAAGGAGATACAAAAGTTACGTCAGAAGAAAAATTATTGAGAGCCATTTTTGGTGAAAAAGCAATTGATGTAAGAGACACTTCTTTAAAAATGCCTTCTGGCACCGGTGGTACAGTTGTCGAAGTTAGAGTTTTTAATCGTCATGGTATTGAAAAAGATGAAAGAGCCCTTTCTATTGAAAAAGCTGAGATCGAATCTGTTTTAGAAGACAAGTATGCTGAAGAAGCAATCCTTGAACTTAACATTAAAAGTAGAGCAATCGAAATTTTAGAAGGTTCTAGCTTGGGTGATGATTATAAAAAAATTACCAAAGGAACCAAACTAACAAAAGAAATTTTATCAGAACTGACATTGGGTGAAACCTTGAAATTATCAACAGATTCTGAAAAGTCATTATCTGATCTAGCAATTTTGAAAGAACAGTACTCTAAAGCAAAAAAAGATATTGAATTAAGGTTTGATGACAAGATTGACAAAATAGAACGAGGTGATGAATTGTTACCTGGTGTTATGAAAATGGTAAAAGTTTTTGTTGCGATGAAAAGAAAATTGCAGCCTGGTGATAAAATGGCAGGTAGGCACGGTAACAAAGGTGTTATTAGTCGAATAGTTCCTGTTGAAGATATGCCTTACATGGCCAATGGTAAGCAAGTTGATATTGTTCTAAATCCTCTTGGTGTGCCAAGTCGTATGAATGTAGGACAAATTTTAGAAACTCATTTAGGCTGGGCTTGTTCAGAATTGGGTGAGAAAATTAAAAAAATCCTAGACGAATATCAAAAGACCACTAAAAATGCAGCTCATACTAAAGATGCATTATCCTCTATTTACAATGATAAAGAAATTGAAAAAGAAATTCAAAATTTTACCAACAATGAATTAAAAGATGTTTTGCAGAATCTTTCTTCAGGCGTTCCTATTGCCACTCCAGTATTTGACGGTGCAAGTGTGGAAGATGTTACTGACATGTTGAAATTTTCTGGGCTGCCAGAGAGTGGACAAACTACTTTATACGATGGAAGAACAGGCGAGAAGTTTGATAGAGAAGTGACTGTTGGGATAATCTATATGCTTAAATTGTATCATATGGTGGATGACAAAATACACGCAAGATCAACTGGTCCTTATAGTTTAGTTACACAGCAACCTTTAGGTGGAAAAGCTCAATTTGGTGGACAAAGATTTGGTGAGATGGAAGTTTGGGCGCTAGAAGCTTATGGTGCCGCTTATACACTACAAGAAATTTTAACTGTGAAATCTGACGATGTTGCAGGAAGAACTAAAGTATACGAAACCATTGTTAAAGGAGATGACGATTTTGAATCGGGTATCCCAGAATCGTTTAACGTATTAGTTAAAGAAATTAGATCATTAGCATTAAACTTGGAGCTTAATTAATTATGAGTAGAGAACTATCAAATTTATTTTCTAAAAAAATTAGCAAAGACGTTTTTTCTAAAATAAAAATATCTCTTGCTAGTCCTGAAAAAATTAAATCTTGGTCTTTTGGAGAAATAAAAAAACCAGAGACTATTAATTATAGAACTTTCAAGCCTGAAAAAGATGGCTTATTTTGTGCAAGAATTTTTGGTCCTGTCAAAGATTACGAATGTCTATGTGGAAAATACAAAGGTATGAAGTTCAGGGGTATTATTTGCGAAAAATGTGGAACTGAAATTACTAAATCTAATGTTAGAAGAGATAGAATGGGCCACATTGATTTGGCTACACCCGTTTCTCACATTTGGTTTTTAAAATCACTACCAAGCAGAATTGCACTTGCTTTGGATTTAAAATTAAAAGATCTAGAAAAAGTTTTATATTACGAACACTTTATCATTATAGAGCCTGGATTAACTCCTTTCCACAGAAATCAAATTGTTTCAGAAGAAGAATTTTTAAAAGCCCAAGAAGAATTTGGAGAAGATTCTTTTACGGGTGGTATTGGCGCTTCTGCTATTAGAGATTGCCTTGCCAACTTAGATATGGAAGCTGATAGAGATAGGCTTAGAGAAGAACTTCCTAATATTACATCGAAAGTGAATGAAGAAAGAACTATCAAAAGATTAAAATTAATTGAATCATTCATTGCTTCAGGAAATAAAGCTGAATGGATGGTCCTAACTACTTTGCCAGTAATTCCGCCTGAACTTAGACCTCTAGTTCCTCTAGATGGTGGAAGATTTGCAACTTCGGATTTGAACGATCTTTACAGAAGAGTGATTAATAGAAATAATCGTTTAAGAAGATTAATGGATTTAAGAGCTCCTGATATCATCGTTAGAAATGAAAAAAGAATGCTTCAAGAATCTGTTGATGCTCTTTTTGACAATGGTAGAAGAGGTAGAGTTATAACAGGAACAGGAAAACGACCTTTAAAATCTTTAGCAGAAATGCTTAAAGGAAAACAAGGAAGGTTTAGACAAAACTTATTAGGTAAGCGAGTTGATTATTCAGGAAGATCCGTAATTGTTTCTGGACCAGAACTAAAGTTACACCAATGTGGTCTGCCTAAAAAAATGGCATTAGAGCTATTTAAACCTTTTGTTTATGCAAGATTAGACAAGCTTGGTTATGCAACAACTATTAAGCAAGCAAAAAAAATAGTTGAAAAAGAAAAACAGGAAGTGTGGGATATTTTAGATGAAGTTATCAGGCAGCACCCGGTTCTTCTAAATAGGGCCCCTACTTTGCATAGATTGGGCGTTCAAGCTTTCGAACCAGTATTGACCGAGATGAAAGCTATTCAATTACATCCTTTGGTAACAGCAGCATTTAACGCTGACTTTGATGGTGACCAAATGGCAGTTCACGTTCCTTTAAGTATTGAAGCGCAGTTGGAAGCTAGAGTTTTGATGATGTCCACAAACAACATTCTTCACCCAGCTAACGGAAAGCCAATTATTGTACCTAGTCAAGACATGGTACTAGGTATTTATTATTTATCTCAAGAACCATTAGAAAATAAAGATGAAAAGCCTCAGGGTTATTTTTTAAATATTAATGAAATCGAACAAGCCATTGAGGGAGGAAATATACATATTCACTCTAAAATTATCTCAAGGTTTGAAACAAAAGATGACAAGGGTAATTTAATTTTTAAAAAATTTGAAAGTACAGCAGGCAGATTTATTATTTCTAATATTTTACCTAAGAACAAAGATATTAAATTTGATTTAATTAACCAAACTTTAGCTAAGAAAAATATTTCAGAAGTTATTGACAAGGTATTTAGATTTTGCGGACAAAAAGAAACAGTTATTTTTTGCGATCGTTTAATGAGCTTGGGTTTTAAAAATGCATTTAAAGCTGGTATTTCTTTTGGTAAAGACGACCTTATTATTCCAGAAAGTAAAAAGGATATAATCAAAGACGCAAAAAAATTAGTAGAAGAATATGAAGACCAGTATGCTGAAGGTTTGATTACTAAAGGCGAAAAATATAATAAAGTGATCGATCAGTGGTCTAAATGTACTGATAAAATTGCATCAGAGATGATGGACAATATTTCCACTCCTAAAAAAGACAAAGAAGGAAAAATACAAATTAATTCTGTATTTATGATGGCAGACTCTGGAGCTAGGGGATCAGCAGCCCAGATGAAGCAATTAGCGGGTATGCGTGGATTGATGGCAAAACCATCTGGTGAAATTATCGAAACTCCAATTATTTCAAACTTTAAAGAAGGTTTGACTATTTTAGAATATTTCACTTCAACTCACGGAGCAAGAAAAGGCCTTGCAGATACAGCCTTAAAAACAGCAAACTCTGGTTACCTTACTAGAAGACTTTGTGATGTTTCTCAGGATGTTATCATTTCATCTTTAGATTGTGGTAACGATAAGCCTATTACGATCGGTGAGATTATCGAAGGTGGAAATATTATGGTGAGTTTGGCTGACAGGTCACTAGGTAGATATGCAGCTGAAGATATTAAAAACTCTTTAACAGGGGAAGTTATTGTTAAGAAAAAGCAAATGATTGACGAAGAAAGATGTGAATTAATTGAAGCTGCTGGAGTAAAAACAGCTAAAGTTTATTCAGTTATTACCTGCTCTAGTCAAAAAGGTGTTTGTCAAAAATGTTATGGTCGAGATTTAGCAAGAGGAAAACCAGTTTCAGTAGGTGAGTGTGTTGGAATGATAGCTGCGCAATCTATTGGTGAGCCTGGTACTCAGTTAACCATGAGAACCTTTCACGTGGGAGGTACAGCCTCATTTAAAGAAGAGTCATCAGTTATGGCACCATCAGATGGTGTATTGAAATTACTAAGTAAAAATCTTGTGGAAGATTCCTCTAAAAATTTAATTATCATGGGAAGAAATATTGAAATCACTATTGAAAAAGATGGATATGTGAAAGCTTCTTATAAAGTTCCCTATGGAACTAAGTTATTTGTAAGACCAGATCAGCCTGTAAAGAAAAATCAAAAAATTTGTGAATGGGATCCTTACACATTGCCAGTTATTGCTGAGACAGCTGGAATTGTAAATTACGTTGATTTAGTTGATGGGTCGTCGATTTCAGACAAGACAGATGAAAACACAGGTATATCATCTAAAATAGTTTTGGATTGGAGATCTCAATCAAAAAGCTTAGACCTAAAACCAAGAATTACGCTTAGAGATAAAAAAGATGACGTAGTCAAAAAAGCGGACGGTAATGAGGCTAGATATTATTTATCACCAGAAACAATTTTATCAGTAGCTGATGGCTCTACAGTAAATGCTGGAGACGTGTTAGCAAGATTGCCAAAAGCAACATCTAAAACAAAAGATATTACAGGTGGTCTGCCAAGGGTAGCTGAATTGTTTGAAGCAAGAAAACCAAAAGAAGGAGCTATCATTGCAGAAAATGATGGAAAAATAATCTTCGGTAAAGAGGTTAGAGGAAAACAAAAAATTACCATCCAAGGAGAAGATGGAGTTGAATCGAATTATTTAATTCCAAAAGGAAAACAAATCAATTTCAATCCTGGCGAAGGTATTTCTAAAGGAGAATATCTTTTAGACGGAAGTCCAGCTACACATGATATTTTAAAAATCTTAGGTGTTGAATATCTAACAGAGTATTTTGTTAATGAGGTTCAGGATGTTTACCGTTTACAAGGTGTGGTTATTAACGATAAGCATATTGAAGTAATTTTGAGACAAATGTTGAGAAAAGTAGATATTAAAAATCCTGGAGATAGTAATTACTTGTTGGGAGAAGTTATAGACAAAATTGATGTTCTTAATATTAACGCTGAGTTGAAAAAAGAAGGTAAAAAGCAAATTGTTGCTGACCCTGTGTTGCTAGGTATTACAAAGGCTTCACTACAAACTAAATCGTTTATTTCAGCAGCTTCTTTCCAAGAAACTACTCGAGTATTGACCGACGCTGCCATTAAAGGAAAATCTGATGACTTGTACGGACTAAAAGAGAACGTTATCGTTGGTAGATTGATACCTGCAGGTAGTGGAATGAGTCGTATACGACTAAATAACGAAGCTCAGAAAAAAGATATTGAACTTCAAGAGAAGATTAAAAATCAAAAATCAGAGCCAGTTGAAGAAGCAATTCAGTAATTAAAAGCCCTTAATTTTAAGCATTTCAGACCCAACTTGTTATTGACCTTCTGGCAGAAATCAGTATTAATAGCGAAATTTTTAAGGTAGCACGTAAAGCTTTTTTGTCTTTAAACTACTACCCTTTTACAGTTCTACGTAAGCTTTCCTTAAAAATAATTATTTGAAAAATTATGCCAACTATCAATCAGTTGTTAAAAAAGAAAAGGAAAAAAATCGTAGCAAGGAACAAAGTTCCCGCGCTTGATGCTTGTCCTTTAAAAAGAGGAGTTTGCACAAGAGTTTATACGACCACTCCAAAAAAACCGAATTCAGCATTGAGAAAAGTTGCAAGAGTTAGATTGTCTAATGGTTCTGAAGTTACAAGTTACATTCCTGGAGAAGGACATAACTTGCAAGAACACTCAGTTGTTATGATACGTGGAGGAAGAGTTAAAGACTTACCTGGAGTTAGATATCATACCGTAAGAGGTCTTTTGGACACTCAAGGTGTAGCTAACAGAAAACAAAGACGTTCCAAGTATGGAACGAAGAGACCTAAATAATTATGTCTAGAAGAAGAGCTCAAATTAAAAGACAAGTAGAAGTTGACCCAGTTTATGGAACAAGAGTAATTACAAAATTTATTAATTCTTTAATGCTTGACGGAAAAAAAACAGTTGCTGAAAAAATTGTTTACAAAACATTTGAAATTATTAAAGAGAAATCAAAACAAGATCCATTGGATGTTTTTAATGAGGCGATTAAAAATGTTAGACCTAATTTAGAAGTTAAGTCTAGAAGAGTGGGTGGGGCTACTTATCAAGTTCCTGTTGAAGTGCGTTCCGATAGAGGACAAGCTTTAGCAATTAGATGGTTAATTGAATCTTCTAAAAAAAGAGGTGACAAAACAATGCAAGAAAGATTATCAAAAGAGTTTCTAGATGCGTCAACCAATAAAGGTAATGCAATTAAAAAAAAAGAGGACGTTCATAAAATGGCAGAGTCAAATAAGGCTTTTGCTCATTTTAGGTGGTAATTATGACTGCAGAAATTACAAAAGATAAATACAGAAACATTGGGATCATGGCTCATATTGATGCTGGAAAGACCACAACAACAGAGCGTGTTTTGTATTACACGGGTAAAGAACATAAAATTGGAGAAGTTCATGATGGCGCTGCCACTATGGACTGGATGGAACAAGAGCAGGAAAGAGGAATTACCATTACTTCTGCCGCTACAACCTGTTTTTGGAAAGATCATAGAATTAACATCATTGACACTCCAGGCCACGTTGATTTTACGATTGAGGTTGAAAGATCATTAAAAGTCTTAGATGGTGCTGTTGCTGTATTTGATGGAGTAGCAGGAGTTGAACCTCAGTCAGAGACTGTTTGGAGACAGGCTGACAAATATAAAGTTCCTAGAATGTGTTTTGTTAATAAACTAGATAGAACTGGAGCAAATTTTTTTATGTGTGTTGACATGATTAGGGAACGTTTAGGCGCAAAACCCTTGCTTCTTCAACTTCCTATAGGATTGGAAGCTGATTTAAAAGGTATCGTTGACTTGGTAAAAATGAAGGGTGTTATTTGGAATGATGAAAGTCTTGGAGCCAAGTTTGAAGAAGTTGAAATTCCTGAAAATTTAAAAGAAGAAGCTGAAAAATATAGAAAAGAATTAGTTGAAACTGCAGTAGAGCAGGATGAAGATTTAATGGCAGCTTATCTTGATGGTAAAGATATTTCAGAAGATGATTTAAAAAAATGCATTCGAAAAGGTACCTTAGATTTTTCTTTTGTTCCAATTGTTTGTGGATCAGCTTTTAAAAATAAAGGCGTTCAGCCTTTGCTTGATGCTGTCGTAGATTACTTGCCAAGCCCTCTAGATATTGGAGAAATTACAGGAACTAAGCCTGGTACCGAAGATGAGATTATTAGAAAGTTTGGAAACTCTGAACCATTTTCTGCCTTGGCTTTTAAAGTTGCTAACGACCCGTTTGTGGGGTCTTTAACTTTTATTAGAATTTATTCTGGAACATTAAATGCTGCAACTGGAGTTATGAATACCAGCAAAGATAAAGAAGAAAGAGTTGGAAGAATGCTTCTTATGCATGCAAACGATAGGGAAGATATTAAAACAGCATCAACAGGAGACATTGTGGCTCTTGCTGGTTTAAAACATACAATTACCGGACATACTTTATCTGATCCATCTAATCCAATTCTTTTAGAACCTATGGATTTTCCAGATCCCGTTATTGAAATTGCAGTTGAGCCTAAGACTAAAGCTGACCAAGAAAAAATGGGGGAAGCTTTAGCTAGATTAGCAAAAGAAGATCCTTCCTTTAGAGTTTCTTCAGACAATGAATCTGGCCAAACAATTATCAAAGGAATGGGTGAATTACATTTGGATATTATTGTTGATAGAATGAAAAGAGAGTTCAAAGTAGAGGCTAATATTGGAGCTCCTCAAGTTGCTTACAGAGAAACTATTCAAGGTACAGCCACGGTTGACTACACACATAAAAAACAATCTGGTGGAGCAGGACAATTTGCAAAAGTTAAATTAAGTGTTGAGCCATTAGAGCCTGGTAAGGGTAGAGAAATTGAAAATATTGTTAAAGGTGGATCAATACCTAAAGAATTTATTCCTGGTGTTGAAAAAGGGATTGAAGGAGTTGCAGATTCAGGGATTTTGGCAGGATTTCCTATGTTGGATTATAAGGTAACTATCATTGATGGTTTGCATCACGATGTAGATTCTAGTGTTCTGGCTTTTGAAATTGCTGGAAGAATGGGGTTTAAAGAGGCCTGTACTAAAGCTGGGCTAAAATTACTTGAACCAATTATGAAAGTAGAAGTAGTTACCCCAGAAGATCATATGGGAGATGTAATTGGAGATTTAAATTCAAGAAGAGGACAAATTGGTTCAACAGATAAAAGAGGTAATGCAACAGTGATAAATGCAATGGTCCCACTTGCAAACATGTTTGGTTATGTAAACAACCTAAGATCTATGTCTCAAGGTAGAGCACAGTATACAATGACTTTTGATCATTATGAGAAAGTTCCTCAAAATGTTCAAGACGAAGTAACTAAAAAATTAGCATAAATTATGGATAAGCAGCAAATAAGAATTAGATTACAAGCGTACGATCATAAAATATTGGACCAGTCTACTATTGAAATTGTGAATACTGCAAAAAGAACTGGTGCTCAAATCAAAGGACCTATTCCTTTGCCGACTACGAAAGAAATTTTTACCGTTTTGAGATCTCCTCACATTGACAAAAAAAGTAGAGAGCAATTTGAAACAAGAACTCATAAGAGACTTATTGATATTTTAGAACCAACACCCCAAACGATCGAAGCTTTAATGAAGTTAGATCTTGCGGCTGGTGTAGATGTGGAGATTAAAATTTAGTTATGAGATTAGGCTTGGTTGGTAAAAAAATTGGTATGACACAAAAATTCTACGAGAGTGGTGAGGCCGTTCCTGTGACAGTCTTGCAGGTCGAGCCTGGTAAAATAGTCGAAGTTATTGAAAAGGATAAGCGTGGTTATTCTGCTTTGTTAGTTGGTTATGGTCATATTAAAAGTTCAAAACTTACCAAATCCATGAAGGGTTTTTATGCAAAAAAATCATTAGAAGCTAAAAAATTTCTGAAAGAATATAGAGTAGAGAACACAGAAGAATTCAAAGCCGGATCAGATGTTACTTTAGATATTTTAAAAGATAAAAAATACGTAGATATTAGATCAAAAACCATTGGTAAAGGTTTTGCTGGAGTTATGAAGCGTTGGAATTTTGGTGGATTGAGAGCAACACATGGTGTTTCTGTATCTCACAGATCACACGGATCTACTGGTCAAAGACAAGACCCAGGTAAAGTTTTCAAAGGAAAAAAAATGGCAGGTCACATGGGTGATAAATTTAGAACTATGCAAGGTTTAGAGATAGTTGAAGCTGATCTAGTTAATAATCTTTTATATTTAAGAGGTTCAGTTCCTGGTAGTAAAAATGCATACGTAGAAATTACAGAGGCAGTTAAGAAAAAAAATAAATCTAGTGTTCAAGAAAGACTAGTAAGTTATTTTGCTGACCTTGAAACATCTAAAACAGACAAAAAAGACAAAAAGAATATTGCAAAAGAAGCTAAAGCTTTGGAAAAAGCTGAAAAACTAGCTGCAAAAGAAAAACCAGCTGAAGCAGTTCCTTCAACAGAAGAGGTTAAGAAAGATTAAAAATGAAATTAGAAGAAATTAACATAGAAGGTAAAAAAATAGGTACTCACGAAGTGTCAGATCAAGTTTTTTCTTTAAAACCTAGAAAAGATTTAATTCAACTGGTTATTAACTGGCAATTAAATAACCAAAGGAAGAAAAAAGGTCATACTAAGTCGCGAGGTGAAGTTAAAGGTTCAAGAAGAAAAATTGTTCAACAAAAAGGTTCAGGTGGAGCAAGACATGGTAATATCACAGCACCTATTTTTGTTGGTGGTGGTATAGCACATGGTCCGAGACACAGAGGGCAGACTAGACTTACAAAACTAAATAAAAAAGTAAAAAATCTTGGTCTAATCAGCGCTCTTTCTTCAAAAGTATTAACTAAAAACATAAATATTTTTGATGAACCAAAGCTAGATACTTTTAAAACAAAATCTTTTAATAATTTTTTATCGAAATTAGAAAGTAAGTCTGCTTTGATTATTCATCATGACGGGGCTTCAGAAAAATTCATTAAAAGCATGAAAAATATACCTAATACAAAAAGAATTAAAGTAGTGGGTACAAACGTATATGACTTAATTAAATTTGAAAAAATTCTTTTTACTAAAGAGGCAATAAAAACTCTTGAGGAGCGATTAACTAAATGAAAAATCAAACTTTTGCATATGATATAATTTTATCTCCTGTAATTACTGAGAAAAGCACTAATTTAAGTGGTCTAAATAAAATTACATTTAAGGTTTCTAAAACAGCATCCAAAACTTTGATTAAAAAAAGTATTGAAAAATTGTACAAAGTTAATGTCATCAAGGTAAATACCTTGCTGTCAAAAGATAGATTTAAAACAGTAAGAGGAAAAATTGCGAAAAAATCAGGATACAAAAAAGCAATTATTACTTTAAAAGAAGGGCAAAGCATTGATATTGCTGCAGGAATTTAATTATGGCACTTAAAACTTTTAAACCATACACAAAGTCTACAAGAGGTACTATCTTAGTTGATCGTTCTCACCTATGGAAAGGCAAGTCAGAAAAAACCTTAACTAAAAAAATGCACAGAGCGGTGGGTAGAAATAACCAAGGTAGGATTACTTCAAGACATAGAAGTGCTGGGCACAAAAAAAAATATAGAATTATTGATTTTAAGAGAAATAAATTTGAAATGGCTGCTGAAATAAAAAGATTTGAACATGATCCATTTAGAAGTGCTAATATCATGCTAGTTGAATATGAAGATAAAACTATAGCTTATATGCTAGCTCCAGAAGGGGTTAAGATCGGTGAAAAAATTTATTCAGGTGAAAAATTAGAAATTCTTCCAGGAAATTGCATGAAAATTAAAGATATGCCAGGGGGAACAAGTGTTCATAATATAGAGTTAACACCTGGAAAAGGTGGAGTTATGGCAAGATCTGCTGGAACATCTGCTACTATTATGGGAACAGATGGTGATTACACAACAGTGAAATTATCTTCGGGTGAGGTTAGAAAAGTAAGAGCAGAATGTAGAGCTACAATAGGACAACTTTCTAACGTAGATAATAAAAACGTAAAAATTGGTAAAGCTGGTAGAAACAGATGGTTAGGTATTAGACCTCAATCTAGAGGTGTTGTGATGAACCCTGTTGATCACCCGCACGGTGGTGGTGAGGGTAAGACTTCAGGTGGTAGAGATCCTGTCACTCCTTGGGGTCAAGGTACTAAAGGTTTAAAAACAAGAAATAATAAAAAAACAGATCAGTTTATTATTTCTAGAAAGAAAAAAAGATAATTTATGGCACGCTCTATTTGGAAAGGCCCTTTTGTACACCCAAGCTTAATTAAGAAAGTGGAAAAACAAAAACAAACAGACTCGAAAAGACCTATCAAAACCTGGTCTAGAAACTCAACTATTATTCCAGAATTTATTGGACAAAAATTTGAAATTCATAACGGTAAAAAATTTATTCCAATAACAATATCGGAGGAAATGATTGGTCATAAGTTAGGTGAATTTTCACCCACTAGACAGTTTCCTGGTCACACAGCATCAACTTCAAAAGCAGCTCCAGCAAAAGCTGTTAAAAAATAATTATGGCAAAAATTAAAAAAGATTTATCAACCGTTAAAGCAGTTTTTAACAATTTAAAATCTGGAACAAGAAAAATTAACGAAATATTGCAATCTATTAGAGGTAGAAAAGTAGATCTTGTTTTAAGGGATCTTCAATTTAATAATAAACGTGTTTCTAAAGAAATAATTAAAACAATCAAATCTGCTGTAGCTAACGCTGAAAATAATAATCAATTAGACATAGATACACTAATTATAAAAGAGGCTTATGTTGGCAAGGGCATTACATTAAAAAGATTTAGACCAAGAGCAAAAGGTAGGGCAGCTAGTATCAAAAAGCATTTTAGTAATTTAACAATTGTTGTTTCAGAAAAAAAAGAAGCAGCGCAAGTACCACAGGGAGCTTAGACAATGGGACAGAAGATTAATCCAATTGGAATTAGACTTAAAATTAATAGAAACTGGGATTCTATTTGGTTTGCTAAGAAAGAAGCTTACGGAACCTATTTAATACAAGATTTTAAAATTAGAAAATACATTAATGCCAATATAAAAAATTCTGGAATTTCAAGAATTTTAATCGAGCGTCCTTCTAAAAAATGTAATGTTACAATTTTTACCTCTAGACCTGGTTTTGTGATTGGGAAAAAGGGTTCTGATATTGAAAAAATTAAGAGCAACATTGGAAAAATTGTTACAGATGAGGTTTCGGTCAATATAAAAGAAATTAGAAAACCAGAGCTAGATGCTTATTTAGTAGCTGAAAACATTGCGCAGCAAATTGAAAAAAGGATCGCCTACAGAAAAGCGATGAAAAGAGCAATGCAATCAACCATGAGAATTGGTGCCAAAGGTATCAAAGTGATGATCAGTGGTAGATTGGCTGGAAACGAAATAGCAAGAACAGAGTGGTTGCGAGAGGGTAGTGTTCCATTGCACACTTTAAGAGCAGAAATTGATTACGCGGAGTGTGAGGCGCTTACTACTTACGGAATTATAGGAATTAAAGTCTACATCTACAAAGGTGTAGTGTTTCAAAAAGACTTGCAGAAAAAAATTGCAAGTGAAAAAGAGGAAGAGAAAACAAAATAATGTTACAGCCAGCTAGAACAAAATTTAGAAAAGCTCACAAAGGTAGAATCAATGGTACTGCTGAACGTGGTGCAACCATGAATTTTGGATCTCATGGGTTGTTGGCTCTTGAGCCAGAAAGAATTACATCACGACAAATTGAAGCTGCCAGAGTTGCTCTAACAAGACATATGAAAAGAGCTGGACGAGTATGGTTGAGAATTTTTCCAAACATTCCAGTTTCTAAAAAGCCTATTGAAGTTCGTATGGGTAAAGGTAAAGGAAATGTGGAATATTATGTGTTCAGAGTTAAGCCTGGAAGAATTATTTTTGAAATCGATGGCGTTTCGGATCTTGTAGCTAAAGAAGCTTTTGATAGGGCTTCTTCTAAGCTACCGATAAAAACAAAAGTAATTAAAAGAAATATAAATATTTAATATGAAAACAAAAGATATAAAAAATTTATCAGTTACTCAGCTTGAAAAAGAGCTAGGCAATTTTAAAAAAGAGCAGTTTAATTTAAGAATTCAAAAGATGAACTCTCAAATTACTAATAGTGCTCGAATTACGACTGTTAGAAGAACGATAGCTAAAATACTAACTTTTATTAATCAGAAGAAGAAAGCATAATGAGCAAAAGAACTTTACAAGGTAAAATAGTAAGTACTAAAAATTCAAAAACATTAGTGGTAAATGTGGAAAGAAAGTTTAGGCACCCTGTCTTATCCAAAGTAATCAAAAGATCTAAAAAATATCACGCTCACTATGAGGAGGGCAACTATGCTGTTGGGGATACTGTTAAAATCATTGAATCCGCACCCATATCCAAGTTAAAAAAATGGAGAGTTATTGGAGATAAAGCATGATTCAAATTCAAACAGAATTAGAAGTGGCTGATAATACAGGAGCAAAAAGAATTGAATGTATTAAAGTTCTTGGAGGATCAAAAAGAAGATATGCATCTATTGGAGATGTGATTGTTGTAAGTATTAAAGATTGTGCTCCTAAAGGAAAAGTTAAAAAAGGAGACGTTCATAAAGCCGTGGTTGTTAGGACGAGAAAACAAATTTTTAGAAAAGATGGTTCTGCAATTAAATTTGATACCAATGCAGCTGTGTTAATTGCAGCTAATAACGAGCCAATTGGTACTCGTATTTTTGGTCCAGTTACAAGAGAGTTGAGAGTAAAAAAACATATGAAAATTATTTCATTAGCTCCAGAGGTGCTGTAATGAAATTAAAATTTAAAAAAGGAAATACAGTTAAAGTGATTTCTGGTGATGACAGAGGTAAAAGTGGAGAGATCATAGAAATATTTAAAGACAGATACAGAGCAACTGTCAAAGGACTTAATATGGTAAAAAAACACACCAAACCTACAAAGGAAAAAAAAGGTGGAATAATTAGCGTGGAGCAATCAATTCATTTATCCAACCTTTTAGTTGAAGCTGCTGATAAAAAAAAGCTAGGTAAAAAGGAAGAAACCAAAGCATCAGTTAAGCCGAAAGCAAAAGAGAAATCTTCCGTTAAAAAAGTAAAAAAAGATTCTAAAAAGAAAGACATTAAAAAAAATATCAAGCCAACAAAAAAAAACTCTGAGAAAAAAGATACGAAGAAAACTTCCAAGACAACTAAAAAAAAAGGTAAATAAGAACAATGATACCAAGATTAAAGAAAATATATCTAGAAGAAATTTTACCTAACATAGTAAAAAATCTATCTATTAAAAACACAATGCAAGCTCCTAAAATTGAAAAAATTGTATTGAATATGGGCCTAGGCTTGGATGCTTCTGATAGTAAGATTTTAAAGATTATAAAAGAAGATTTAGCAAACTTAACAGGACAACTTCCTATTGTTACCAAGTCTAAAAAAGCAGTGGCAAATTTCAAAACTAGAAAAGATATTCCACTTGGACTTAAAGTTACTTTAAGAAAAAACAATATGTATTATTTTTTAGATAGATTAATCAACATGGCACTACCAAGAATTAAAGACTTTCGTGGTTTAAATCCAGATAGCTTTGACTCAGAAGCAAATTATAGTTTTGGAATTAAAGAGCACGTTATTTTTCCAGAAGTTAGTTTTGACAAAATTGAAAAATTAAGAGGGTTGGATATCACAGTTGTGACGTCTACAAACAATAAGGAAGCATCAAAAGCTTTGCTAGATAGCTTTGATTTTCCATTTTATAAGAAAGGGTCTAATTAATGGCAAAAATATCCGCGATACACAGAAATTTAAAAAGAGTGAAAATGGTTAAGCGTTTTGAAAGTAAAAGAAAAAAATTAAAAGCTATTATTATGGATAAAAAAACTAATCTAAATGAAAGATTTGAAGCTAGTTTGAAGCTTGCTAAAATTCCACAAAATTCAGCAAAAAATAGAATTGTAAATAGATGTGAAATTACTGGAAGACCTCACGGTTATTACAGAAAACTTAAAATGTCTCGTATTGCACTTAGAAAATTAGCTTCTATGGGCAAAATACCAGGCATGACTAAATCGAGTTGGTAAGGGAATAGGAAAGGAAAAATTATATGACAATATCAGATCCAATAGGAGATATGTTAACTAGAATTAGAAACGCACAAATGAAGTTGCATCCTACTGTGTTAATACCAAGCTCAAAGTTTAAAAAATTTGTTTTAGATGTAATGCAGCGTGAGGGTTTTATTTCTAGCTACGATGTGGTTACAGAAAAAGATTCTTCTTTTGAGGCATTGAAAGTAAATTTAAAATATGTGCATGGAACGCCAGTTATCAGAGAAATTAAAAGAATTTCAAAACCTGGCAGAAGAATTTACACACGATTTGAAAGCCTACCAAGAGTATTGAACGGACTAGGAATCGCTATTATCTCAACCTCAAAAGGTATACTTTCTGACAATGAAGCTAGAGATCAAAAACTTGGAGGAGAAATAATCTGTAATATTTCTTAATATCTATGTCAAAAATTGGAAAAAAAAGCATTACAATACCTGATCAAGTCAAAGTTTCCATTAACAGAAATATTCTTTCCATGGAAGGACCTAAGGGGAAAAAAGAAATTATTTTAAACACAGAATTGCTTGATACAAAAATAGAAAATAACATTTTATCAGTAACTTCTAAAAAAACAGAAACTAAAAATAAAGTCTTTTGGGGATTGCAAAGAAGTTTGATTAACAATGCTTTAATAGGAATTTCTGCAGGATATGAAATTGTTTTAAATTTAAATGGAGTTGGATTCAGAGCTAGCTTAGAAGGTAAAAAAATTAAATTTCAATTGGGTTTTAGCCACGATATTTTATTTGATGTACCAGAGGGCATTACGGTAAAAATTGATAAGCAAACCAAAATTACTTTAAATGGAAATGACAAGCAGCTGATTGGTAAAGTTGCATCTGATATTAAATTTTTAAAACCAGTTGAGCCATATAAACAAAAAGGAATAACTGCTGACGGCCAGTTTATTCTGAAAAAAGAAGGGAAGAAAAAATAAATGAGAAATAAAACCCTGACTAGAAAAAGCAGAATCAGATCTAAGTTAAAAAAAGTAAACAACGGTAAACCAAGACTTTCAGTGTTTAGGTCCCTCAATAATATCTATGCTCAATTAATAGATGATAAAAAAGGTTCAACTATAGCTAGCGCATCTTCAAAAGAAAAAAATATAGAGAAAAAAAGTAAAACAGAGGTTTCTAAAATTGTAGGAAAGCTTATTGCTGAACGGTCCATAGAAAAAGGTATCAAAGAAGTATTTTTTGATAGGGGTTCGTATAGGTATCACGGAAGAGTTAAATCACTTGCTGAAGCAGCAAGAACTGGAGGTTTGAAGTTTTAAATATGAGCAAGGTATCAGAGATTAAAGAAAAATTAGTAGCCATCAACAGAATTACAAAAGTAGTAAAAGGTGGAAGAAGATTTGGGTTTGCAGCATTAGTTGTGGCTGGAAATCAAAAAGGTCAAGTAGGTTATGGACAGGGTAAAGCCAAACAAGTTCCAGATGCTATTAAAAAGGCTTCAGAAGCTGCAAAAAAATCATTAATTAAAATACCTTTAAGAGACGGAAGAACTTTGCACCATGATGTAAAGGGAAAGAGCGGAGCCGGTAAGGTAGTTTTAAGAAGCGCCCCTGCTGGTACAGGAATTATTGCCGGTGGAGCAGTTCGAGCTATATGTGAAATGTCGGGTATTCAAGATGTGGTAGGAAAATCTATTGGATCTGCAAATCCTTATAATTTGATCCGAGCTGTTTTTGTTGCACTAGGTAGTCAACAAACACCAAAAGACATTTCCTTAATTAGAGGAAAAAAAATTAAAGATATTGTTGCAAGGAGATAATAATGAACTTAAATGAAATTGGAGTAAAACTACACAAAACCTCAAAAAGAGTTGGAAGAGGCATTGGGTCTGGAAAAGGAAAAACAGCTGGAAGAGGAGTTAAGGGTCAAAAATCTCGTTCAGGCGTTTCTATAAAAGGATACGAAGGTGGTCAAATGCCTTTGTTTAGAAGGTTGCCTAAAAGAGGTTTTAATGCAATTTCAAAAAGAGCTAATAATTTAGTTATAAACTTAAACGACCTGTCAAAACTAATTGATAAAAATAAAATTAGTATTGCTGAGAAGTTAGATTTGGCATCTCTTTTGTTTTCAAAAGATAAAAAAAATTACAAATACGTTAAAGTAAAAATTTTAGGCACAGGCGAAATTAAACATAAAATTAATATTTTAGCTCATTCTGCAAGCAAAAGTGCGAAAAGCAAAATTGAAAGTTCGGGCGGATCAATAGAAATAGTTAAATAGATAATGTCTAACTTTTCCGATACATCAAATAGTGGATCCAGTTTTTTTCAGGGAAACGATTTAAGTAAAAGGATTTTCTACACTTTATTCATTTTAGTTATTTATAGATTTTGTACTTACGTTCCCATACCCGGCATAGACCCAGATTCCCTTAAAAATCTAATTTCAGGAAACGAAAGAAGTCTTCTTGGTATGTTTAACGTATTCGCGGGTGGAGCTGTCCAACGTATGGCAATTCTTACTTTGGGTATAATGCCCTACATTTCGGCTTCCATTATTATTCAGTTATTAACTGGTGTTACAGAGTATTTTAAGAATTTAAAAAGTCAGGGTGAATACGGAAGAAAAAAAATTACTCAATATACAAGGTACGGAACAGTATTGCTTGCTTTGGTCCAGGGATATGGAGTTTCTGTTAGTCTAGAAAATTCACAAGGAATTGTTCTGGATCCTGGAATGTATTTTAGGTTTGTTACTACAGTTACATTGGTAACAGGTACTATTTTGATCATGTGGCTAGGAGAGCAGATAACTGCCAGGGGTGTTGGTAATGGTATTTCATTAATTATTTTTTCTGGAATTGTTGCTGAAATTCCAAGAGCGCTTGCCTCGACATTTGAATTGGGTAGAACGGGTGCAATTTCTAGCGTTGCTATTTTGTCTATCCTAGTTCTTTTGTTGGCTGCTATATATTTTATTGTTTATGTGGAAAGAGCGCAGCGAAGAATATTAATTCAATACCCCAAAAGACAAATGGGTAATAAAATGTACGGTGGAGAATCTTCTTACCTACCCTTAAAAGTTAATACTGCAGGTGTCATACCAGCGATCTTTGCATCAGCATTACTTTTGCTGCCAGTCACATTGTCTAACTTTTCTACCAGTTCAAATTCAATTATTTTATCTATTACCTCTATGTTAGGACAAGGAAAGCCTCTCTATATGATCTTTTATGCATCTGGTATTGTGTTCTTTTCTTTTTTTTACACTTCTATTATTTTCAATCCAGTAGAAACCTCCGATAATTTAAAAAAGAATGGGGGATTTGTTCCAGGAATTAGACCAGGTGACAAAACTTCAGAATTTATTCAAAATCTTTTGACAAAATTGACAGTAATAGGATCAAGTTATTTAGTAATAATTTGCTTGTTGCCAGAAGTTCTTATTTCAAAATATCCCATTCCTTTTTATTTGGGAGGAACGTCTTTGCTTATTGTTGCAGTTGTTGCGATGGATACAATAACACAAGTTCAAACAAGGTTAATGAGTGCTCAATACGCTTCGTTAATTAAAAAAACTAAATTCTCAAGGTAATGAATATAATTATTTTTGGACCACCTGGGGCAGGCAAAGGTACCCAGTCTTCTTTCTTAATTAATAATTTCAATTTTTTTCAACTCTCTACAGGCGATTTGCTGAGAAATGAATTAAAGAGCGGTTCTAAACTAGCTTCAGAAATAGAAGTATTAATGAATTCAGGAAAGCTTGTTTCAGACGACATTATAAATAATCTTATTGAAAAAAAATTAGAAGACAAAAGTATAGAAAATAGAATTATTTTTGATGGATTTCCTAGAAATATTGACCAAGCCAAAACTTTAGACAACTTGTTAGAAAAACACTCCCAGTCAATATCGTTAGTTCTTAATCTGAAAGTAGACTATTCAATTTTAACCAAAAGAATATCTGGAAGACTATCATGCTCAGTTTGCAAAAAGACTTTTAATGAGTTTTTTGACCCCCCAACAACCTGTGAAGATCCCAACTGCAAGTCTAGAACTTTAGTTAAGCGATCTGACGATAATGAGGATACGGTAAGCAAAAGATTAAAAACTTACGACGAGTCTACTCTACCAATCCTTGATTATTACTCAGCAAAAAACATAGTTTCAGATGTTGATGCTATGGGTCAAATTGCTATGGTTTCAGATCAAATATCCAATATTATCAAAGACTTAAAAAGTTGACTTTGAAAGAAGGATTTGTATATTCCAACAGTTTTATAAACTAAAAATTACAATCACTTAGTATGGCTCGTATATCAGGAATAAATCTTCCATTAAACAAACAAGTATATATTGCACTACAGTATATCTACGGAATAGGTGATCATTACGCTGAAAAAATTTGCAAAGAGTTAAATATTGATAGATCTAAAAGAGTAAATAATTTAACCGAAGATGAAGTTTTGAAAGTTAGGGAACTGATTGACAAAAACTATTCTGTGGAGGGAGATCTTAGAAGGGATATTTCATTAAATATTAAGCGCCTGAGAGATTTGGGTACTTATAGAGGAACAAGACACAGAAAAAAATTACCAGTAAGAGGACAAAGAACACACTCCAATGCAAGAACAAGAAAAGGAAAAGCGATTGCAATTGCAGGTAAAAAATTAACAGTGATGAAAAAATAATAAATGAGCACAGAAGAAATTAAAAAAAAATCAGATTCCGGCAAGAAAGAACCAAAGAAAGCTGATTCTAAAAAAGCCGATTCAAAAAAGAAAAGTAAGTTCAAAGCAAAGAAGAAAGAAAAAAAAGTAGTGATTAATGGAAAGGCATTTGTAAATGCAACTTTTAATAATACTATTATTTCCATTACAGACAAAGATGGAAACGTATTGTCATGGTCTTCTGCTGGATCAAAGGGATTTAAGGGTTCAAGAAAATCCACTCCTTACGCAGCCCAAGTAGCTGCGGATGATGCTGCATTAAAAGCAGCTGAGTATGGACTTAAAAATATAGATGTTGAAGTAAAAGGACCAGGTTCGGGAAGGGAAACAGCGTTAAGAGCATTGCAAGCAAGGGGTTTTAAAATTTTGTCCATCAAAGACACAAGTCCAATTGCTCACAACGGTTGTAGACCACCTAAAAAAAGAAGAGTTTAACAATAAATAGAAACAGGAGCTAACATTGATAGATAAAAATTGGAAAGAATTAATCAAACCTTCTAAGATTGATATTCAAGCCAGCGAAGATAAAAAATTTGCAAAAATAGTTGTTGAGCCTTTAGAGCGTGGTTTTGCTTTAACTTTAGGTAATGCATTAAGAAGAGTTCTTCTTTCTTCTATTCAAGGAACAGCAGTTACCGCGATACAAATTGACGGCGTGTTGCATGAGTTTTCATCAATTAATGGCGTTAGAGAAGATGTTACAGACATAGTTTTAAATATTAAATCCTTGTCTTTAAAATTAAATACAAATGGTCCAAAAAAACTTATTCTTGATGCAAAAGGACCAGGAGAAATTACTGCAAAAATGATTAATCCAAACCCTGATATTGAGATTTTAAATCCCGATCAGGTTATTTGTAACTTAGATGAAAATTCAAAAGTTTACATGGAATTTGTTGTGAATACTGGAAAAGGATATGTATCTGCTGATAAAAATAGAGAAAAAGATTCTCCGTTAGGTTTAATTCCTATCGATTCAGTTTATAGCCCAGTAAAAAGAGTTTCTTACAATGTATCTAATACAAGAGAAGGTTTGTCTATTGATTATGATAAACTTACTATGGAAATAGAAACGAATGGCTCTGTTGCTTCAGATGATTGCTTAGCATTTGCTGCTAGAATTCTTCAAGATCAATTGTCATTATTTGTTAATTTTGATGAACCAAAAGAAGTTGTAGTTCAGCCAACGCAAAGTGAGCCTGAATTTAACAAAAATCTTTTAAGAAGAGTCGATGAGCTAGAACTTTCAGTTCGATCTATGAATTGCTTAAAAAATGATAACATTATTTATATTGGTGACTTGGTTCAAAAAACAGAAGGTGAAATGCTAAGAACACCCAATTTTGGTAGAAAATCACTTAATGAAATTAAAGAGGTAATTTCTGGAATGTCTTTATATTTAGGTATTGAAATTCCAAATTGGCCTCCAGAAAATATTTCAGAACTCTCTAAAAAACTAGAGGATGAGTACAAATAAATTATGAGACACGGTCACGGACATAGAAAGCTAAATAGAACTTCTGAGCATAGAAAAGCTATGTTTCAAAATATGATAAACTCATTAATTAAACATGAGCAAATCAAAACAACCGTTCCAAAAGCTAAAGAGTTAAAGCCCATTATTGATAAAGTTATTACTATTGGTAAAAAAAACACTCTAGCCTCAAAGAAAATTTTATTTTCTAAGTTACAAGACAAAAGCTCTGTAACTAAATTAACAACTATTTTGTCCAAAAGATATGAAAAGAGGAATGGTGGTTATTCGAGAGTTGTAAAATCTGGTTTTCGTTTTGGAGACAATGCTCCAACCGCTTATATAGAATTGGTTGATAAAGATTTTAATGCCAAGGGACAAGATTCTGGCCCTGTTCAAAAAAAAGCTGATAATAAAAATGAACAAGAGTCTAAAAATCCAGTAGTAGAAAGCAAAGACACCAAACTAACTAAAAAATAATGAAACTCTATCTGCTAGTTGCTTTATTTGGAGCAGCTGGAAGTGTATTGAGATATTCTCTCTATCTAATTACCCCCAGATTTTTCTACCTAAACTTTCCTGTCAGTACGGTCATAGTGAACTTGTTAGGTTCTTTTTTTATAGGCATTTGCATTTCATTGTTTGACAAAAATATTATTACTGAAAATATTAGAATCTATATTGCAATAGGTTTGTTAGGGGGGTTTACAACTTTTTCTACATTTTCTATGGATTTATTTAATTTATTAAGCAAATCACTTTATATAGAAATGATTAGTTACTTGGTCCTTTCAGTTTTTGGTGGTGTGCTTTTGTTTTTTGCTGGATACAAAATTGTTAGTATTTTTTAATGAAATTTAATGAAAAATTCACCATAGATGAAAATTACGCAAACACTAGAATAGATAAGTGGTTAAAATTAAACACCCAAAAATTTCCCCAATCCTTTGTTGAAAAATTGTTACGCTCAGGAAAAATTAAAGTAAATAACAAAAAGGTTAAAAGTTCTTATAAGCTTCAATTGGAAGATGAAATTTTTCTTCAATTTAGCTATGAAGAAAAAAAAGAAAATGAAAAATTTTCTTATAGTGCTAATATTAAAGAATACAAAGAAATTAGAAACAATATAATCTTTGAGAATCATGATTATTTAATTTTAAATAAACCATCTGGTATTTCAGTCCAGTCTGGAACCAAGTCTCCAAAAAATTTAATTGATATATTGAATAAATTTAGTGAAGATAAAAAATTTTATTTAGTCCACAGAATTGACAAAGAAACCTCTGGTATTATTGTATTTGCATGCAATAGATTATTTGCACAGACTTTGTCTGAGCAATTTAGAAATAAAGAAGTAAAAAAAAGTTATTTGGCTATTTTGTACGGATCCATTCCTCGCAATGAAGGAACTCTAGATCATGATTTGGTTTTTAAAGTAAAGAATCAAATGAAAACCTTTAAAGCAGAAACAGATTTTTCTGTACTCTCTAAAAATAAAGATTTTTCTTATGTTGAGGCAACACCCATCACCGGTAGAAAACATCAAATTAGGCAGCAATTTTTTAAAGTTAACCATCCAATAGTGGGCGATGGAAAATATGAAATTCCTCATTATGTAAATAAAGATAAGTTTTTAATGTTACATAGTTATAAAATTACCTTTTACGACAAAGGCAAGGAAAAAACATTCAAGGTCGAACCTCCCAAAGAGTTTAAGAATTTTTTAAAAAAATCTAATCTGTAAAAAATATTTCTTTAAAAGAGGAAATAATAGTTTCATCTAGTGATTTTGGTATTTTTTTTATTTCCAACCAATTTATTATTCCTCTATCGGAAATACCACATGGTATTATTCCGTCATAATTGTTTTTATTAACATCCAAGTTTAGAGCAAATCCATGGTATGCAATCCATTTTTTAACCTTCAAACCTATAGCAGCAATTTTGTATTCCTTGTTGTCTTTATCAATCCATATCCCAATATTTTTTGAATCGGCATGAGCTTTGATATTGTGTTTATTTAGTATTAAAATTATCCACTCTTCAATTGTCCTAACAAGTTTTCTGATCTCCTTTCCTCTGTGGTTCATATCCAAAACAAAATAAACAATTTTCTGACCAGATCCATGATATGTCCATTTACCCCCTCTGTTAGTTTTTAAAATAGGGAATTTTTTTTTATCCAACAGCTCATTGTCTTTGCCGCTTGTTCCACAGGTGTAGATGTCTTTATGTTCAAGTATCCATATCAATTCACTTTTTTCTTTACGATGAACCTGCAAGGTTCTTTGTTCAAGTTCTTCAATTGCCTTTTGATAATCAACTGGTTTTTTACTGATTTTTATTTCAATATTCATTATAAACGAAAGTACTTTATTATTATGGAAAACAATAACGAAATCAAATCTAAAAAAATAGAATTCAATATCTCCACTTCTTACTTAGATGACCTTATTGATAAAATCGATAAAAAAGATTTATTTGCAGTTGATAGTCTTTTAGCTAAATTACACCCTTCGGATATTGCAGAAGTGATATCCAATCTCCCTGAAAAAAAAAGATTTGAACTAATTGCTTTAGAAAACTTTAAAATTAATCCTCATGTTATAGTTGAACTTACAGATGAGCTTCAAAAAGATATTTTAGAAAAAATATCATCTGATAAAATAGTCAAAATAGTAAATAGTCTAGAATCTGATAACGCTTTACAAATTATTGAAAACTTAACAGTTGAAAAAAAAGATAGAGTCCTTACCAAAATACCCCTTGAAGACAAAAACTTATTTGAAGAAACTCTCAGTACTTACCCAGAAAATTCTGCAGCTAGAATTATGCAAAGAGAATTTGCAGCAGTGCCACAAGATTGGTCTGTAGGACAGACCATTGATTATTTGAGAGAAACTAATGAGCTACCAAAAGAATTTTTGGAAATATTTATTATTAATGAATTGAATATTCCTGTCGGCTCAGTCCCCTCATCAAGAGTGCTAAGAACTTCAAGGGAAGTTAAGATGAACTCTATTATGAATAGCAATAAGTTTTTAATTCCTGCAGAAATGGATCAGGAACAAGTTGCTTACAACTTTGAGCAATACAACCTTTTTTCTGCTGGCGTTGTAGATAGTAATCACAAACTCATAGGTATGATAACAGGAGACGATATTGTAACTATTATAAAAGAAGAAGCAGAAGAAGATACTTTAAGATTAGCTGGTGTAAGTGATGAAGAAATATCAGATACAGCATTTAGCATCACCAAAAAAAGATTTGTATGGCTTGCAATTAATTTATTAACAGCAATACTTGCATCTACTGTCATAAGTCTTTTCAATGCCAGTATAGAAAAAGTTGTAGCATTGGCAATATTAATGCCGATTGTTGCATCTATGGGTGGCAATGCTGGAACACAAACTTTAACGGTTACAGTTCGTTTGATCGCAACCAAGGAACTTATAGCTTCGAATGTTTCTAAAATTATTTCCAAAGAATTTCTAGTAGGACTGTTCAACGGCTTAATTTTTGCCGTGATTGCTGGCATAGCAATATACATATGGTTTCGTGACGTTCATCTTTCATTATTAATTGCAGTAGCTATGACTATAAATATGACTGCCGCTGGTTTCTTTGGCATAGTTGTTCCTATTACATTAAATAAATTTAAAATAGACCCAGCTATTTCATCCAGTGTATTTGTTACGACAGTAACAGATGTATTTGGTTTCTTGTCTTTTTTAGGATTGGCAAGTTATTTTCTTCAATTTTAAAGATTATCTATTAAACGAACACCATTTAAATAATAAGCTATAAATATATTTGTATTAGAGCTAATTTTTTTTACCTCTTTAAAATTTAAAAGATTAATTAGTTTAATATAGTCAATTTTTTTAACTCCTATTTTTTCAAGTTTAGACCTGACAAATAAAAGCCCACCACCATGTTTTTTATATAGCTTTAAAAAACGGTAAACTTTGCCGACAACTAACAATGCATCATTGCTTAATAAGAGATTTCTAGAGGAAAGTGCACCACCATTTTTCATTCTAATTGTTTTGCACTCAACAATAGAGCATTTAATCTTATTTAATTTTATTAAATTTTTTATAAGATTTAATTGTTGATAGTCTTTTTTCCCCATATAAATTTTAGAACATTTTATAATAGAGAGAAACTTGGACATAACTGCAAGAACTCCATTTAAGTGACCTTTTCTAAATTTTTCCTCCATAATATTATCAATTTTAGGTGTAAGAATTTTTTTATCATTCCAACGATAAATCTCGTGGGCATTGGGAATAAATACGTAATCTACTTTTAGTTTTTTACAAATGGACAGATCATTTCTGAGATTATTTGGATATGTTGCAAAATCTTTTTTCTTATTAAATTGCTTTGGATTGACAAAAATACTCACAATAGTTTTTTTTGATTTCTCTTTGCTTTTTTTAATGAGGGATATGTGACCTTCGTGCAACGCACCCATCGTCGGTACAAAGCCTATATCTTTGTGTTTAATCGATATATTGTGGATTAAATTGGATTTTTTTATAATTTTCATTTATTACTTTTTTATAATTTTTTATTTATGATCACTCAAGCAATTATACCACTAGCAGGTCTTGGAACAAGGATGTTACCTTTAACGAAAGCTTTCCCCAAAGAGCTTTGGCCTTTAGGAAAAACATCTATTTTAGAAAGAGTTTTAAAAGAATGTGATGAAGCAGGCATTAAAGAAGTGTTTTTAGTGATTTCAAAACGAAAAAGTATTATAAAAAAATACTTTGATAAAGATCGCGAACTAGAAAAAAGAATCTTAAATAATAAAAAAGCAATTAAAAAAATAAATATTCTTAAAAAGTATCAAAAAAAGATAAAATTTGTTTATCAAAATTCTGCAAAAGGATTAGGTGATGCGGTAAATGCGTGTCGTAAAAAAATAATATCAGATCATTTTTTACTAATTTTGCCCGATGACATAATAATTAAGAAGAATTGTAGCCGTGAATTAGTTAGTATACACAAAGCTTACAAGTCATCAGTTGTTGCGACCAAGATTGTTCAGAAAAAAGACGTTGATAGGTATGGAATTTTAGGATTTTCTAAAAAAAATAAGAGTATACTCGATATTAATAAATTTGTTGAAAAACCTAAAATTTCTCTAGCACCTTCAAAATACGCTATTATTGGCAGGTATATTTTAAGTAAAAAAATATTTAAGTTTCTAAATAAAAGCAAAAAAGGTAAGCATGGAGAAGTTCAAATTACCGATGCAATGAATAAGCTCTTGATTAGTGGTGAAAAATTTAATGGATCTATTTTTAAAGGATCGTATTTGGACTGTGGAACTATGGATGGTTATATTGAATCATTCAATAAAATAGGCAATTATTAACCATGAAAATTTGTTTTATTGGAACAGGTTATGTAGGTTTAGTGTCCGGAGTTTTGTTCTCTGATTTCGGGAATACAGTTTATTGCGTAGATAATAATAAAAAAAAAATAAAAGACTTAGAAAACAATATACTTCCAATTTACGAACCGGGGCTAGATGAAATTGTTAATAAAAATTTTAATGCAAAAAGACTTATTTTTACAACTGATATCGATAAAGCCATTCAAAACTCAGACATCATCTTTATTGCTGTAGGTACTCCGTCAGGAAAAAATGGTCAATCAGCTGATCTATCCAATGTATTTAAAGTTGCAAAAACTATTTCAAAAAATCTCAATAAACACAAGACTATAATCACAAAGTCTACAGTGCCTCTTGGAACAGGAGATAGGATAGAAAAAATTTTAAGTAAACATAACCCTAGCAATAAGTTTGATGTAGTTTCAAATCCAGAATTTTTAAGAGAAGGGGAGGCTCTCAGAGACTTTAGATACCCCGACAGAGTAGTAATTGGAACTAATAATTCAAAAAAAATTTCACCTATTCTTAAAAAGCTATACGATCCAATTATAAAAAAAGGTGCTAAGTTTATTGTTGTCTCACGTAAAGCTGCTGAATTGATAAAGTATGCAGCCAATGCTTTTTTAGCTACTAAAATTACTTTTATTAACGAGATTGCTAATCTTTGTGAAAAAACAGGAATCAATGTTGATGATATTGCTGAGGGTATAGGAACCGATCAAAGAATTGGCTCTCGTTTCTTAAGGGCTGGTCCCGCATATGGTGGCTCTTGCTTTCCAAAAGATACAAAAGCGCTAGCAAAGACTTCTGATGACTTTAAAGTAAACCTGAGTTTAGTTAAAAACGTAATACGATCCAATGGAAATCGTAACAATTTAATCACTCAAAAAATTTTAAAAATTGCCAAACAAAACAATCTTAAAAAGATCGGTTTTTTAGGTGTAACTTTTAAAGCTAATACAGATGATATGAGAGATTCGTCAAGCCTGTTTATTATTCCTAAGCTTTTAAAGAATAATTTAAAAATTAGCTATTACGAACCAACGGGCAGCAAGAGCATTCTGTCTAAGTACAAAAAAATTAAATACTGCATTAATCAAAAAGAATTAATCACAAACTGTGATTTTGTTATTATTCATAGTGATTGGGACGAATTTAAAAATATTGATTTTAACAAAGTGAGTAAAAACAAAAAACTATCTATTTGTGATTTAAGGAATTTGTATCATCCTGATGAATTTAAAAATAAAAAAATAAAATATTATTCTATAGGCCGTCCTTTTCATGAGTAAAACTTTAACTGCTATAAGAAAAAGAAAACTATCCACAAAAACTACCAAACCACCTTATTATAATGTCATTCTATTAAATGATGATTTCACAACTATGGAATTTGTTATACAAGTTTTGATAATATTTTTTAAAATGACAAACAATAAAGCTAAAAATGTTATGCTAAAAATTCACGAAGATGGTTCTGCTATTTGCGGCACATATACAAAAGATATTGCAAAAACCTTAACATCACTAGTTAACAATTATGCTAAACAAAATTTGTTTCCCTTAAAGTGTATAATGGAGGTTAAATAAATGGCAACTTTTACCAAATCATTAGAGAAATCTATTTCTAAAGCTTTTCAAGTTGCTACAGAAAAAAATCACCAATATGTAACTTTGGAACACTTGTTGCTTTCGCTGACAGATGAAGAGGATGCTTTAAATGTTATGAAGGCTTGTAGTGTAGACACAGATTTATTAAAAGAAAATCTTGAGTATTACATTGATAACGAATTAGACAATATTGTTAATTCTGAAAAAAACAACGACCCTCAGCCAACATCTGGATTTCAAAGAGTAATTCAGAGATCTATTGTTCATGTTCAGTCTTCTGGTAAAAGCGAAGTAACAGGTGCAAATATTTTAGTTTCTCTATTCGCAGAGAGGGAAAGTCATGCAACTTACTTTTTGCAAGAGCAGGAAGTTACCAGATATGATGTTGTAAATTTTATTTCTCACGGTATTACAAAAATTGACAATTTCACCTATGTGGATAGTGCTAATGAAAAGAGCAAAACAAGAGAATCTAGTCCAAACTCACCACTTGATACCTATTGTGTTAATTTAATAAAGAGGGCAGAAAAAAATAAAATTGATACTCTTGTAGGAAGAAATGACGAGGTTGACCGAATAACTCAAATTTTGTGTAGGCGGACAAAAAACAACCCTCTATTAGTCGGGGATCCAGGTGTTGGCAAAACTGCAATAGTTGAAGGTCTGGCCAATAAAATTTTTAGAAACGAAGTGCCTGACATTCTTAAAGACAATGTAATTTATTCATTGGATATGGGACTTTTAATAGCAGGAACTAGGTATAGAGGAGATTTTGAAGAAAGATTAAAGGCTATTATTAATGAAATAGAAAAAAATCCAAAATACATTTTATTTATTGATGAAATACACTCGCTTGTTGGAACTGGATCTACTTCTGGAAATTCTATGGATGCTGCCAATATGCTCAAACCTGCTTTACAATCTGGTCAGATTAGGTGCGTTGGTTCAACAACTTTTTCTGAATATAGACAGTTTTTTGAAAAGGATAGGGCCTTACAAAGAAGATTTCAAAAAATTGATGTTTCTGAACCTAGTGTTGAAGATGCATATAAAATAATGTTTGGACTAAAAGCTAAGTATGAAGATTTTCATAAAGTTAAATACTCTGATGATGCGATAAGAGCTTCGGTTGATCTTTCTTACAAATACATAGGAAACAAAAGACTGCCAGACAAGTCAATTGATATTATAGATGAACTAGGATCGTACGAGTCATTAAAAAAAAATGATCAAAAAAAAGATGTGTTAGATGAGTCAGATATAGAAAAAATAGTTTCTAAAATAACAAAAATTCCAGAAAAAAATATTACCTTGAATGATAGAAACTACTTAAAGGATATAGAAAAAAACTTAAAAAGAATAATTTATGGGCAAGATCATGCCATAGAAGCATTGGCCAGCTCCATTAAGCTCTCTCGGTCAGGCTTAAGAGATTCTAATAAAACTATTGGTAATTATTTATTTAGCGGTCCTACAGGAGTGGGAAAAACAGAACTAGCCAAACAACTGGCAAAAACATTGGGAGTTGAGCTTATTCGTTTTGACATGTCAGAATATTCTGAACGGCATACAATTTCTAAGCTTATAGGTGCGCCTCCAGGATATGTAGGTTTTGATCAAGGTGGGCAACTTTCGGAATTGGTTGAAAAAAATCCTCATGCTGTTTTGTTAATTGATGAAATAGAAAAAGCACATCCTGATATTTATAATATTTTACTACAAATAATGGACTATGGAAATTTAACTGACCAAAATGGTAAAAAAATTGATTTTAGAAATATTATTTTGATTTTAACTACGAATGCAGGGGCTACAGATTTGGAAAAAAATCAAATTGGTTTTGTAAAAGAAACCTATAATAATAATGATTTTGAAACTATAAAAAAAATATTTACTCCAGAATTTAGAAATCGTTTAGATTCGGTAATTAGATTTAATAATTTAAATAAAGAAATTATAAGACAGGTAGTAAGTAAGTTTATTATTGAGCTAGAAATTCAGTTGAATGCTAGAGATATTACTATTGAATTATCTGATGAGGCTTGCGATTTAATTTGTAGCATTGGTTATAGTCAAACAATGGGAGCCAGACCCATATCTAGAACGATCGATGAAAAAATAAGAAAACCCTTGGCCAATGAAATTATCCATGGAAAATTAATTGATGGAGGTTTTGTATTTATTGACTGTAAAGACACTAAATTTAATTTTAAAATTACTAAACTTGAAAAAGTTTCTTTAAAAAATTAAATTTCTATTTCGAAAATAGTTTCAATTTCCACAGCAGCATTTAATGGGAGGCTAGACACTCCCACAACAGCTCTTGCATGTTTACCTTTTTCACCAAATATTTTAACCAGTAGATCGGAAGCTGAGTTTAATAGAGTAGGATGATTTTCAAAGTTATTTACTGAATTGATATAGCCATTAATTTTAATACAACTTTTTACCTTATCTAAATTTTCAACTGCATTTTTTAAATGTCCTATGCTATTCAATATGCATAGTAGAGCAGCTTTTTTGCCATCTTCTTCTGTTAGTTCATTTCCAATTTTCCCCTTAATCATGTTTCCATCTTTATTAATCGGTAACTGTCCAGATATATATATTTTGTTACCACTAATTTTGTATGCCAAGTAATTTCCAACAGGCGACGGTGGTATTGGTATTTCGATATTTAATTCTTTTAACTTTTTCTCAATTGCAGACATTTAAATCTTATTTTTCTTCATCTTTATTTTTATCAGCTTTTTTTTTAGGTTTTCTTTTCTTAGCTGTTTTCTTTTTTATTTTTTTACCTTTTTTGGTTGAGTCATACTCTAATCTTTTTTCAATTAAATCAAGAGCCTCTTCCATAGTTACGCTTTCAGGGTCTTTATCATCAGGTATCGTAGCATTAATTGTTTTGTATTTGATATAAGGTCCGTAAGAACCTTTCATAACTTTTACTGGTTTTTTATCTTCTGGATGTTCTCCAATAAGTTTAATTTCATTAGAAGACCTTCTTCCTGGTTTGGCATCTGCAATCATAGTGATAGCTTTATTTAAACCTATTGAAAAAATGTCCTCAGGAGCTTCTAAAGTAGCTGATTTTTTATCACATTTAACATATGGGCCATATCTTCCATTGTTAAGAGTGATATCCATACTGTTTTCAGGATACTGTCCCAATACTTTCGGCAATGAAGCTAAGAACCTGGCTTTATCAAGGTCTATATCATCTAAAGATATGCCCTTAGGAATAGATACATTCTTCATTTCCTTCTCATCATTTCCAACTTGCAAGTAGGGTCCAAATCTACCTTTTTTTAAAACTATATTTTTATCGTCTTCTGTTTTTCCAATTTCTTTTGGTTCGGCAAGGTAGTCTTGTTCAGCTGCTTTAATACGTGACATGGGACGTGTAAATTTGCAATCAGGATATTTTGAACAACCAATGAAAGCACCAAATCTTCCGGTTTTTAAACTTAATTCACCACCACATTCACAAGACCTTTTTATTTTGCCTTCATTATCTTTGTCAAAAATAATTTCTCCCAAGCTTTCATTCATCATGTCTAGGATAGCCCTAGTTCTTAATTCTTTGACTTCGAGAACATTCTGGTTAAATTCTTTCCAAAATTTAGCCAAGACCTCAATCCAGTCAGCCTTACCTGTTGTTATATCATCAAGACTTTCTTCTAAGCCTGCAGTAAAATTATAATCAACGTATCTAGTAAATAATTGGTTTAAAAAAGAAGTAATTAACTTTCCTCTGTCTGTGGGAGTAAATTTTTTATTGAGTACTTCAACATAGTTTCTAGTTGATAAAACAGAAATAATACTTGCGTAAGTAGAGGGTCTTCCAATCCCTAGCTCTTCTAGCTTCTTAACTAAACTAGCTTCTGAGTATCTTGGAGGTGGTTGGGTAAAATGCTGTTCATTAAGGACTTTGTCAATTTTTAAAATTTCATCTTTTACCACTTCTGGTAAAATATTATCTTCATCAGAATCCTCTTTTTCTTTATCATCCTCATCCTTAACCTCTTGATAAAGCTTTAAGAATCCATCAAATTTCTGAATAGAGCCATTGGCTCTAAATATCATACTGCTAGACTGGTTTGTAAAGTCAATGGCAGTTCTTTCAAACTCTGCACTCTCCATCTGAGAAGATACAGTTCTATTCCATATTAATTCATAAAGTCTCATCTGATCCTTATCTAATTTTGACTTTAAGGAATTGGGAGTTCTTGTTATATCTGTTGGTCTAATAGCTTCATGCGCTTCTTGAGCATTTTTGGCTTTTTTCCCAGAATAATTTCTTGCTTCTGAAGGTAAGTATTTTTCACCAATTTCATTTTTTATGAATGTTCTGCAATCCGCTACTGCATCCAAGGAAATATCAGTACCATCTGTTCTCATGTATGTAATTAGACCTACTGTTTCGCCTTCTATATCTATGCCTTGATATAATCTTTGAGCTACCTGCATGGTTCTTGAAGCTCCAAAGCCCAATTTTCTTGACGCATCTTGTTGCATTGTGGAAGTCCTGAAAGGAGCGTAGGGATTTCTTTTAAATGGCTTGCTTTCAATACTTTTAACCTTGAATTCATTTTTATTTATTTCAGCAACTGCATTTTCCGCAGCTTTTTTGTTCTTGAATGAAAATTTTTCAACTTTTTTTGAATCGTATATATTTAGTTTTGAATTAATTTCTTTATTTTGGCTATTTTTAAAAACTGCATTTAAAGTCCAAAATTCCTCAGGCTTAAAAAGTTCTATTTCATACTCTCTTTCTACAATAATTTTTAATGCTACGGATTGAACTCTGCCTGCTGACTTTGAACCCGGCAATTTAGTCCATAAAATTGGTGATATGTTAAAGCCAACTAAGTAATCCAAGGCCCTTCTAGCTAAATACGCATTTACTAACTCTATGTTTAAATCTCTTGGATTTTCAACTCCATACACGACTGCTTTTTTGGTAATTTCATTAAAAACAACTCTTTCTACTTTTTTACCTTTTAAAAGATTTTTATCTTCCAGTATGTGTCTTACATGCCAAGCTATGGCTTCTCCTTCTCTGTCTGGGTCAGTAGCTAGAATTATTTTTTCACAATCTTCAGCAGCATCTGCTATTTCTTTGATATGTTTCTTAGAAGCAGTATCTATTTCCCAGACCATATTAAAATTATTCTCTGTATCAACGGATCCGTTTTTTGATGGAAGGTCTCTCACATGACCAAAGCTAGCTAATACTATGTAATTAGACCCAAGATATTTATTAATTGTTTTAGCTTTTGCTGGGCTTTCTACTATTACGAGATTCATAATATTTGAACCACTGTCAAAAAAAATGCTTATTGTCAAATATTTGTTAATTTCAATTATTTAAAGAAGGCTCTTTTCCTATATTTTATCTATTAATTATAAAAATTTTAGAGACTGTAGGGATCTTTATTTTTCTATTTTTTGCATGAGACGCTTAATATTTTCTCTATGGGTGTAAATAGAAAAAATTAGAAAGAAAAAATTTAATAAAAAAATATTTTGATCATAAATAAAAAAAGATGCAGTCGTTACGATAAAATAAGCCACCAATGCTGACACGGAAGAGACCTTTAAAATTTTTGCAGTAAGTAACCAGCTAAAAATAAAGACCAAGAATAAAATTGGATTAATAAGCAAAATTACGCCCACGTATGTAGCGACACCTTTTCCTCCTTTAAATTTCAGCCACAAAGGAAAAATGTGCCCAAGATAAACAAATATTGCCGACGTATAAGAGTGTTCGTTAAAATATTTAAGAGTTAAAAAGACAGCAAGAGAGCCTTTTCCAACATCAAACAGCAAAGTTAAAAATGCAAGTTTTTTACTTCCCGTCCTAAGGGCGTTTGTCGCACCAATATTTCCAGATCCTATTTTTCTAATGTCTCCAAAACCTAAAATTTTTGAAAAAATTAAACCAAATGGAATACTGCCAAGAATATAAGAATAGATTGTAACTATAATTAAAGATTCCATTATTCAGAAAAAGCTAAATCACCATTTATGAAAGTCTTTTCAACTTTGCCTTGCAGCTTTCTATCTTCTATTGCAGTATTTTTTGATTTAGATTTTATATTTTCTTTTTTAAAGACCCAGGGTTTATTAAGGTCAAATACAGCAATGTCAGCTTCGCTACCAACAGACAAAGTGCCGTTCCTAATTCCTAAAATTTTTGCTGGATTAGATGTTAAATTCTTAATCAGTGTATTTAGATCGCAACTTCCATTATGAACCAACTCAAGACCTAATGATAACAAACTTTCAATTCCAGATGCTCCAGTAGTCGCTTGTTGAAATGTTAATCTTTTCGATTCTTCATCTTCTGGCTTGTGATCAGAAACAATAACATTTATCAATCCTTGCTTAACACCATCTATAAGTGCAAGTCGATCTTCCTCAGATCTTAATGGGGGAGAAAGTTTTAAAAAAGTTTTAAAATCTCCAATATCATTTTCATTAAGAGACAAATTATTTATAGAAACACCTACTGTAAATTTTAACCCACGATCTTTTGCATTTTTAATAATTTCTAATGATTTTTTTGAAGATATTAAAGCTATATGATATTTGGTATTGTAATTTTCTAAAAGTCTTAGATCTCTCTCGATTATTAACTGCTCTGCAGATTCTGGAATACTTTTAAGACCAAGCTTGGTCGCCTGTAAACTATCATTAATCATTCCATTTTCTGATAATTCATTATCTTGAGCAAATTGAATTATAAGTATGTCAGTGTTTTTTCCGTAGTTAAATATCTGATCCATAACTTTATTGCTTTGAATGGATTGGGTACCATCTGTAAATCCCCATGCACCTCTAAGTTTTAAAAGGCCAAATTCTGTCATGTCCAATCCTTTAGCCCCCTTAGTTAAGGTAGCCATTGGAAATATTTTGATGATTGATTTGTCTCTGGATCTTCTTTTAACAAAATCTAATGTTGAAACGTTATCTATTAACGGCAAGGTATTGGGCATGGTAGCGACTCCTGTTACGCCTCCAGAAACTGCAGCTTGACTTAGAGTCCTAAAATTTTCCTTGTATTCAAAACCTGGTTCACCGACAAAGACCCTCATATCTATTATTCCCGGTATCGACACTTTGTTTTTGCAATCATAAATCTCAGCATTCGAAACATTTTCTTTTGTAACCTTTTTTCCAATCGCTTCTATTTTTCCACTATCATTAATCAAAATTCCACCAATCTCATCTATATTATTTCTTGGATCTAAAATTCTTGTATTGATTATAGCTTTTTTTTTCATTGCTTAGCTTCCATTAAAATTTTAAGAACAGCCATTCGTACGGCAACTCCCATCTCAACTTGCTGTACTATGATGCTTCTATTGATGTCATCTGCTAGATTAGTATCAATTTCTATTCCTCTGTTCATAGGGCCTGGATGCATAATCAAAGCATCTGATTTTGCATTTTTAATTTTTTTATAATCAAGTGCAAAAAATTCATAATATTCTCTCGTAGAGGGCATGTAAGACCCATCCATTCTTTCGGTCTGCATTCTTAACATCATAATTATGTCACAACCCTCCAGACCCTCCTCCATATTAGTAAAAGATTTGACACCAAATCCCTCAATATATTTTGGCATTAAAGTTGAGGGGCCAATAACTCTAACCTCAGCACCAAGCATATTTAATAAATAAATATTAGATCTAGCTACTCTAGAGTGCAAAATATCTCCACAAATAGCTACACGGAGTCCTTCTATTTTTCCTTTTTTCATTCTAATTGTCATTGCATCCAATAAAGCTTGGGTGGGGTGTTCTCTACGACCGTCTCCAGCATTTATTACAGAGCAATTTACTTTTTGAGAAAGAAGGTTTGCAGCACCTGAGTCTTGATGTCTAATAACCAAAATATCAGGATGCATCGCATTCAAAGTCATAGCTGTGTCGATTAAAGTTTCTCCCTTTTTAATCGCTGACTGTGCAACATTCATATTCATAACATCAGCACCAAGTCTTTTTCCAGCTAATTCAAATGAGCTTAATGTTCTAGTGGAATTTTCAAAGAATAAGTTGATTTGAGTCTTTCCATTTAAAATCTTTAATTTTTTGTTTTCTTGTCTGTTGAGATCAACAAAAGCCAAAGATTCATCTAATATAAGATTAACTTCGGGAATGGATAAATATTGGATACCTAAAAGATGTGTGTGATTAAATTTAATAGCTTGAAGTTTGTTTGTTGCCATTAAAATCAGGTCTATAGGCTGATTTTCATGACTAAGCAAGTTATTTTTTTAAATAGTCTATAAAACCCTGCAATATAAAAGCTGCAGAATTTTCATCTAACTTATCCTTCTTTGAAGAGCTGTTTATTCCCAAATCTTGCATGCTTTTGAACGCACCAACACTGGAGAGTCTTTCGTCCCAAAGGGTAACAGGTAGGTGTGTATGCTTGATAATATTTTTTACAAAATCTTTGGTAGATTGAGATCTAGGACCTTCAGTACCATCCATATTAATCGGGTGTCCAACGACTATTCCCTTAATGTTATTTTCTATGATAATTTTATCAAGCTCCTCGAGGAGATTTTTTAATTTCTTAGCTTGAATAGTTTCGTAAGGCGTTGCAATTAAATGAGAAGGATCACAAATGGCTATACCCACATTTCTTTTTCCCGGATCAATGCCAAGCAAGCGAGAACCTTCTGTAATAAGTTTTGCAAAATCGGAATTCTCTAAAAGGTTGTAAGTTTTCATTAAAGTGTTATTTTAGATTAATTTTTCACTAAGTCTAATGACAATTAATAAAGAAGCAGTTAAGAAAATTTCCAAACTATCAAGGATAGCATCAAATGATGAATTTGAGACATCTATGATTAAGGATCTTAATACTATTTTAAAATTTGTTGATCAGCTAAACGAAGTAGATACAAAAGATATAGAGCCACTTTCTTCTGTTGTAGAGCAAAAACTTTTTCAAAGAGAAGATGTGGTAAAGAAAATGAATGAAAAAGAAGAGATTCTAAAAAATTCTCCACATAAAAACAAAAACTATTTTGTTGTACCGAAGGTAATCGAATAAGTATGAGTGAGATTACAAAGTTAACTTTAGTCGAGTTAACTAAAAAAATTAAATCTAAGGAACTTTCTGCATTAGAGACAGCAAATGCTTATGTCAGCAGAATAAAAAAATCAAAAAAATTAAATACTTTTGTTACAGAAACTTTAGACCAAGCCATAGCATCTGCTAAAAATATTGATGACAAAAATCTTAAAAGTGGAGTTTTAGCAGGAGCCCCAATTGCCGTGAAAGATCTGTTTTGTACAAAAAATGTCCAAACCACAGCATCTAGTAAAATTTTAAAAAACTTTATTCCTCCTTATGAGTCTACAGTTACTTCGAAACTATGGGATAGCGGTGCTATCCTTTTGGGAAAATTGAATTGCGATGAGTTTGCCATGGGCTCCTCTAATGAAACTAGCGCTTATGGTAATGTTATAAATCCTTATCAAAAAAATGGTGAACATTTAGTTCCTGGAGGATCTTCTGGTGGATGTTCTTCAGCTGTTTCAGCTAACTTGACATCTTCGACAGTAGGAACTGACACGGGTGGTTCTATTAGACAGCCAGCCTCCTTTACAGGAATTGTAGGTTTAAAACCAACTTATGGAAGATGTTCTCGCTGGGGGATCGTTGCATTTGCATCCTCACTAGACCAGGCCGGACCGATGACCAAAGACGTGTCTGACAGCGCTTTAATGTTGGATGTTATTTCTGGTTACGATGAAAAAGATTCAACTTCCGCAAACATTGAGAAAGGTGATTTTTTAAGTAGCTTAAATAAAAATATCAAAGGCCTAAAAGTAGGAATACCTAAAGAATATATTGTAGATAATATGCCAAAAGAAATACAAACTCTTTGGGACAAGGGCATTGAATGGATGAAAGAATCTGGTGCTATTATCAAAAATATTTCATTACCAAACACTAAGTATGCGCTGCCTACTTACTATATTGTAGCTCCTGCTGAAGCTTCTTCTAATTTAGCTAGATATGACGGTGTCAAATACGGGTTTAGAGCTCCAGGTAAAGATTTGATAGAAATGTATGAAAATACTAGAGCAGAAGGATTTGGAAATGAAGTCAAACGAAGAATTATGATTGGTACTTATGTTTTGTCTTCTGGTTATTATGATGCTTACTATTTAAAAGCCCAGCAAGTTAGAAGATTAATCAAAAATGATTTTGATTTAGCTTTTAAAGAAGTGGATACTATTCTGACACCAACAGCTCCCTCGTCTGCTTTTAAAATTGGGGACAAAACTAATGATCCTATATCCATGTATTTAAACGATGTGTTTACAGTACCTGTTAATTTGGCTGGATTACCTGCAATTTCAATACCAGCAGGATTTGACGAATTTGGATTGCCCCTAGGTTTGCAGCTAATTGGAAAGTCTTTTGATGAACAAACTATTTTAAATAGCGCTTATGCTTTGGAAGAAAAAATTTCCTTTAAGTCTAAAGTTATAGATTGGTGGATGTAAATAATGGATAAAAAATTTGATTATTTCTTAGAGGGAAAAACTGGAAAATGGGAAGTGGTCATTGGCTTGGAAGTTCATGCGCAGATCACATCAAATGCAAAGTTGTTTTCGAGCTCTTCAACAAAATTTGGATCCAATCCCAATTCACAAGTTAGTTTTGTCGATGCTGCAATGCCTGGTATGCTACCTGTTATTAATAAGTATTGTGTTGAGCAAGCAGTCAAAACTGGACTTGGTTTAAAGGCTACAATTAACAACTTTTCTAAATTCGACAGAAAAAATTATTTTTATGCAGACTTGCCTCAGGGTTACCAGATTTCACAATTTAAATTTCCAATTGTAGGAGAAGGTGAAATAGTTTTGGATATGCCCTATGGAACAAAAATCGCTGGAATAGAACGTCTTCACTTAGAACAAGATGCTGGAAAAAGTATTCACGATCAAGACCCCTCAAGTTCCTTTGTTGATTTAAATCGATCTGGAATAGCTTTAATGGAGATAGTGGGTAAACCCGATTTACGATCCCCAGATGAAGTTGCTCAATACGTTAAAAAATTAAGATCTATAATGAGATATTTAAACACGTGTGACGGCAATATGGATGAGGGTTCGCTAAGAGCAGATGTGAACGTCTCAGTCCGAAAAGTAGGCTCCAGTGACTTAGGTACTAGATGTGAGATTAAAAATGTTAACTCCATAAAGTTTATGCAACAGGCAATCGAATATGAGGCAAAAAGGCAAATAGAAATAATAGAAGAGGGTGGGACAATTAATCAACAAACAAGACTTTTTGATACCAAGAAAATTGAAACAAGATCGATGAGAAGCAAAGAAGATGCTCATGATTATAGGTATTTTCCAGATCCAGATTTGTTACCCTTAGTTTTAGAGCAAAGCTTTGTAGATAAAATAAAAAATTCACTACCAGAACTGCCTGATGAAAAAAAAATAAGATTGATGAATGATTTTGATCTCTCAAGCTATGATGCAAGTATTGTAGTGTCAGATCAGGATATTTCGCAATATTATGAAGAGGTTGCAAAAGATTCTGATTATAAATTAGCAGCAAACTGGATGATTGTAGAGTTGTTCGGTGTCTTGAATAAGGAAGGCAAAGAAATCAAAGATTCTCCAGTCTCAGCAAAAAATTTATCGAAACTAATTAACCTTATAAAAGACAATACAATTTCTGGAAAGATAGCAAAAACAGTTTTTGAGGAAATGGTAAAAAACAACGAAGATCCCGAAAAAATTGTTAATGAAAAGGGAATGAGGCAACAATCCGATCCTGAGGAATTGAAAAAAATTATTGATACTATCCTGAAAAACAACCAAGACAAAGTTGAACAATACAAAGCTGGGAAAGATAAGTTGTTTGGATTTTTTGTTGGAGAGGCAATGAAGAATACACAGGGAAAAGGAAACCCAAAATTAATTAACGATATTCTGAAAGAACAGCTTAAATAATTTGTGTTTAAAAATATTCATTCAAGCAAAGATTTAGAAAATTACTTATATCAAAATATAGAAGAGACGGCTGTACAAAAAGAGATGAGAGAATTTTCTTATAAAGAGTTTGGAGATATTGCAAATATGCAAATTAGTGCCCAGCAAGCTTCTTTTTTAAATTTTTTAATTAAGATTGGTAATTACAAACAAATTTTAGAGCTAGGAACTTTTATGGGTTATAGCACTCTTGCTATGGCTTTAGCTTTAGATAAAGAAGGAAAAATTTTTACAGTTGATAAAGACATGAAAACAACAAACTATGCAAAAAAATTTTGGGATAAGGCGAAAGTAACAAATCAAATTACAATGATTAATACTGATGCAATAGCAGCTTTGCAAAATTTCATTAAACAAAAATTACTATTTGATTTTATATTTATAGATGCTGACAAATCTGGATATAAAACTTATTTCGATAATTGTTTAGATTTAATTTCTGAAAATGGTCTAATTGTTTTTGATAATGTTTTATGGAAAGGTAAAGTTGCAGACCTTTCACTAAATGATAAAAAGACAGAAACAATAAGAGAGTTTAATAAATATATAAAAAATGATAATAGAGTAGATACAACAATGATTTCCATAGGCGATGGAATGACTTTATGCAAAAAGAAAAAAAATTCGATATTATAAGTTTCTATAAGTTTATCATTTTAGACGACTTAGAAAAACATCAACTAGCTATTAAAAAATTTCTAATCGATAAAGACCTTAAGGGAACTTTAATTTTATCACCGGAGGGGTTTAACGGAACAGTGTCAGGCGTTGCGGGCTTTGTAAAAGAATTTAATCAGTTTCTTTTTAAAAATTTTTCTTTCGACTCTTATGACTCAAGTAACCTATCAAGCTCTAGCAATATTCCATTTGACAGACCTGGGGTTAAAATAAAAAAAGAAGTAGTCCCAATTGAAAAAAATATTTTAAAAAGAAAAGGCAACCATGTAAGACCAGAAGATTGGAATGAATTTATCAAAAATGAAGATGTGGCTTTAATAGATATTAGAAAGCCATTTGAACATCACATTGGATCTTTTCAGGGCGCTATTAATCCAAACGTAAATAGTTTTAGAGAATTTAAAGGTTATTTTGATAGCTTAATTAAAAAAAATAATAAAAAACTTGCAATATTTTGTACGGGAGGAATTCGTTGCGAAAAGGCATCAGAATATTTAAAAGAAAAAGGGTTTGAGGAAGTTTACCAGCTAAAAGGAGGAATTTTGAATTATATTAATTCTGTAGAAGAAAAAAATAGCTTATGGAATGGAGAGTGTTTTGTCTTTGATAAAAGAGTTTCTGTTAAACACAAATCAATTCAAGGCTCTTATACAATATGCTATGCATGCAGAATACCAATTAATGATGAGGATAAAAAATCTACAAACTACAAGCAGGGGGTAAATTGCCCACATTGTTATAACAAAGTAACACCTGATCAAAAAAAACGTTTTGCCATGAGAGAATCTAACAAAAATAAGGAGAGAAAATAATGAAAGATCAAGTTCCTAATGTAAATTTTATTTATAGAATTGATGGAGAAAATATTAAGAAGACTACTAATGACATTTTTTTAAATAAAAAAATAGTTGTATTTGCTTTACCTGGTGCATTTACACCAACTTGTTCCGACTATCACCTACCTTCATATGAGGATAATTATGATAAAATTCAAAAATATGGAGTTGACGATATTTTTTGTTTAAGTGTAAATGATTCTTTCGTTCAGAATGTATGGAAAAAAAACTCCAACGTTAAAAAAGTTAATTTTATTCCTGATGGAAATGCAGACTTCACTAAAGAAATGAATATGTTAACTGACAGATCTGAGACTGGAATGGGAATGAGATCTTTTAGATACTCAATGTATGTAGATAATAAAAAAATAATAAAAATTTTTAAAGATGAAAATAGTAAATTTGATGTCAGTGATGCAGGTACGATGATTAATTTTTTAAAATCTTTAAATGATTAAAAAAAAAACGAACAGACCTTTAACAAAATCGGCAAACCCCGAACCCAAAGACACGACCTCTATTGATTGGATTATTTGGGCTGCGTGGGCAGATCGTATTACTTTTGAAGAAATAAAAGAAAAATCTAACAAGGTAGAGTCGGAGGTCATTAAGATAATGAGATCAAATCTCAGACCATCCTCTTTCAAACTTTGGAGAAAACGTGTTAATGAAAAGTCAATCAAACATAGAAAATTATTTGAGTACTCGAGAAAAAGTATTAAAAAATTTAATTTAAATGAAAAATATTAATTCTTTAATTGTATAACAAGCTTTGAATTTGGTTATTAATAGGTTTGTTTTCTAATATATATTTATAGACATGTATATTTTCAATTACTCTTTGGACATAATTTCTTGTTTCCTCAAATCTTATATGTTCTAAAAAATCAATTGTATCAATTTCATTTTTTCTAGGATCGCCATATTTTTTCAGCCATCTACTAACTCTATGGGGCCCAGCATTATATGCAGCTAAAGCTAAGTAGATATTATTACCAAAATTTTCATATAGCTGAGTAATATAGTAAGAACCTAATTTGACGTTGTAATATTCGTTGGTAGTTAATTTTTGAATACTGTATCCAAGTTTAGTTCTTTTTCCTAAAATTTTTCCTGTAGCTGGCATTATTTGCATTAATCCTCTTGCACCCACCCAGCTGTTAGCAGAGGCATCAAACTCACTTTCCTGCCTGATTAAAGCCAAGATATAAGGTGAATCTAAAATTTCTTTACCAGCTACTACCTTTGGAGTTTCAATCGTTGGGTAGTTTAACTCTAAAAGACTAATGCCTTCATAAGAGGCCTGTTTAGAAATTTGTATTGCATAATCGAATCGTTCAATCTGCTGAGATAAGGCGCCGGCCAAAATTCTTGATTCTAGCTTTGAATCTTCCCCTCCAAAATGCTTGATTATATCTTTAGCGTCTGAACTACGTTTTAACTCATATAAAAGTATTGCAGCTCTTGCCAACTCAGTTTTTAAAAATTTTTTATACTCCTGCTTATCTAGAGAGTATTGATTGCTAATTTTTATTTTTCCCGTACCAATCTTGCTAGCCGAAAGTTGACCATAAAAAGTTGCGTTAAACTCACTGGCAATTTTAAACCATTTGTTAGCTTCGTTTAAATTGTTAATTTTTTCATATCCTCTTCCTATCCAATAAGCCCCTCGAGATTTGCTTATAGGATACCCAACAGCATTATACATTTTTTTAAAATGCTCAATTGCTACTTCTGGCTTGTCTAAAAAACTCAATGCTAACCAGCCTAAATGCCACTCAGCTTTTGCTAAACTTGAAACTTCTAAAACGCCGTGATTATCCAATAGTTTGTAAGCATCAGCGTATTTCTTTTCATCAATTTTTTTTCTAGCAATAATAAATTTCTGCTCAAACCAACTCTCAGGTTTTATTAAAAGAGCCGGATCATTCTGATTTTTATTTATAATTTCTAATGCAGAGTCGTATCTGCCTCTTTTTCTTCTCCACTTCATCCTATTAAATTGCAAACCAATATCATTTGTAAAACGTGCAGGAACTTTTGATATTGCGCTGTCTACACCGTATGATCGGGTCATTAGTGCAAATCTAGCGTGATATAATTCTTTATATCCTTTTGGTAAATATCTTACGGTACGATTTAATTCCCAGTAGTCAGATTCCCACGCCATGTAGTCCGCTCTTTTAATAAAATCTTCTGAGGTTAGAAAATTCTTATATTTTTTCGATAAATAGCGAAGGTCAGATTTGCTTAGCTTTGCAGTAGTCAATCCTTCTTTTATAAAGGGAGCCCCTAAAGTTGTGTTACCTGATATTATATAAGCTTCTCCCAGTCTAATATAGCCATAACCACTGGAAGGCTTTTCATCTTTAAAAAAATCAATCACTTCAATAGCAGATAAATCTTTGTAGTTAATTTTGTGCTCAGCTAGATACCTTAAACGAGATATTCTTGGCCAATTTTGATTTTGATCAATAAATTTTTTATAGTCCCTAAATGTAGAATTGTTATTGCTTTCTTTTAAATACATCCAGGTGACTATTTTTAATAACAATCGGTCAGAAGATTTATTAGCTGTTTTAAATGCTGAATTCCAAGATTTTCGCTTCACATAGGCAAAAGTTTTTTTTGCTAAATTAAAATCTTTATCCTTTAATATAGTAGAGGACGTTTCCGAAAAACCTAACAACAAGGGCTTACTAGGTGGTATGAACCCACCAGCTAAAGAAGCGCTTGTATTGCTTAGATTTGTCTTTGCTGCCTTTAAGTTTTTTTTGTTTATTGTAGGTTTTTTAACAATATTATTTTTATTATTAAATTTACTAGGAGGCTTTAATTTTGTTTTTTCTTTTATATTAGAAACTGGTTCTGGTTTAATTTTTTTGTTATTAATCTGTGAATTGCTTTGACTTGTTTCAAATAAAGGTTTCTCTACTGGAGATATCAGTCCCGCTTCAGAATACTCAATCTGAAAATGTAATAAGATTGTAATTAGTACTGTAAGATTAAGATGCTTCATTAATAAGGTTAATAATTAACTCTTTTATGTTATATTTAAAATAATTATACTATAGGCAAACTATGTTCAAAGGTTCAATAACAGCAATGGTCACACCATTCAAAAATGGTGATTTAGATATTGAAAGTTTTGAAAAATTTGTAGAGTTTCAGATTTTAAACGGTTCAAATGGCTTAGTTCCAGGAGGAACTACAGGTGAGTCGCCAACTTTAGAGCACAATGAGCATAAGCAAATTATAGATTTAACTGTTAAAATTTCAAAAGGAAGAGTTCCCGTAATTGCTGGCACGGGTTCTAATTCGACCAAAGAAGCCATTGAGCTTACAAAATATGCAGAATTAGCAAATGCTGATGCGGCATTGGTTGTTACTCCTTATTATAACAAACCAACTCAAGAAGGTTTGTATCAGCACTACAAAGCTATAAATGATAGCGTAGGTATTCCTATTGTTATTTATAATATTCCAGGACGCTCAGTTGTAGATATGTCTGTGGAAACTATGGCACGGCTATATGAATTAAAGAACATTATTGGAGTGAAGGACGCAACTGGAAATCTTGATAGAGCTACAGAGCAAAGAAATCTTATGGGCAAAGATTTTTTGATGCTCAGCGGTAATGACGAAAATAGTTTTGAATTCAACAAAAGAGGAGGTTCTGGGTGCATTTCAGTCTCATCCAATGTAGCGCCAAAAATTTGTTCAGAATTTCATCGCTTGTCTCTTGCTGGTGAAGACGAAAGAGCCAAAAGACTTTTTGATCAATTGTTACCTTTGCATGAAGTTATGTTTGTTGAAAGTAATCCCGTTCCAGCAAAATATTCTTTAATGCTACTAGGGCTTATGACTGATGATGTCAGACTACCATTGGTAAAGGGCACTGAAGGTTCGAAGCAGCAAATCAAGCAAGTTTTGGCAGATTTGTCTATTATTTAAATGAGTGTAAAAAAAAAACCTGTAGACAACATTGTTTGTCAAAACAGAAAAGCTAGTTTTAATTTTTTTTTTGAAGAAATTGTTGAATCTGGAATTGAGCTGGTTGGACCCGAGGTAAAATCTCTAAGATCAGGCAAAGCCACTATTTCAGAATCGTATGCAACCGATCAAGAAGGAGAGATTTTTTTAATCAATTCATACATTCCTCAATATTTGCAATCTAGTTACAATAATCACGACCCCAAAAGGAATAGGAAACTTTTATTAAAAAAAAGAGAAATAAGTAAATTGATTGGAAAAATTAATAGAGATGGTTATAGCTTAGTTCCAACTAAAATTTATTTTAACAAAAAAGGAATAGCGAAAGTACAAATAGCTCTTGCTAAGGGTAAAAAAAATCACGATAAAAGGGAAACTAAAAAGAATAGAGACTGGGATAGAGAGAAGTCAAGAATTTTTAGAAAAACTAGCTAATGATTTATTTGGCATTCGGCTCCAATCTAAAATCAAAATTTGGGTGTTCCACCTTCGTTATTAATAAAGCTTACAGAGAGTTAGAAAAATTTGGAATTCGGATTCTAAGCAAGTCATCTTTTTATAAATCAAAAGCGTATCCAAACCCTAAGGATCCTGAATTTGTGAATTCAGTAATATTAGCGAATTCAGAAATTCATGCGACAAAGCTACTAAATATAATTTTAAAGATAGAAAAAAAATTCGGAAGGGTTAGATCTCTCAAAAATGCTCCAAGAACTATAGATATAGATATAATTGATTTTCGTTCTAAAAATATAAGTATTTTAAACAAAAAAGTAAATTTAACTATTCCTCACAATAGCTTGGAAAGCAGACTTTTTGTATTGAAGCCTCTGGCAGAAATAAACCCTTATTGGAAAAACCCTAGAACAGGAGTTATTATACCTTTTTTGATAAAAAAAATAAAATGTCTTAAAGACAATAAGATTACTAAGATATAATTTTTTGATATAGTTTGTAAAAATGCTTAATCAAAATCAGCTTATTGATAAAATAAAAAGCTACAATTCCTTTGTAGATGCTAATAAACTTAAGGATGCTTTTCTTTTTGCTGAACAGGCTCATATTAGTCAAAAAAGAGATTCTGGAGAACCTTATATAAATCACCCAGTGGAAGTTGCTAATATTTTAGCAGAACTTAAATTGGATGGACCCACAATCACTACAGCTTTATTGCACGACACTATAGAAGATACCGGTACTACTTTTGATGAAGTTAAAAAAAAATTTGGCAATGAAATTGCCGAATTAGTTGAAGGTGTTACAAAATTATCTAGATTGGAAAATAAAAATAGGGAATTTACTTTAGCTGAAAATTTTAGGAAATTAATTTTAGCCACCTCTAAAGACATCAGGGTCTTGTTGGTAAAGTTAGCAGATCGTCTCCACAACATGAGAACTATAGACGCTGTTCTTTCTGAAGAAAAAAAAAATAGAATTGCTAGGGAAACAATGGAAATTTATGCACCTTTAGCCAACCGTATAGGAATGCATAATGTTAGAGATGAGTTAGAAGACTTGTCTTTTAAAGTTTTGAACTCTGAAGCAAGAACTTTAATTTTAGATCGTTTAGAAAATGTTTACCCAAATACTCAAAGGCTATTCTCCGAAATTTCTGATGAAATTAATCTCTTATTTGAAAAAAATCAGATTAAAGCAAAAATTACTGGAAGGGAAAAATCATGTTTCTCTATATGGAAAAAAATACAATCTAAAAGAATTTCACTTGAGCAAATAACTGATATTATGGGCTTTAGAATCATATTGGACAATGTGGAGGACTGTTATAGGGCACTTGGTATTTTTCATCAAAATTGGAAAATGGTTCCAGGTAGATTTAAAGATTATATATCAACACCCAAATCTAACAATTACTCCTCATTGCACACGACAGTAATTGGTCCATCAAGCCAAAGAATGGAAATACAGATAAGAACCTCTGAAATGCATGATTTTGCAGATAGGGGTATTGCTTCTCATTGGATTTATAAAGTGAATGAAAAAGTAAGTGGAGATTCTTTAAAAAGTTACAACTGGTTAAAGGATTTGGTAGACCTTTTAGAAAGTGGAGAAAACCCGGAACATTATTTGGAGTACACGAAATTGCAACTTTTTCAAGATCAGGTTTTTTGTTTCACTCCCAAGGGCGCAGTTATAAGATTACCATCCAATGCAACCGTTATAGACTTTGCATATGCAGTCCATTCAGATGTTGGAGATAGCTGTATTGGTGTTAAAATTAACGGAAAAGAATATCCGCTTCAAACTACTTTGAACAATGGAGATGAAGTAGAAATATTAACATCTAAAAAAAAATCTCCCTCTTTACACTGGGCTTCTTTTGCCATTACCGGAAAGGCAAAAGCATCCATAAAAAAATATTGGCACGATAAGATGCCAGCGAATAAAGAAACTAAGATTCACAAGTCAAGCATTTGGGTGCTTTTAAGTCACAGAGCAGGTACTCTAGGAGAAATTTGTAGCTTGATAGGACAAAATAAGTGCAATATTTATAATGTTGAACTAGTTGATAAAAAGGAAGACTTCTTAAGTTTTATTTTTGATATTGAAATTAATAACTTAAAAGATTTTACAAATTTAATTTCTGAATTAAAAGCAAGATCATTAAATTTTAAGATAATACGAAATAGAAAGGCAAGCCGATTAAATGTTAACTGACAACGAAACAAAAGATCTTTTGAAGGAAACGGAAGCATTAATGGAAGGGCATTTTATTTTATCCTCAGGTTTGCATAGTGACAAATATGTTCAATGTGCAAAATTATTAATGCATCCTCAAAAAGCAGAAAAAATTTGCAAATCTTTAGCTGACAAAATTAAAAATTCAAAAATTGTTTTTGATATAGTGGTATCTCCTGCAATAGGAGGAATTTTAGCTGGCTACGAAGTGGCTAGACATTTGGCTGTACCAACCTTTTTTACTGAACGTGTGGATGGAAAATTTACTTTTAGGAGAGGATTTGAATTAGATAAATATAGAAATGTGCTAATTGTAGAAGACGTAATTACTACAGGAAAATCTAGCTTAGAGTGCGCTGCAACTATTCAAGAATTTGGTGGTGTAATAGCTGGTTACGCTTGTATTATTGACAGATCTGGAGATGAGCTATTAATAAAAGATAAAATAATTTCTCAAATTAAATTGGAAATACCATCCTTCGCCATAGATAATATGCCTGATAAATTAAAAAATATAAAACCTATCAAGCCAGGTAGTAGAGAAATCCTATAAATGAAATCAAAGTATAAACTTGGGGTTAATATTGACCATATCGCGACCTTAAGAAATGCAAGAGGTGAAAATTTTCCCTCTGTATTACAAGCAGCTAAGGTAGCAATTAATGCAGGGGCAGATTCTATCACGGTTCATTTAAGGGAAGATCAAAGACACATAAAATCTGATGATGTTATTACTCTAAAAAAAAATATTAAAAAACCACTTAATTTAGAAATGGCACTAACTAGAGAAATGCTTTCTTTTGCGATAAAAATAAAACCAAAGTACGTTTGTTTTGTTCCTGAAAAAAGAAATGAACTTACAACAGAAGGAGGGTTAAATCTATTTTACAATGTTTCTTTTCTAACAAAAGCTATTAAAAAATTAAAAAAAACAATATTAAAGTATCTTTATTTATAGATCCTAAAATCAAAAATGTAGAACAGGCCCTCAAATTAAATGCAGATAATATAGAACTACATACGGGAACTTTTTGCAATTTACTAAATAACAAAAATAAACAGAAGATGAATTTAGAATTTGAAAAAATAAAAAAAACTGCTGTATTTGCTAAAAAAAATAATTTAGGTGTTCATTGTGGGCATGGACTCAATTACTTATCAGCAAAGAAGTTTAAAAAAATTAAAGAAATTTTGGAATTTAATATTGGTCATTTTATTATTTCAGATTCTGTTTTTTTTGGCTTAACAAAAGTTATTAAAAATTTTACTAAAATTATTAAAAATTAAATGAAAATTTTAGGTGTGGGAACTGATATTGTAAATGTAAAAAGAATTGAAAGAATTGTTAAAAAAAATAAAAATTCTTTTTTAAAAAAAATTTTTACAGACAAGGAAATCAAAAAAATTCTTAGCTACAAAGCAGGCCAGGCATCAAAAATAGCATCTAGGTTTGCAGCAAAAGAAGCGCTATCCAAGTCTTTAGCAACAGGGATTGGTACTAATGTCTCTTTTTTGGATATCGAGGTTTTGAATAAGCCTTCTGGGGCACCTTATTTTAACATTGTAAAAAAGAATTTAAAAAAAACTACTTTCGAATTGAGCTTGTCAGATGACTATCCATGGGCTTTGGCTTTTGTTATAGCAATCAAGAAATGAATAAAAAAGGAATAATTGATAATATCAAAAGTATTTTTGTAGCTTTAATTCTTGCTGTGATCATTAGGTCATTTCTATTGCAGCCCTTCTTTATTCCCTCATCCTCTATGGAAAAAACTTTACTAGTAGGTGATAGGCTGTTTGTTACAAAATTTTCTTATGGATATAGCAGGCATTCTTTACCTTTTAGTCCAAAAATACTTTCAAATAGAATTTTTTTTACATCACCAGAACGTGGTGACATTATAGTTTTTAAGACTCCTACAGATAATAGAACAGACTATATCAAAAGATTAATAGGATTGCCAGGTGATACTGTACAATTAATAGATGGAAATTTATTTATTAACCAAAAAAAAATTAATAAAAAATTTATAAAAACAGCTTCCGTATATTGTGGAGATCAGAAATTCACTGTTAGTGAGTTTAAAGAGTCTGTTTCAACCGATGTTAGTTATAGCATTTTTTATAGCACCAAGAATTCAATGACCAATACTGATTTGTACAAAATACCTAGTGATCACTATTTTTTCATGGGTGACAATCGTGATTGTTCAAAAGATAGTCGATTTCTATCCAGTGTGGGCTATGTCCATAAAGATAATTTAGTTGGAAAAGCACAATTTTTATTTTTTTCTAATGACAGTGAAATAGGAAATTTATTCACACCATGGTTTTGGCATAAATCAATCAGATTTGAACGACTGTTCAAAAGATTAAATTAATGGATAAAAACTATTTAACGAAAGTAGAAAAAATTTTAAACATAAAATTTAAAAACACAAATTTTTTAGAAAAGGCCTTAACTCACAAAAGCATTACCAAAATATCTGCTTCTAACAATGAACGATTAGAATTTATAGGCGACCGTGTATTAGGCTTGGTAATAGCCACAAAATTATCAATTTTATATCCAGAAGATGTAGAAGGATCTTTAGATAAAAAATTAGCATCATTGGTCAATAAAGACACTTGTTCACAAATAATAGAAAAATTAAATTTGGGAAAATATATCTTGCTTAGTTCCTCTCAACAAAAAAATAAAATTGGTCACAAAAAAATATACGGAGACTTGTGTGAAAGTCTAATAGGCGCTGTTTATTTAGATAAGGGATTTTCCGAGGCTAATAAGTTCGTTTTATCACTGTGGAGGGAAAATTTAAAAAGATCTACTATTGTTGAAGTCGATTCAAAAACTCAACTACAAGAATATTCTTTAAAATTTTTCAAGGTGTTACCCATTTATAAAAACCTATCCAACAAAGGACCCTCGCACAAGCCTTCCTTTAAAATTTCAGTTAAAATAACTAATAGTAAACTGTGTACAGGAGAGGGAACCTCTAAAAAAAAGGCTGAACAGCTAGCTGCTTCTAAATTGTTAAAAACTTTAAATTTATGATTAAAAAATCTGGTTTCGTTGCAATTTCAGGACCGACGAATTCCGGGAAATCTACTTTATTGAACTCTATTTTTGAAAAAAAAGTTTCAATTGTCTCTCATAAAGTCCAAACTACATTAAAGTCCTTGGACGCTGTAAAAAATTACGGAGACACTCAAATTGTATTCATAGACACTCCTGGATATTACCAAAAAAAAAATGATGCAAATTTTATAAAAGATGTTCTTTCTAGCATAGAACGGTCAGATCTTTTACTGATCATTTTGGACATTACTTCTAGATTTGAGTATTTGGAGCAAATTGAAAAAATAGTTAAGAATTATAAAAAGAAAAAATTTTTAATTATTAATAAGATCGATCTTGTAAACAATGAGTATGTCTTAGAAAAGTTATCTACAATTAGTTTTATTAAAAATTTTGATGAAGTCTTTTATTTGTCTGCTTTAAAAAATAAAAATATTAAAAAGCTTTTGAACCATGTGTCTAAATCTTTGCCAACTCAAGAATGGATTTATAAAAAAAACAATTCAACCAATATTTCAAAAGAAAACTTCTTGGCAGAAATTACCAGAGAAGGTATTTTGAAGTACCTTAACCAGGAAATTCCCTACCAGGTTAGCATTGAGACAGAGAAATTAGTAAAATCTCAAAATTATACTATTCATCAAAAGATTACAGTTTCTACAATCAGTCATAAAAAAATAATTCTAGGCAAAAATGGTAGTGCCATAAAATCTATTGGCGTTTATGCCAGGATTGAGATGGAAAAGGTGTTAAAGGCTAAATGTAATTTATTTTTAAAAGTAGTACTTAAAAAAAGATAATGAACTGGAAAGACATCGGTTACCTATTAAAAATATCTAATTACTCAGAAAACTCCTCAATCGCAACTTTTGTCACCTGTGAGCATGGACTTCACAAGGGAGTTATATATGGAGCCACATCTAAAAAGAAAAAAAACTATCTACAAATTGGAAATAAGTTTTCTTTAAACTGGAAGTCAAAATCAGAAGATGCTCTTGGATATTATGACTTAGAGTTAAAAAATGCTGTTACAGCTAAATTTTTTGACGAGCCAATAAAGTTGAGTTTCATACAATCTCTTTCGGAGCTTTGCTGCAAAACTCTTGCTGAACGGTATGATTATTCAGAATTATTTGATTATACAGATTTCTTTATTAATAACATTTCAAAGGCTAACGCATTAAAATTATATATTTTGTGGGAAAAGGAGTTGCTAACAGCAATTGGTTTTGAACTAAATCCTGATAATAAAAATTTTAATTTCTACAAAAATAACTTGTCACAATGGATTTTAGAAATTGATAAGCAAAAGTTTTTATATCCTAACTTTTTAATTGACAGTAATAGCGTTTATGAAGATACAGATCTGTATGAGGGCTTGGTAATTAATAAATTTATTCTTAAACGTTTTGTATTTGAGCCAAACAGAATACGTTTCCCTGAAGTGAGAGAAAGAATTGAAAAGAAATTAAATGAAAAAAAATAAAAACAATATAACAGAAGAGCAGTTAAAAAATCAGTTTGCAAAAAAATATCTTGCATATGCCCTGTCTACAATTACCCAAAGAGCTCTTCCTGATGTTCGTGATGGCCTTAAACCTGTTCACAGAAGACTAATTTATGCAATGCACTTATTGGATCTAACTTCTAAATCTAGTTTTAAGAAATCTGCTAGAGTAGTGGGGGACGTCATTGGAAAATTTCATCCTCATGGAGACCAGTCGGTTTATGATGCTCTTGTAAGATTGGCTCAAGACTTTTCTACTAAATATCCTCTTATAAACGGACAGGGTAATTTTGGTAATATCGATGGCGATAATGCTGCTGCAATGAGATACACAGAGACCAAATTAACCGAAGTATCTGAATTTTTGCTGAAAGATATAGGATCTGAAACTGTTAATTTTAGAAAAACTTACGATGGTGAATTAAGCGAGCCGACAGTTTTGCCTGCAGCGTTCCCTAACTTATTGGCGAATGGATCATCTGGAATTGCCGTAGGAATGGCCACAAACATACCCCCTCACAATCTTGAAGAAATATGTTCATCAATTATTCACCTTAATAACCATAGAGACTGTTCTATTCGTGATTTGCTAAAAATACTAAAGGGACCAGATTTTCCGACAGGAGGTATATTAAATTTAGATCAAAAAGAAATGATCAAAACCTATACAACAGGACGAGGTTTTTTTGAGTTAAGAGCAAAATATAAAGTGGAAGACCTCAGCAAAGGTCAATATCAAGTATCGATTAGTCAAATTCCATACCAAGTAAACAAATCCAAACTTATTGAAAAAATTGCAGATCTAATAATCAATAAAAAAAACAAATTAATAGATAATGTAATAGATGAATCTGATGAGAATATCAGAGTTGTAATACGACCAAAAAATAGAAATATAGATCCCGTTGTTTTAATGAATAGTCTTTATCAGCAAACTGATCTTGAGATAAAATTTTTTCTTAATATGAACGTCCTGAATCACAAATTAGAACCGAAGGTCATGTCAATTAAAGAAATACTTTATAGTTTTTTAAAACACAGATATATAATTTTGGAAAAAAAATCAAAGTTTGCATTAAATAAAATCAATATAAGACTAGAAATTCTTAAAGGTTTTTTAATAGCATTTAAGAATCTTAATAACATTATTAAAATTATTCGAAATTCCAACAATCCAAAAGCTGAACTTGTAAAGAAATATAGATTTACAGAAAACCAAGTTAATGCAATTTTGGATATGAAATTAAGAAGCTTAAGAAAAATTGAAGAAAAAGAAATTAAAGAAGAAAACAGCAAGCTTCTTAATAAAAAAAAACTCCTAATGAAATTATTGTCATCTAAATCTCTTCAAAAAAAAGAGATTAATAAAGAAATGGAGGATCTAATACTTCAGTTTGGAAATAATTCAGCATATGGCTTGAGAAAAACTGTTATTGAAAAGTTTAATAGAATAGAATCTTCAGAATTAGATGAGGAATTAAAGTCAACCGATCCTATAACAGCAATTTTGTTAAAAACTGGATTTTTAAAAGCAAAAATTGGTTACTCAGTTTGCAAAGTTAATGCAGATTTTTCTGAAAATGAGCACTTGTATGTTAATGGAAGAAAATCAGATAAATTTATATTCCTGTCTTCTTTTGGAAAATCATACACGTTAGATGGTGAGAATTTGGTTTTTGGTTCTCAAAAAGGAAAACCTTTTTCTTCTTACTTTTCTCTTAAAGAAAATGAAGAAATTGTTGATTCTTTCTTGTACAAAAATAATGAAAAAATTTTACTATGTTCAAGCAATGGCTACGGCTTCTTTATCAATTCTGACAATTTAATATCTAATAAAAAAAGTGGTAAAAAAGTATTTAACATTAAGAAAAATGATTTTTTGCATTCTTCTGTCCAAATACACAAAGACCAAAAGTATATTTTCCTACTAACTAAAAACAAAAAAGAGAATAGAGCTTCAGTTATCAGCATGAAGGATATTCCTACACAAGAAAAAGGGGTGGGTATTATTCTTTTTAAAGGAAAAAAAGTCAGTTTATTTGCTTTATCTACCGTGAGTGCAAAATTCGAAATGCTTGATAATTATACAACACCAGTAAAAAAATCACTGAATTTAAAAAAGTTTTTAATACCACGGACAAAAAATGGTAAAATTATTAAGTATAATTTATTTTTTTCTAGCTTATTTAGAGGTTACGAAAATAACTTTAAATTAATATCATGAACAAGCAAAACTTAAGAAAATGCCTCTCTCTCTTTGCAACAGGTGTGACATCTATAATTTCTTTTAAAAAATTAACCTACACAGGTATTACAGTTAACTCTTTCAGTTCCGTTTCTTTGAACCCACCTCTGGTTATGTGGTGTATTGATAAAAAGTCATCATCATTAAAATCATTTCTTTCTTTAAAAAATAATTATAAAATAATTTTTTTAGCAAATAGTCAGAAAGCAATCTCCAATAAACTGGCAGGATCAGACAATATTTTTGGTAAAGTATTTTGTGATAAAATTGTAAAAAAATCCTTAGGATATCTCGACTGCGCTATATTCAAAAAATATGATGCAGGTGATCACTATATTATTGTCCATAAAGTTTTGAAATTTAAGATTTTTTCTAAAAAAAAACCTTTGATTTTCTTTGACAGCAAATATAAAGATTAAATATCTATAAATTTTTCAACTATCTCGTTTGCAAAATAAGTAACAATTGCACTGGCCCCAGCTCTTTTGAATGACACCATAGTTTCATATATAGCATCATCACCCATAATTTTATTTTGAATTGCATGTTTTATCATAGAATATTCGCCAGACACATTGTAAGCAATCACAGGTATTTTGTACTTTTCTTTAACTTTTGAAATTATATCTAGATAAGCCAACCCAGGCTTGATCATTACCATGTCTGCACCTTCAGATATATCAAGCAACACTTCTCGCAAAGATTCATCAGAATTGTGAAAATCCATTTGATAATTTTTTTTATCAGTTTTCAATTTAGCACTACTTGAGATCGCATTTCTAAAAGGTCCATAAAAATTTGAAGCAAATTTGGCAGCGTATGACAAAAGAATAGTGTTTGGAAAATTATTTTTTTCTAATGATTTTCGTATTTCTCCAATTCTTCCATCCATCATATCTGAAGGAGCAAGGATATCACATCCGGAGCTTGCTTGAATTAATGATTGTTCAATAAGTATTTTTACAGTTTCATCATTATCAATTACTTCATTTTTTATAACACCATCATGCCCATGCGATGTATACGGGTCAAGCGCAACGTCACAAATTATACCAACTTCATTTTTAAATTTTTTTTAATTTCCCTAACAGCTTGGCACACTAAGTTATTTTCATTCAGAGCCTCAGAGCCAATTTCATCTTTTTTATCATTTTCAATTTCTGGAAATAGCGCAATCGCAGGAATTTTATTTTTAATTGCTTGGGTAACAATTTTTTCTAAATTATCTATGCTGTATTTATACACGTCTGGCATCGAAGAAATTTCTTCTTTTTTGTTTATCCCTTCTTTGATAAAAATGGGGAGTATTAAATCACTACTTGATATCACATTTTCCTTAACTACATTTCTTGACCACTTGTGCATTCTTGTTCTTCTGAGTCTTGTTAATGGATACATATGTGAATTTTTATTAGATGTTTTAGTTTCAATAGTAAGATTAATATATACCAAATATTGTAGTAAATTGATCTTTCTAGTATATATCTAGTCTTTAATGAAAAAAAAACATTCTTTTTTAACAAAAAACATAATTATAGCCTCTGATCACGCAGGATTTGAGTTAAAAGAATTAATTACAAAAAAATTAGAAAATTTTGGTCTTAATATTTTAGATCTTGGCGTTGATAATAAAAATGTTTCGGTTGACTACCCAACTTATGCAAAAAAACTATCTAAAAAAATTAATTCTAAAAATATGGGTATTTTAATTTGTGGCTCTGGAATTGGAATGTCCATTGCTTCTAACCGATTTAAGAACGTTAGATCTGCCTTGGTTAACTCTTCTACCTTATCTAAACTCTCAAGAAAGCACAACAACGCCAATATTATTTGTCTTGCAGCAAGGTTTGTGTCTAAAAAGGTGGCAATCCAATGTATTTTGTCTTTTTTAACTACCAAATTTGAGGCTGGTAGACATTTACGAAGAGTCAAGTTACTTAGTTAATTATGTCAAAAAATAATTCTAGGATAAATAAATTTTTTAAATCAAGTGTAAAAGAATCTGACCCAGATTTGCATTCCTCTATTGTTAAAGAGCTTGATAGGCAAAGATCTCACTTGGAGTTAATTGCATCAGAAAATATTGTATCTAAAGCTATACTAGATGTTCAAGGGTCAGTATTAACCAATAAATACGCAGAAGGTTATCCAGGAAAGAGATATTATGGCGGTTGTGAATTCGTTGATATTGCTGAGGACTTAGCTATTGAAAGAGTAACAAAATTATTTAATGTAAAATTTGCAAATGTTCAGCCACATTCTGGAGCTCAAGCGAATGGTGCTGTTTTTTTAGCCTTACTTAATCCAGGCGATACTATTTTAGGGATGGGTATTGATCAAGGTGGCCACTTAACTCATGGAGCTCCTCCAGCACAATCTGGAAAATGGTTTAACGCAATTTCTTATGGAGTTACCAAAGAAACAGGCTTGATTGATTATAATTCTGTTTTGTCTTTAGCTAAAAAACATAAACCAAAATTAATTATTGCAGGTGGTAGCGCGTATTCAAGAATAATTAATTTTAAAAAATTTAGAGAAGCCGCTGATGAAGTTGGTGCTAAGTTATTGGTAGACATGGCTCACTTTTCTGGGCTCGTTGCTGGCCAAGTATATCCCAACCCATGTGATTTTGCAGATGTCGTAACTTCTACCACGCACAAAGTATTACGAGGACCAAGGGGCGGTATCATTTTGACTAACAGTGAAGAGCTTGCAAAAAAATTTAATTCAGCGGTATTTCCAGGTTTACAAGGTGGGCCTTTAATGCACGTTATCGCAGCTAAGGCTGTTTGTTTTAAAGAAGCTTTATCTGACGATTTTAAATTATACGCTAAAGATGTTGTTGAGAACGCCAGGATATTATCAAAAACACTTAGTGACTTGGGCCTAACTATTTTTTCTGGCGGTACAGACACACATTTAGTTTTGGTTGATTTGAGACCATTTGGTCTTACAGGAAAAGAGGCTGAAATATCATTAGGTAGGGCTCACTTAACTTGTAATAAAAATGGAATACCTTTTGATGAACAAAAACCTTGGATCACCTCCGGTATTAGATTGGGAACACCCGCTTGTACAACTAGAGGGCTTGGTTTAGCTGAATTTAAGTTAATCGGAGAATACATTAATGAAGTTTTGCAAGGACTTAAAAATAACAAAGATGACAACAGCGTTGTTGAAAAAGATGTTGCACAAAAAGTAAAAGATCTTTGTAATAACTTTCCAATTTATTAAAAATTATGATTTGCCCATTTTGTAAAGATAAAGATACCTCTGTAATTGATTCTAGAGCTACAGAAGATGGAACGGCCATTAGAAGAAGAAGAGTGAGCGCTTGTTGCAATCAAAGATTTACAACATTCGAAAGAGTTCAATTTAGAGAAATTACAATTATAAAAAAAAATGGGAGAAAGTCTCCTTTTGATAGAGATAAATTAACTCGTTCAGTGATGATTTCTTTGAGAAAAAGACCTGTTGATGTTGATACTATAGAAAAATTTGTTTCCAAAATTTATAGAAATTTAGAAGACTTGGGTCAAAATGAAGTTCTCTCAACAACTATAGGAAAGTTTGTGATGGATGGATTAAAAGAAATAGATCCAGTTGCTTACATAAGATTTGCATCCGTTTATACAAATTTTAAGGAAGTGAAGGATTTTGAAGAATTTGTGGACAAATTGGATGTCCCAAAAAAAAAATAATTTTTATCAAAAATATTTTTCTGAGCTTGCTTTGAGCTTAGCAAGAATAAATAAATTTATAACAAAAGAGAATCCCTCAGTTGGATGTGTAGTTACAGATTTTAATAATAATATCTTATCTTCTGGTGTCACCTCTAAGAATGGAAGACCACACGCTGAAAATAACGCCTTAATTAAATTAAATAAAAAAATTACAAAAAAAATATTTGTTACTCTAGAGCCCTGCAATCATTATGGAAAGACACCCCCATGCACAAAAAAAATTGTAAATTTTAATGTTAAACAGTTGCACTGCAATCAAATCGACAAAAACCCAGCTGTTAATGGCTCTGGTTTAAAATTTTTAAAAGAAAATAAAATTAAAATCAAAGAAAGTAATATAAATAAAAATTTTTACAGCAACTACAATTACTCTGTAAAAAACAAACTGCCTTATGTTACTGCAAAACTTGCTATAACAAAAAATTTTTCAACAGTTGTATCGGGGAAAAAATATTTTACAAATTCCAAGTCTTTAAAATTTGCACATTTACTCAGATACATGAACGACTCAATTTTAATAGGTCAAAAAACTCTTTTAAAAGATTACCCTAAACTAAATTGTAGAATAGAGGGCCTTAGTCAGCATTCCCCTAAAATTTTTTTTATAAATAGAAATTTAAATTTTAATAAAAAGCACCTTTTGCTGTACCCAAGAAGCACTGTTGTTTTTCACTCTAGTAAAGATTCTAAAAAAATATCTAAATATAAAAAATATTTTTTTCTTGAAAAAATTGAAGATAATACTGGAAACTTTTCTCCTGAAGAAATATTAAAACGAATTTATAAACACAAATGCAGAAGGCTTCTCATAGAAGGTGGAAGTGAAACTGTTAATATTTTCGCAAAAAATAAGTATGTTAATAAATTTTTCTTCATTCAATCTGAACATAATAGCAAGACAAAGGACCCTCAAACTGTCAATATGGTGCGGTCATTGTGTGGTAACAATTTTAACAGATATAATGTAAAAATAAATTTAAATAATAATAAGCTTTTTAAGATTTAAATGTTTACTGGTATTATAAAAAATAAAGGTAAAGTTTTATCCATAGTCAAAAAAGATAAAGGGTATGAGTTTAAAATTAGCTCTAATCTAGTTTTTTCTAAAAAAAATATAGGCACCTCAATATCAATAAATGGAGCTTGTCTAACATTAACCAAATTCTTAAATAAAAATTTATTTTTTTTTATTTCCTATTCAACTTTTCAAATTACTAATTTTAAATATTTAAAAAAGAATTCTACTGTAAATCTTGAGAAATCATTAAAATTTGGAGATGAAATTGCTGGTCACTTTGTTCAAGGTCATATTGATACAGTAGGTAAAATTATTTCTTTAAAAAAACTAGCAAAGACTTGGACATTTTTAATAAAAGTTGAGTCTAAATTTTCACACTTATTAGTAGACAAGGGGTCTATTACTATCGATGGTATTTCATTAACAATAGTCAAATCACTTAAGAATCAATTTACCTTAGTTGTTATACCTCACACTCTAAAATTAACGAATATAATATCGCTAAAGACGGGGGATGTTGTTAATGTGGAATTTGATATTGTGATTAAATATTTGTCAAAAATTAATAAGAAAAAATGAAAAAAAACTTTAAATTTGCAAAAATTGAAACTATTATTTCGGAAGCTAAAAAAGGGAAAATTTTTATTTTAGTTGATGATGAAAATAGAGAAAATGAAGGTGACTTAGTTTTCGTAGCTAAAAAAGCAACCCCTGAAAAAGTAAATTTTATGGCAAAGCACGGAAGAGGGTTAATTTGTTTAGCGCTCGATAAAAAAAAATCAGATGAATTAAGTTTAGAGCTAATGCCAAGCTCAAACCAGTCTCGTTTAAAAACTGCTTTTACTATTAGTATTGAAGCAAGGAAAGGTGTTACTACTGGAATTTCAACATTCGATAGGTGTAAAACTATTTTAACAGCAATAAAAAAAAACTCTTCAAAAAAAGATATAGCCACACCAGGACATGTCTTCCCACTGGTTGCAAGAAATGGCGGGTCATTAGTTAGGGCAGGGCATACAGAGGCCTCTATTGATATAGCTAAATTGGCCAAGACACACCCTTCAGCCGTAATATGTGAAATAATGAATGAAGATGGCTCTATGGCTAAAAGAGATCAGTTATTTAGTTATGCCAAGAAACATAAGCTCAAAATTGCAAAAATAGAAGACTTGATTTCCTACCGATTAAAAAAAGAAACTCTTGTAAGTTTAAAGGAAAACAAGCTCTTTAATATAAAAGATAAAAAATATACCTTAAAAACATTTGTTAACAAAATAGATAATCTAGAGCATTTTGCTATTATAAAAGGGCCTATCAGTGATAAAAATATTCCAAAGGTTAGAGTTGTTACTTCCAATTCTATCGATATTCTTTTAAACAAAAGTATTAATGCAAAAGTTAAAAAAACATTGGACTACTTTAGTCGCTCAACATCTAGCTGCATATTATTAGTAATGAAACAAAGTGAAACCTTAGACACACCCAAGGTTATTTCTTCAAAGGATCTATTAAAAAAACCTATTAACGGCAATGCGTTAAGGTATTATGGTTTAGGTGCTCAAATTTTAAAAAAATTAAAAGTTAAAAAAATGATTTTAGTCTCAAGTGCCAAGAAAAAATTAGTTGCCCTAGATGGTTTTGATATTAAAATTGTTAAGCAGGAAATAATTAAATGAAAAAAAAAGGCTTAGTAGTTGTTTCTAATTATTACGAAAATATTTCAGATAATCTGTTAAAGTATTGCTTGAAGACACTAAGCAGAAACAAATTAGAAGCGGATATTAAGATTGTATCTGGTGCGTTAGAAATACCAACTTTAATTTCTTGCAATATAAAAAAAAAATATAAATTTTTCATTGCTTTGGGCTGTATTATAAAAGGCAAAACTCCTCATTTTGACTTTATTGCATCGGCTATTACAAAATCTTTGCTAGATCTTTCCATTGAACATAAAGTTCCTATTACTAATGGAATTATTACTTCCTTGACTCGAACGCAGGCCATCGAAAGAAGTTCTAAAAATAAAAATAAAGGTCAAGAAGCCGCTAATGCAGCAATCTCTTTATTAAAGCATATTTAGATGAAAGGAAGTTCAAGGCTAATTGTTATTCAAAAAATTTATGAAAAAATTAGCGATTCTAGTCACGAAATTAAATTTCCAAAAAGCTCCTATATTAGAACTGTTAAAAAAGTGTTTAATGGTTTTTTTGAAAAAGAAGCTGACCTGGATCAAATCTTGTCCAAAAACTTATCTTCAAATATAAGCTTTAAAAATCTGGATATGATTCTTAAAATAATATTAAAAGCTGCTATATTCGAAGTGCTTTATATGCCCAAAATACCTTTTAAGGTTGTTGTTGATGAATATCTTGCTGTTACTGAGATGTATTACGATTCAAGTCAAAAAGGCCTAGTAAACGCTGTTTTAGATTCTGTTTTTAAGTCAGAACACGTGTAGATTTCGCCTCAAAAGCAATCCTTTTCCTTAACTTTGTGTTGATTTTACTAGCGAATTTTGGCATGTATCGTTTTTTCAAAACTAACAAAATAAAGGAATTTAAATATGTTAAGTCCAAGTCTAATTTTAAACTTAGTGATCGTTTGCGGAGTAATCTCAGTTCTTTACGGATTTATTTCTAGTAAACAAATTTTAAGTGCTAGCCCAGGAAATGCTAAGATGCAGGAAATTGCATCGGCAATTCAAATTGGTGCTAAGGCATATTTAGACAGGCAATATAAAACAATTGCAATTGTTGGTTTTGCAGTTTTGATTTTAATTATTTTGCTTTTTACTCCTTGGGTTGGATTAGGTTATTTAATTGGAGCAACTTTATCTGGAATAGCAGGTTATGTTGGTATGTTAATTTCTGTTCAAGCTAATGTTCGTACTGCAGAAGCATCTAGAAAAGGTTTAGCACAAGGTTTGCATGTTGCTTTTAAATCTGGAGCTGTGACTGGAATGTTGGTTGCAGGACTAGCTCTTTTATCTATTGCAGTTTATTATTATATTTTACTTGAGTTTAAAGTTGAAGAAAGAGAAATTGTTAATGCTCTTGTTGCTTTAGGTTTCGGAGCTTCTTTGATTTCTATTTTTGCAAGATTGGGTGGGGGAATATTTACCAAAGGAGCCGATGTTGGTGCTGACTTAGTTGGAAAAGTTGAAGCTGGTATTCCTGAAGACGATCCTAGAAACCCTGCTGTTATAGCTGACAATGTAGGCGATAACGTAGGTGATTGCGCTGGTATGGCTGCTGATTTATTTGAAACTTATGCTGTTACTATTGTAGCTACTATGGTTTTAGCTTCTATATTTTTTAATGGAGACATGAACATGATGATTTATCCATTGAGTATAGGTGGAGCATGTATTTTGACTTCTATCTTAGGAACTTTCTTTGTGAAGCTTGGTAAGAGCAAAAATGTCATGAATGCTTTGTACAAAGGGTTTGTAGTCTCAGCGGTTTCTTCGTTAGCAATTTTATATCCAGTTACAGATTATGTGATTGGCTTTACAAACGAATATACTGTTAATGGTAAAACTTTTAACGGTATGAGCTTGTATTATTGTGGAATAATTGGTTTAGTTATTACTGGCTTATTAATTTGGATTACTGAGTATTACACTGGAACTGAATACAAGCCAGTTAGAAGTATCGCCAAATCTTCTACTACAGGGCACGGAACAAATGTTATTCAAGGCCTTGCTGTTTCAATGGAAGCAACAGCTATACCGGCTTTAATTATTGTTGCTGGAATTCTTGCTACCAACTCAATTGCAGGACTTTATGGAATTGCCATATCGGTTACAACAATGCTAGCTTTGGCTGGAATGGTTGTTGCTCTTGATGCTTACGGACCAGTTACTGATAATGCTGGTGGAATTGCAGAGATGGCTAAGTTACCAAAAAACGTTAGAAAAACTACTGATGCATTAGATGCTGTGGGTAATACAACTAAAGCTGTTACAAAAGGATATGCAATTGGTTCTGCTGGCCTAGGAGCTTTAGTTTTATTTGCTGCGTACGTTGAAGACATTAAACATTTCTCAGGGGTTGCAGGATCAAAACTTGAAGGAATAGTTGTTACTTTTGATTTATCTAACCCTTATGTTGTTGTTGGTTTGTTAATTGGTGGAATGCTCCCTTATTTATTTGGATCAATGGGTATGCAAGCGGTTGGTAGAGCAGGAGGAGCAGTTGTGGTGGAAGTTAGAAGACAATTTAAAAAATTTCCAGGCATTATGAAGCGAACACAAAAACCAGACTATGCAAAATTAGTTGACCTGTTAACCGTTGCTGCCATTAGAGAAATGATAATCCCTTCTTTATTGCCGGTTCTTTCACCGATTGTTTTATATTTTGTAATCTTATTTATCGGTGGTCAAGTTGCGGCTTTAGCTTCAGTTGGTGCAATGTTACTTGGAGTAATTATTACAGGGTTGTTTGTAGCTGTTTCTATGACTGCAGGAGGTGGCGCATGGGACAATGCAAAGAAATATATTGAAGATGGTAATCATGGTGGAAAAGGTTCAGAAGCGCACAAAGCTGCTGTGACTGGTGATACCGTTGGTGATCCATATAAAGATACAGCTGGACCTGCAGTTAATCCAATGATTAAAATAACTAATATTGTTGCATTACTTTTGTTAGCAATAATTGCAGGATAATTATTTTTTATTTGGTAATTGTATCAAGTTTATTTTGAGCTCTCTTTCTTATACTAGAAAATATTCTTTTTGAGAAGGAGTTGTTCAATCCTGAGGATACTGTGCTGGCCTCATCAAATTTAATTTTATTAAAATCATTCTTATTTAATATTTTTTTGCTTTTTAATACCCCCCTGCTGTCAAATTCTAAAATTAACAAGGTGTTTCTTATAATCTTTTTTTTACCAAACTTCTTTTGCTCTACTGTTTCAATATAAGCCCATATGTTTTCATTTGGCTGTTCCTTTAGTATGGTCTGACCAATTGATTGCACTACGTCATTTTTATTAGTAGCTCCAACAAGCATTAAGCTCGTACGTTTCTCTAAATTAAGTATTCCATTATTTTTTATAACAGGCTTGTAGCTACATGATAAAACAGTAGAAATACAAAATGTTATAAGTGTTATTTTTTTCAAAAAATTTAAGGTTTTTGTCATATTATGATGAGGTTTTAATCATAAAAAAAAGATTTATGCATCCTATTATTATATTGATTAATATGATCATATTGGTATTAAAATAAGCAATATTAACTTTTTTAAAAAATTATTATGGCTGTACCTAAGCAGAAGACATCAAAATCCAAGAAGGGCATGAGAAGATCTCACAGATCTGCTGTTTTTAAAAATATTGTTGAAGACAAAAAAAGCGGTGAATACAGGTTGTCGCATCATGTTGATGCTAAAACTGGAATGTATAACGGCAAGCAAATTTTTAAGCCTAAAATTTAATAAATAATTATATGAGTAGTTTTAACTACACTATTGCTATTGATGCAATGGGTGGAGAAAATTCTCCTGGCAAGGTTATAGAGGGTTTAAGTCTCTTTTTAAAAGAGGACAAGGAAGTATTTTTTAATATTTTTGGAAAAGAAACTTCGATCGTTAAGGAAATAAGCCAATATAAAAATATATTACCCCAAAATTATAAAATAATTAATTGCGAAAGTCAGATAGAGGATAAAAATTCCGTACGAGATGCAATTAAGGTTGGTAAAGACAGTAGTATGTGGAAAGCAATAGAAAGCGTTAAAAATAAAGAATCTCACTTGATTATATCCTCTGGAAACACTGGAGCCTTGCTTGTTATCTCAAAACTTTTAATTAAAATGATGGATGGCATTGACAAGCCAGCCATAGCAGGTTTGTGGCCAAATTTTAAAGGTGTAAGTGTTGTTATGGATCTTGGAGCTAATATAGAATTTAATGAAAAAAATTATGTTGAGTTTTCTAAAATTGGGGCTGAACTTTATCGCTCTATCTTTGATAAAAAAGATCCTACAGTCGCTTTATTGAACGTAGGTTCAGAAGAAATAAAAGGTCATGAAGAATTAAAAAATGCCTTCAATGCATTATCCAAGAACAAAAACAATTTTAATTTTAGTGGCTATATAGAAGGCAATCACATTAAAGATGGTGATGTTGACGTTATTATTACAGATGGTTTTTCAGGAAATATTGCTTTAAAAACAGCCGAAGGTACAGTTAATTTTATTACCACAGAAATTAAAAAAATATTTTCAAACTCTTTTTTTGGTAAAGTCTGCTATCTTTTTAGCTTTCCTTTATTTAAAAAGGTAAAACAATCTCTAGATCCAAGAAAATACAATGGTGGTATTTTTTTAGGGTTAAATGCTCCTGTAATCAAAAGTCATGGTTCAGCAGATAGTCTAGCTTTTTTTTATTCTATTAAATTATCGGTTAAAATTTTAAGAGGCGGTCTTGTAAAAAGAATTAAAAGCAATTTTGAAAATGAATAAAGTTAACAATAAGCTTTATTTTTATGAAAATTACTTCCAATCTTTAAATAATTTATTAACTTTCAAGAATCTACCTCAGTCAATAATTTTTTCAGGCCAGGGTGGTTTAGGTAAAAAAACTTTTTTATTACATTTTTTTGCATTTCATCTGTTAAATAGTTTTGAAAAAAAAACATATTTAAAGGATTTTATTATTAATGATCAAGAAATTTTAAAAAGATTACGCAATAATGAATATGCAAATTTTAAAATTGTTGAAAAAAAAGAAAAAAACTCATCTATACAAATAGACCAAATTAGAGAACTAATTAATTTTTGTTCTTATAAAGCCTCACTTTCCTCCCCAAGATTTATTTTAATTTCAAATATTGAAGATTTAAATTCTAGTGCTACAAATTCATTACTTAAGTTGCTAGAAGATCCACCCAAAAATACATATTTCTTTTTGATTAGAGATTCTCATGCCAAAATATATGAAACAATATTGTCAAGATGTCATAAGGTTAATATTAAAATGAATAAAAAAATATCTGATGAGCTTTTAACAAAACTATTAAGGGATTTTACCTTAACCTCATCTATTACGGTTAGGCATTTTGATGCTTATGATACGCCAGGCATGATAGTTAATAAAATTATTTACATTGAAGAAAATAATCTTACTGATATGAGTTCAGTAGAAATAGTAAAGTTTTGCTATGAAGATTACAAAAAAAATAAAGATTTAAATGCACTTAACTTCGGTAATCAAATAGTAAAAAAATTATTTTTAGAAAAATTCAATAATAATTATTCAAAATATAAAAAATTATATACACTATTTGAAAAACGGTCTGAAGAATTGATAGATTTTAATTCTAACATAGATACAACTTATGAAATTGTTAAAAAATTAAGTTGATGAAAAAAAAGTATTATATTACGACTCCAATTTACTATCCATCAGCTAAGCCTCATATGGGCCATGCGTATTCAAGCATTTCTGCTGATTTTATAGCTAGATACAAAAGGCTCGAAGGGTATGATGTGAAATTTGTAACTGGAACTGATGAGCACGGTCAAAAAATACAAAAATCTGCAGATAAAAGAAAATTATCACCCAATGTCTTTTGCAATGAAATTTCAAAAGTTTTTTTAGATCTTACAAAAACTTTGAATTTAAGTAACACTGACTTTATTAGAACTACTGAAGACCGGCATCACAAAACTGTTCAAAAACTATGGAAGATTTTAGAAGAAAAAAAATTTATCTATTTGTCAAAATATAGCGGCTGGTATTCAGTATCTGATGAAGCTTTTTATACAGAAAGTGAAATTATTGAAAAGGATAATATCAAATTGTCCGTAGCATCTGGCAGTGCAGTTGAGTGGGTTGAGGAGGAATCTTATTTTTTTAAATTATCACAATTTCAAAATCTTTTGATTAAACATTATGAAGATAATCCTGAATTTATTCAACCATCATCAAGAAGAAATGAGGTAATGAGCTTTGTAAAAGGTGGCTTAAACGATCTGTCTATTTCCAGAAATTCTTTTAAATGGGGGATCTCCGTCCCCAATTCGAAAGATCATATTATTTATGTATGGTTAGACGCTCTTACAAATTATCTTACAGCTACAAACTATTTTGACGAGAACTCATCTTGGCCTGCGGATGTTCATATCATAGGAAAAGATATTTTAAGATTTCATGCCGTATACTGGCCTGCATTCTTGCTTGCAGCTGAAATACCTTTACCTAAAACAATATTTGGACACGGTTGGATTTTGTCTGGTGATGAGAAAATGTCAAAATCTAAAGGTAATATCTTAGACCCCATTGAAGTAGTGAATGAATTTGGTTTAGATGAAATTAGGTACTATCTAATGAAAGAAGTTATGTATGGTTTAGATGGAAATATTAATATTGATAATCTAAAAAATTGCATAAATAGTGATCTTGCTAACAATATTGGAAATCTTAGCCAAAGAATTTTTGTACTTATTAATAAATATTTTTCATGCAAAGTACCAGACCCAAAGCCTTTATTAAAAGATGACCAAAAGTTTATGGATTGTCCGGTGGAGGGATTGAGAAAATCTATGGATAGTTTTGAGATTCATAACTATATAAGAGAAGTAATTTCTTATTCATCTAAAATTAATAAATTTGTAAATGATGAAGAGCCATGGACTAAAGCGAAAAATTCTGATCCTAGGGTAGGGACTATTTTATATATTGCCCTTAATGCATTGAAGAATATATTTATTCTTTTGCATCCAGTAATGCCTTCAAAATCTGAATATTATTTATCTTGTTTAAATGTAGACACCAAAAATATATCCCTTGAATTAATAAATAAAAATTTACCCATTAATGTAGAATTGAAAATGCCAGGATTAATGTTTAAAAAATATATATAATGTTTATTGATTCACATTGTCACCTTAGTTATGAGCCTTTGGTTAGCAATATTTCTAAAGTTGTAGAAGATTGTGAAAAATTATCTGTGACTAAATTGCTAACTATTGGTACTAATATCCAATCTTCTGCCAAATGCATTGAAATATCCAAAGAGTATAAAAATATTTACTCTAGTGTAGGTATTCATCCAGTCGAGGCACACATTGAAAGTGACAAAAAAGATCAGGTGCAAAAACTTTACCAATCATCAGACAAAAATATTGGTTATGGAGAGACAGGTCTTGATTTTTATTATTCTACTGAAGAAAAAAAGTGTCAAATTGATTTATTTCTAACTCATATTAAGTTTGCAGTCGAAGACAATTCTACTGTCATTGTTCATACTAGAAATGCGGAAGACGAAACTTTGAGTATTCTTAAAGAGCATACAAAAAATTCTAATCTAAGGGTTTTGATACATTGCTTTACCGGATCAATGAAATTTGCAAAATCTTTATTAGATATTGGTTGCTACATATCATTTAGCGGAATTATAACTTTCAAAAATACTATCGAAATTCAAGAAGTTGCAAAATACACTCCTATAGATAGAGTTCTGATAGAAACTGACTCGCCTTATTTATCGCCACACCCTCTAAGGGGTAAAAAGAATTATCCCCAAAATGTTATTTTAGTGGCAAAGAGATTGTCTGAATTGAAAAAGATAGAAATTTCAGAAATAGGAAAGAATACGTCGGCTAATTTTTTAAAAGTTTTTAATTTATAAAAAATGAATATTGCAATTTTACTGCCTTTAAAAGAAAAATATACCAAAGTAGGAGGTGGGGCAGTTTCCATTCTGGTGAATACTCATTTACCAAAATCAAAATATAAAAAAACTACCCATGTATATGGCTCTAAAGTTAACAAGCCCTTAGACACAAAAAATTTTAAGCCTTTAGACTCTAACAAAAATTTTTTTAGCAACTCTTCCTATGTAAGTTCATTCCAAAAAAAAATTTTTCCTAAAACTGATATTATTGAACTGCACAATCGACCAAAGTATTTTTTTTATCTTAAAAAAAAATTTCCAGATAAAAAGTTTGTACTTTTCTTTCATAATAATCCACTTGACCTTAAAGGATCTGCAAAACTTTCTGATCGGAAGTTTTTGTATGAAAACGTTGATAGTCTAGTTTTTTTAAGTGTGTGGATGAAAGATCAATTTTTTAGAGATTTGAAAATAACTGACACAAAAAAAATAAATATTTTTTATCCAGGTGTATCAACAGTAAAAAAATTTCCAGCTAAAAAAAATATAATTTTATTTGTTGGTAAGTTAAATCGTACAAAAGGGTATGACATTTATACTGATGCAGTTTCAAGGTTTCTTAAAAATCATAAAACATGGAAAGGAATAGCTGTTGGATCTGAACCGAGAAGAAATATACAAAAAAGTAAAGATATAGTTGAGCTTGGTGAAATTTCTAACAAAGAAGCCTTACAACTTATCTCAGAATCTAAAATCACTATTGCCTGCTCAAGTTGGGATGAGCCCCTAGGTCGTCTTCCAATAGAATCTGCCTCTAGAGGATCCTTTCCAATAGTTTCTAATAGGGGTGGCCTGGTTGAAACCTTAACAGAAGGTTTTTCAATATTAAAAAACAACAACTCCGATGAATTGTTAAAAAAAATAACTTTTCTTGCAAAGAATCCCAAGAAATTGATTTCAATGCAAAAAAATATTTTCAAAAAATTTAATTATTCCTTAGAAAAAACCTCTAAAAAAATTGATAATATACGGGATTCTCTTTTTGAAAAAAAAGTAGCTGTAAATGCAAAAAACCTAAAAATATTACACATTGCTAGCTTCAACCAATCATCCAACGGTAATTTATACTATTCTACAGCTAATAAATTTAATATTGGATTTACCAAGCTTGGTCATTTTGTTCATACTATTGATGATAAATTTTTTTTAAAATCAAATATTGGAAACAGTATTTACTCCCTTAATGAAAAAATAATTAAGAATGTCGCAAATTTTGCACCTGACCTAATGATTTTAGGACATACTAATAAAATTAATAGAGCAACTTTAAAAAAAATTAAAATCTTACTGCCAAAGTTAAGAATTTGTAGATGGTATATTGACTCTATTTCTCCAGAGTTCTTTGAAAATAATTCAAAAATTTTGCTCAATAATATTAATTATATAGACAAGATTTTTATTACATCTTTACCAAGTAAAATTCTTTCTAAATTCAAGAATAAATTTTATTTTATTCCAAATCCTGTTGATTCCTCAATAGAGAATAATAAAAACTTTTCAAATAACAACCTTCCATATGATCTTTTTTTTTCTTTAAGCCATGGACAACATAGAGGCGTTTTGAAATCAGGTAAAACCGATGAGCGTGATAACTTTATTAATTCTTTACATTCCTCGTTGCACCAAATAAAAAAATATTTTATTTCAAGTAATTTTAATTCTCCAAAGTGGGGATCAGATTTTTTTCACTATTTGAGCAATTCAAGAATGGGTTTAAATATGAGTAGAGGACAATATCAAAAATTATATTCAAGTGATCGTATAGCCTCATTAATAGGTAATGGGCTTTTAACTTTTATGGATCAAAAAACTAATTATAATAAATTTTTTACCAATAAAGAAATAATCTTTTATAAAAATAAAAATGACCTCATAAACAAAATTATTTTTTTTAAAAAGAATGATCATTTGGCAAAAAAGTATGCTAAAAGTGCACATCAGAAATATCACAAATACTTTAATTCTAAAGAAGTCTGCTCTTACATTCTTTCAAAGTGTAATTTAATTAAGCGAAAAAAATTTTATTGGATATAAAAAAAACAATACACTCTTAATGTATTAGTCTCTAAGATTCGATTTGTGTTTGCTAGTTCGTGTTAATCGTTTAACTTATTTAATGCATTATTTTTGAAAAGATTCGAATCTTTTATATACCTTCTCACCATTTCAGTAGATTTGTGACCTGTCATTGCCATAATACTTCGTTCATCAGCTCCGTGAGATGCAGTTGATGTTGCAAATCCTGATCTTAAGCTGTGTCCTGAGTAGAGCCGGCTATCCAATCCAATGATATTTAAGTATTTCTTTAAAATTAAAGATACGGTTTTGTCAGAGTAGGGGAATATAAGGTCATTATTGTTTGTTCTAGCGCTCAACCAATCTTGAAGAGCTATAATTGCACAGTATTTTTTGTTATTAAAATAAGGTATTGCCTTGATCATTCCTTCTCCATACTGGTCACCTTTAGACCTTCGTAAGCTTATTTTTAAACCTTCCTCTACAAATTCAAGATCGTTTTTTTTTAAATTCACAATTTCGGATCTCCTGAAACCTCCGGAAAATCCTATTAATATTATCGCTTTATCTCTCGTAGAACGTACATATTTTTGTATTTTATAATAATCTATAACATCAATTATCTTATGTAAATTATTGATTAATAATGGTTTTTTACCATTTTGATATATACCTATTTTTCGTTTTATACCTTCTAAGTTATCCTTTATTAAGGGGTTTTTGGTATCAATATGAAAACCTTTTAAACTGTGTATTACGTTAATTGAGGCTAATCTTCTTTTTAATGTGCTATATTTATTAGATTTTGACAGATGTGTCATATACAAAGAAACTGCTTTAATATGCGTTGGTAGATAGGGTAAATTTAGATCTGAGCAAAAGTTTTTAAAATCTGAAAAATCAGATCTGTATGCTCTTAATGTATTTAGAGATTTAGACGATCCTAGATTAAGGTTGGTTTCTTTTTCTAATTCATTTAATTTATTAATTATATTGCTCATATTAAATATTTCCGATAACCATTAATTATCGGAAGTAATATATCAAGCAAATTAACTTGTCAATACTATAAATTCCACTTATAAAATTTAATTTTAAAGGGCTATATCTAGATAGTTATATAAAATTATAATGAAAAATTCCAAAGGTACGAAATTTGAAATCAAAGTTTGGAATTGTCTAAAAAAAATACCAAAAGGAAAGTTGAGGACATATTCACAAGTTGCGATAGCTATAAATAAACCCCTTGCAGTTAGAGCGGTTGCAAATGCTATCGGTAAAAATCCTTTTCCTCCAATAATACCGTGCCATAGAGTTGTTAGGTCAGACGGTAGTCTTGGTGGCTATTCTGGTAAAGGAGGTACAACAACTAAAAAGATATTATTAAAAAAAGAAAAAATTGTTTTAAATCAATTGCTTAAATACATTATTTAATTAAATAAATTGTAATTAGTAACTAAATATTTACAATATCTTAAGACCAGATTTTGTAATGAATTTCTGAATATGATCATGCTTAATGAATTTTATTAAATTTCTGTAAATAGGTTCATACGGTGAATTGTTAAACATTGCAGATCCAAAGATAAAAGACTTTCTAATTTCCTTTGGTAGCATTCCTATTATTTTTATCCCTTTAATCGGTAGTAACTCACTGTATTGCTGAAAGCCTATCTCTATATCACCTCTAAAAATGACTGAACCCACCCTTTCACTCAATATTTTTTTTGATTTTTTTAATATAACATTGGGATCGTTAAAAATTTTTGGAAAAACAGTATTTGCAAGATAAATACCACTTGCCGAAGCAGCGTAACCAATTGATTTTGCTGATATAAGAGTTTCTTTAAAGGACTTTAAGGACGATATATCTTGTAATTTAGAACCATTTTTTACGGCGACACCAATTTCTGAACTTACAATATTGTGTTTCGTTTTGATGTCTAGAATACCCTCGTCATGGTGCCTGTTGATTGCGCCTTCAGCTAAAAAATAGATATCAAAATGCTCATTGTTTTTAATTCTTGAGGGTATGGAGTCTTTGGCTTCACCAAAGGAAGATCCATAGGAGAGCTCGTAGATAATATTATTTTTTTGTGCGAATAAAGGAAGAATTTTTTCTAACACCGAAGCAAAAGCTCCAGAAGTAATAATTTTAAGCACAAAATGTCATTTTTTTATTTGCTCCTAGGATTTATAGATCCAGCTGACATAATAAACTTAGAGGCGTCTTCAAAGTTCATGTCTAAAAATATCAAATCTTTCTTTGGAACCATCAGCAAGAAACCACTGGTAGGATTTGGAGTCGTTGGAACAAAAACATTAATCAATCGTTTACCCCTACCCACTTTATTTGATATTTCACCTTTGTTATCACCGGTAGCAAAACCAACTGACCAGAGACCTTTTCTTGGATATTCAAGGAGTACAATTTTTTTTGATTTATTATTACTTGATGTGAAATTTTTTGTTAATTGTCCCAAACCGTTATAAATTGTCCTTAGAATTGGAATTTTATTTAATATTCTCTGTCCAAAATTTAACAAAGTTTTTCCTATAAAAGTTAAGGAAACCATTCCCACAAAAGTAATTATTATAAAGGCGACCAAAAACTCTAAGCCCGGTATGTTAAAAGGAAGGTACTTATTTGGATTGATACTAGCTGGTATCAACGATGGGGAAACACTCATTATTAATACTGTTAAATAAATGGTAATACCAATCGGTATTAAAACCACCACACCAGTCAAAAAATAGGTTCTAATACGAGATATTAAAGTTCTTTTGGGAGTTTTGTTTTTTAACATTTATATTTAAAATACTATTAAATAGTCTAAAAATTAATAATAAATTACTATAACATTTTTATTATGAAGAGAAGAGAGTTTGTAAAATATATTGGCTGTGGATGCTGTAGTTTCAGCTTGGCATCCTGTTCGTCTGCACCGATTACTAATAGAAAACAAATTACTTTTTATCCCGAATCAGTAATCAACAGCAAGGCAGCGCAAGCATATGAGAAGTTTAAGAAAAAAGCAAAGATCAGTAAAGATACCGAAACTCTAAAATTGATTAAATCGATAGGATCAAAAATGGAAGTTGCTATCTCTTCTTATTTTAAAATGAAGAATATTAAAGACCCCACAGAAAACTTTAAATGGGAATATACTCTAGTAGATGACGATAAAATGCTTAATGCCTGGTGCATGCCTGGTGGAAAAATTGCTGTTTATAGCGGTATTCTTAAAGTTACCAAAAATGAAGATGGCCTTGCTAACGTAATGGGTCATGAAATTGCACACGCTGTTGCCAAACATTCTGTTGAAAGAATGAGTGCTTCCTTAGCTATAAATCTTGGAACTACTGTTGCTGATATATTTTTAGGAGGTGCCATTTCAAGAACAAGAAACACTATTGGAAAAACTACTGGAGTAGATGTTTTACAAGTCGGGGTGTTTAATCCTTTTACGAGATCACAAGAAACTGAGGCTGATTATCTAGGTTTGGCATTCTGTTCTTTGACAGGTTACAATTTGTATGAAGGCGCTGAATTGTGGAAAAGAATGAGGGAACAAAATAAAGGAAAAGAGCCTCCTCAATTTTTAAGCACACACCCCTCTTCCACTAATAGAATTGCTCAAATAAGAAGCTGGATACCTTCAATTAGAAAAAAATTTCCAAAACTTAAGACAGTTTAAATTTTTTAAACATTGCTTCTAAGCAATTATCACATTCAACTTTTTCTTTTTTTCTATAAACTTCAGGAGATACTTTAACTTCTGTTTTGCATCTATTGCATTTAACAATGAAGTATTTAGTTTCTTTTGTCATAGTAATTGGTGAGCCCTGCAAGATTCGAACTTGCGACCCATTCCTTAAAAGGGAATTGCTCTACCGACTGAGCTAAGGGCCCACACATTTAATTAACATGATAAATAATACAATTTTACAAGTTAAGAATTTACTGTTTATTAAATATCTATCTAATAATCAATAGAAATACCCCGTTATCAACATTTTTTAAAAGACGGGAAGACTTAAGAATTAAGAGTTTAGAATATCAAAATGCTTGTTATAAAAATTTTGAAAATCGTTATTAGCGACAGATTCTCTAATTTTTCTAGTCAGGTCTTGATAAAAGGCAATATTGTGCCAACTCAAGAGAGTGGATGCCAAAATTTCTTTAGAATTAACCAAATGATTTAAATAGCTACGAGAATATTTTTGTGATGCAGGACAGTTAACTAATGGATCTAGTGGAGAATCGTCATTTGCATATTTGGCATTTTTTAAATTTTTTTTACCTTCCCAAGTGTAGGCTAAACCTGTTCTTCCTGATCTTGTTGGCAAAACACAATCAAACATGTCAATACCCCTTTTTACAGCTCCCAAT
>NC_015380.1:0-105000 GCF_000195085.1 Candidatus Pelagibacter sp. IMCC9063 | reverse complement strand
AAATTTTTTTTATATGCATAAATTTGTGTAGATCTTGCATATGTATTTCCATGGACAAATGAATGTAATTTTTTATTTTTTGAATAGCCCAAATAACATCTGTTACTTATTACATCTTTACCCTCCAGCTTTTTTTTTGAAAAATGATAAATATAAAATACACCATAATCTTCGATATTGCTCAAATATTTAGATGTTATTTCAAACTCATTCGAAACATCTAAATTAGATATTTTCTCAATTTTTAATAACTGGTTGCTCTTAGAATAAATATGGAACTCAACCCACGTGTTTTTTTTTTATAAAACAAATCTAGTATATTCGAATACTTAAATTTTGTTTTGTATCCATTGTCTGTCCTCCATAAAAAAGCATCACTAACACTGGTGGGTATTTTTGATGGAGTTAATTTAAAACTAACAGCTCTTAAGCCAATCGTATTCCTAATTAATACGGCTAAATTTGTATTTATTAAAAATTTAAGCAATAATTTCATTAATTTCTTTTTTTAATTCACTTACTTTAATAAATTTATTTTCGCTTAAGATATATTCGTGTGGTGGGTGGGTGTGCTCCAAAGAAACAAATCCACCTTGAATTGAAGCATACATAGGTATACCCAAATAAAGATCTGTCACCAAGAAGATTTCGGGTTTTATAGAATAATTTTTAATTTCAACAATATTTGTGAAATTCGTTTTAAGCTCATATTTTTCTTCAATTTTTTTAGTTTTAATATTAACTAAATATCCGTTAAATTTTTCTTCGATAGGATCTTCATAAATATTTCTAATTAAAATGTAGTTTTGATCAGCATTCTTATTTGCTATTGAGCTAATCGAACTTAATATAGTACCTTTTTTGCCAACCATTGAAAAAGGATACTCTGACTGAAAAGAAGAAAAACCTCCGTCTTTCAAGAAAATTTTTAAATTTGCTCTGTAAGCAGGAACAGTTTTGGTAAAATTATTAAAATTTTTTAACTTCTTATTATCAAAATTATTCACATCACTATCTTCTGCTAAAAAGTAAATATCCTTGCTGCTTATGTCCCTCTCTTTCAAAATATAAAAATATTTATTAATTTTCTTATTTTTAATTTCTTCAATAACCCATTTTTTATTTTGAGGAAAAGACTTAAATAATTTTAAATTCCTTGGTCTCGGGGACTTATTTTGAAACAAAGGAATCTGAATTTCTGATTTAAAGATATTATTATTTATACCAAAAAAAAAATTCATGCTTCCTTATTTTTTAGACTGTATATTGCATATTAGATACTAATTTGTTAATAAATTTTCATCAAGCTGATAATTTTTTATTATTTGGTCATAAATTATAAATTTATTGGTATTTTTTAATTACTTGCCAGCGATGTTAGCAGGCCAAAACTTAATATATTGATATTTCTATTTTTAGAGCTGTCAAGTATCAGTTTAAAAAAATTACCTTTAGTTGTAAGGTAAGCAATGCATAAAGAAAAAAAAGTATTATTTAATCAACTACTCAATTTTTTTTGGTTAAGACCCGAGAATGCTCTTATGTTGTATTTGAGATCAGTATCATACCGAAAAACTTTAAAATACTTCCATGAAAAGGATAGCACCTTAGATATTTCTTGCGGGGATGGTGTTTTTTCATTTTTAACATTTGGTGGATTGCTTAGCAATACAACCGATATGTTTAGAAGTATAAAATACCAAAAAGAAACAGCCAGAAAAATTGATAATTTTGATTTCTTTAATAGAGACTATTTTGTTAAAATTTTAAAAAAACCTCATCTTCATTACACGCATGGAATTGACTGGAAAAAAAACTTATTAAAAAAGGCATCTAAGTTAAATTTTTACACAAACCTTCATCAGCAAGATAACAACAATAAATTTTTATTTAATAATGAAAAGTTTGGATATGTTTATAGCAATAGCTCATATTGGGTAAAAAACTATGACTTTCATATTAATCAAATTATAGACTGCACAAAAAAAAACGGCCATATAGTTTTGCAAATAAAAAATGATTCCGCTCTTAGCTTTAAGTCAAGCAAGTATATTCAAAAAATTTTTGGTAAAAATTTTTCCAATATTATTGATGCTGGAAGATCCAATAGTTGGAAATTTTTAAAATCATTTAATGAAATTTACAAAATTTTTCAAAATAATAAGAAAGTTGAAATAATTGCTATTGAGCCTATTTACGGCGATATTATGCCTGAGATTTGGAATTTTGGGTTGAGACCACTTTTTCAACCTTTGAGTAAAATGGTTTCTACTCTAAACGAAAAAAATCGACTCGAAATAAAAAATGAATTCATACAAATAGTACATGGATTATTTTATAAACATCTGTCAAATTATAAGCCTAATAATGACCATCATAATAAAAAAGAAATTGAATACACATATATTTTAAAAAAAAATAGTATATCCTGAATTCATTAATTATGCATTTCAACTATAACATAAAAGATTTAAAAATCCTTAACACAATACCTTATGCAATTTTGAAATACTAAATTTATTTGCAGAGGAATCTTACTCCCTCCTTTCAAAATCATTTTCAAGTAAAAAAGATCTTGAAAACTTAGATTCTAATTTTATTAACAACTTAAAATTTTCTTATAATTCTTCAACGGACTTTTATAAAAAAAAAGAAATAAATTTGTTTATATAAAAAATACTTTTTTAAATTCTTTAAACAGCGAATGTAATTAAACTTCTTTTTAATTTTTTAAATTATTTTTTAAGTAAATATTTTCGGATAGTTTTCGGATAGCAGGGTGGGGAATATAATAAGAATTAAATTTATCTTTCTTTTTTGCAATTATTTTTTTTTTAGATTTTAGAAAATTAGTTATCATTTCAATTCTATGTCGATCAATATCAAGATCTATAGTTTTAAAATTAATTTCTTTAAATTTAATTTTCTTCACTACATATAATTTACCACCATCTATTAGGTGATTCATGCGTATAATACTTATCTTTATGCAATTATTTAATATTATTGAATAAAAAAAAACCGCACTTCCCTTAAACTCTGGAAGTAATCCTGGATGAGCATGTATAATTTTGCTTCTCAATACCTCTTTACTTGTAATTTTTGTACCTAACCCACACCCAAAAATTATATAATTATCCTTATATTTTGCTAGAATTTTCTCAGTTATTGGGGAGTTAATTTTTTTTGAAAAAAAAATTTTTGCTTCTTTTTTTTTAAAATTTTTTTAAGAAAGTTTTTGCTACCACAGTGCAAAATAAATTCTGGCTCCATTCGATTGAAGATTAGATAACTTAAATAATTCAACGATCTTTTTGAATCCGATGTGATAATTCCAAATTTCATTATGTTATATATATTTTTGTATAGTTTTTTTTTTAAAATTTTCCAAAACCTTCAAGTTACTAATTTCAAATTCATTAAGAAATAGATCTTTTTGAATATATAAAATATCAAGAATCTTCAGTATCGCATTAAGTTTTTGCAAATTATTAATTTCTTTCATAAGAATTATTTGAATTCCTAGGTATATATAAATTTTTTTATTTATTTCCTTTTCAGTTTTTTTTTATATTTTTTATTATATAAAATTTTTAATTTATTATTTACTGAAAATTTTTTATACAGTATAAATGTTTTTTTTCTATCAGTGCCGTTAACATTTCCTGTTCTCTTTTTAAGTAAAAAAGATTCTACGTCAAACAAGCTAATTTTTTTTTTTCAACTAAATTATCAGCTGGCTTTTCCTTTTTATATTTTATCTTTATTTTTTTATACTTCTCAAACTCCGTATTTGAAAATAAACAATGCTTATAATTTTTTTTAATTATCTTTTTAATTAAGTTTTTCAATTTTATCTTTTTATTTTTTAATCTATGAATTTAACATTAAGTGATTTTAAAAAATTAACTATATCTTTCTTTTTAAATGTATTTTTAAATTTAATATCATAGTTTTTTGGTATGTTAAATTTAATGTCTTTTCCAACAACATTTCTTTTTTTACTATTGTAAAGTTTTTTTTTATTTTTTTTAAATAGTAATTCTTTATTAATATCTATAAAAATTTCAAAATAGTTTTTTATATTTTTTCTATTCCATTTAAGCCAAAAAGGAAAATTACTGAGCACAGAAACGACAATATTTATTTTTTGCTTTGAAAGAAAGCCTACAAATTTACTTATTCGCCTTGCATTTCGGGCCCTATCCTTTAGAGAGTGACCCAGATCATTATCGAAGAGTCCCCTGAATTTATCCCCATCAATATGAACAATTTTATTCTTGTTGTATTTCTTTATTATTCCCTTTGCTAGGGTAGTTTTGCCACTTCCTGCTAGTCCAACAATCCAAATTACCATTTATAAAAACCAGTTAAAAATTTTTCTGCAATGTTAATATCTTTTGAATTATCAACCTCTAACCAAAGTTTAGATGTAAGTTTGTATTTTATGTTTATTACTTCTTTTTTAATCGCAAGATTTATAAAACTTGTAAAATCGATTTTTTTATTTTTAATTGTTTTGTAAAAATTGTACAATTTTAGGTAGTCTTTCTTCATCAATTTAAAAATACCCATATATTGACATGGGGGCACCCTTCCCTTTTTAATCTTCTCTCCAATTGAAGATATAAACTTTCCCTTTACCACAACTGTTTCTGCATCTTCAGTAAATTTATCTCCCATTCTTTTTTTCCACAATTGTTCCCATTTTGTATTTAGTAGTAAAAAAGAATACTTACTTTTTAAGTTTTCAAAAATAGTTTTTTTAAAAACAATATCTGAATATACAAAAACTATTTCTTTTTCAGTAATTTTTTCTTTAGCAAGAAACATACTTTCAACCATATTTGTTTGTAAAAACTTTTTATTATATATTTGTAAAAAATTATACTCTTGTAAATATTTTCTTAATTTAAGAGACTTGTATCCTATAACTGCAATCTTTTTTTTGAATTTTTTAAAAAAAAGATTGTTATAATTAATTATTGGTTTTCCAGAAACTTTGACGAGACACTTTGGAATTTTTTTAGTTTTGGATTTTAATCTTGCTCCTCTCCCAGCAGCTAACAAAACTAACTGCATAATGATTTGAGTACAATTTTATCTATAAAATTAAGCGTTTGATTTCTTTCCGGATGCCACATTATTCCACATATATTTTTTTTTTTATGGCTAAATGATTCAATGTATCCATCACAGGTTTTGGCTAAAATTTCAAAGTCTTTTGAAATTTTTTTTATAGAATAGTCATGATACAATTTTATTTTTTTTACTTTATTATTAAAAAAAATTATTTTTTCCATTCCCACTTTTTTATTTTTTTTGATCACACCTTTGAATTTTTTAGCTATAAATTGAGCGCCATGACAAATGCCTATAATTGGAGTTTGTTTTTGTATTGCTTTTTTGTAGTAAAAATTATCAAATTTACTCCTGGCTAAATCTTTCTCCTTATTACTTAAACCTATAACTGTATTGCCTCCAGTTAACACCAAAAGATCGAATTTTTCTTCATTTAATGAATTTACGCATTTAATCGTAGCCCCTTTGTAATTTGTCTTTAATAGAGAAATTAATTTTTTATCAAAACATAAATCTATTTGATTTTTGTAATAATTTCTGATGGTGGGCATGATATTAATGATCATTAAAAAATTTTTTTTATTTCACAATTTATATCAATAAATTTTTTCTTTATAATATCTTCAAATAAATAATTGCCAACCCCGATTGCAGCTGGTATTCCCAATTCGTAACATCTTATAGCCATGTGTGAATTTGCTCCTCCATATTTCGTGATAAGACCAGATATGTTTTTTGAAAAAAGAAAATCATAACCTGGATCGGCATTCTCAATGCATATAATTTTTTTTGATAAATTTGTTGTTTTATGCATTTTTCTTAGATGCAAAACTTTACCTGAAGCTTTATCCGTTCCCACAAAATTAACTTTAGTATTTTTTTCTTCAAAATAATAAATATCATTTTTTTCAATTATTACTTCTGGTAAATTTATATTAGACAACTCTATATAATTCTGTTTGTTGTTGCTAATTTTGTCACTAAGATTTCTATTTATGCTTTTATATTCTAGATTGTAATAAATATCTATAATATTTTGAATAGTTAAATAGGACAAATCATCAACCTTGATTCTATTTCTTTTTCCAAATTTTTTTAGATTTTGAAATATCTGATCTATACTTTTCGTAAAAACAAATTTTGAATACTCTCTCAACTCAATACTCTTTTTAAAAAACAAGAACAATTCTCCACAATTTATGGAAAAATTGTTTTTTTTCAAAAAACTATTTACTTGTCTAACTTGTTTGAAATTTAATTTAAAATAATTTTTTTTATTTTGTTTGTGGTTTTTTTCTATTTTATTAAAATATAGATCAAAGCCATCTCTATAATTGGGAGAAGTTATTTCGTATGTATCAGGTCTTAAATGTCCATATTTTTTTTAAATTTTTTTTTATCTAAATAAAGAGCCTGATTAATTTCAGAAGATATAGTTTTTATACTATTTAAAAAATTATTTTTTTCTTTTTCTGATAATATGCCTTCGACTACCATTGAGTTTATCATATCAACCGAAATAAACGCAGATCTTGCTAGCCCAGCAAAAGATGTAGTCCCGTATTTTTTGCAATTATTTAATTGTGAAATAATTTTATCTACCCAATATATGTTTTGATTTTCAACTATCGATTGTTTTTTTTTTAATTTTTCAATTTGAACAACTTGCTTATTTAAATTATTAAAAGCTTTTTGATTAGTAGCTTTTAATCCTTCAATAATCTGTACAATTTCTTTTTTTTGAAATTTTCCCTTAAGTAATTGGGGTATTTTTTTTTTGCTTAAAAAATTGAAGCTTGAAAAAATAATTTCAAACTCTATTTTGTCATGGTTATTAATGTCACTTTTAAATTTATCTAGATAATAATTTACTAACTTCCTTGACAGTTTTTCGTTAAGCGATTCGGGCAGCCATGAATTGAAGTCAACCCGAATATCAACATAGGGTATTCCATAAAAAGTAGTTAGCAATTGTTGTCCAAAAAGTTCTTTGTATCCATATTCATTTCTACTCAAAGACCAAATATGATTTGTTATAAGTTCTTGATATAAAGATAGAGCTAGAGGTCTAGGCTTTGTGCCTAGAATTTCCGCAGGATTCCAGTCAGGCATTGTACCAAAAAATGTAGTTTTTCCATATAGATCAGAATTTTTTTCTTTTCTTTTTGTTATTTTTTTTTCAAGTTTTTCATAAAGCTTTACTACATTGGGAGTGGGTTTTTTTGAATTAACTAAGGGTAATTTTCTAACTTGTACAAAAAAAATATTATATTTTTTATTAATTATAAACTCTACATCTATATCCTCGTGCTGAATTTTTTTTTGTATCTCTTTAATTTTCAAATACAATTTATGAAAAACTTTTTCTTTAAAAATCGTTTTTTCGGAATCTAAAAAATTTATAGATTGCACCATGCCCTTTCCAGAGGTTACTAATGTTGTGTCTTTATTTTTAGTAAAATTAATTTTCCATTGAGGAAGACCATTGTTAATATTTTTTGTAAAGCAAACCCCTGAGGCATAAACATTATCAACCATTTCTTGAATAAAAAACTCATTTTTTTTATTGGCGTAACCTTTGTATGAATCTATAGTTTTGTTAATCGCTTTTTCTAGTTCGATTTTATTTTTTGGGTTTATATTTACAGATGAGTAAAATAATCCTGCATTAGTTTTGTTTTTATCTTCAAATACATTTGAAGACCTAACAGCAAGGAGTTTTTTAAATTTTTTTCTTATATCATCAAGTATTTTTTTTTATTTTTTTTATATTTTGAAACATTATAAATTTCTAAATGAGGTACATTTATCTTATCATTTCTTAAACGTTGTAGTATTTTCGCTTTTGATTTAAATATCATATCCCTTTACTATAATAAAATTACCAATTAAGTACTATTCAAGTATATATGAAAATTAAAAAATTCCTAAAAACTTTTTTATTTTTACTCAATGAAAAAGAATTAATACGAATTAAAAAAATTTTTATTTTTTATTTTTTTACAATATTACTAGAATTAATTAGCATTACCTCTTTAGTGCCTCTAATCGGGTTTATTATTTCTCCAGAGCTAACAATGACCAAAGTCCAAACCTACATAAGCATAGACACACTTAATTATTTAAATTTTAAAGTTATAGACACTCAGAGTATTTTAATTTCTCTCTGTACCTTTGTCATTATTGCATTTGGAATAAAAAATTTGTTACTAGCACTAATTGTAAGATATAGAGAAAATTTTTTTGCAAAACTTCATGTGGGTTTGAGTCAGAGAGTTTTTAAAAAATATCTAGAGGTAAATTATAAATTTTTTTTAAAAGGCAATTCATCATCAATTGTAAGAAATTTAGACAGAGAGATACCAAACTTAATAAGTCTAATAAAATTTTTTATAGATATTGTCGTAGACTCGATAATTATTTTGAGTATATCGATAGTTTTAATTTCACTAAACTACAAATTGTATTTATCTATAATTTGTATCTTAATATTATTCAGTTTTTTTTATATCGGTTATTTTAAAAAAATTATTAAAATTGCGGGAGCCGTAAGACAAGAATATCAAATGAGATTTCTTAGAGTCATCAATGAAACCTTTGGTTTACTCAACTATATTAAAGTTGAAAAACTAAATACCTTTTTTTATAAAATTTTTTCCAATATTTCAGATACGCTAGTGAAGGCAAATTTAAAAAGAAACTTAATAGTTTTGTTAAGTAAAAATTTATTAGAATTTATTCTTATAATCTTTTTATCTTCGGCTATCATGTTCTTATATTTTGATTCAAAAGATTTAGATTATGTTCAATTTCAGATTGGGATAACTTTGCTTTGTGTTATAAGATTAATGCCTTCATTCACTAGAATAGTAAACTCAATAAATAGTATTAAATTTATATCTGTCTCATTAAAATCAATTAAAGAAATTCAATCCATTCCATTAAATTTTAAATTTAAAGAAAAATACTTAAGTTCCAAATTAGAGAAAATCTCTATAAAAAATATTTATTTTAAATTTGATAAAAATAAAAAATTCACGTTAAGTAATGTTTCGATAGATATAGAAAGCAATGACAAAATTTGTATTGTTGGTGAAACTGGATCTGGAAAAAGCACTTTGCTTAATTTAATTTTAGGATTGGTATCACCATCATCAGGCAAGGTATTGGTTAATGGAGATAATTATCCTTTGTATCTTTTTAATAATATGGTTTCTTATGTCCCTCAAGACATTCTCATATTGGAAAGTTCAATTAAAAATAATATTTATTTTGATAAATCCGTTAAAGATTTTAAGCCCACGGACTTAATGTCAGCCCTTTCAGATAGCGACCTGTATTCACTTGTTCAATCAAAAAAACAAAAAGAAAACTTTCCTCTTCTGGAGAATGGAAAAAACATATCTTTTGGGCAAAAACAAAGAATTGGAATTGCAAGGGCAATAATTGGTAAGTCTAATATTCTAGTTCTAGACGAAGCGACATCCTCTCTGGATGAAAAAACCGAAAAAACTATTTTTAATAATTTGGTTAATAGGTATAAAAAGAAAATGATTATTTGTGTAACTCACAGACTTTCTAATTTAAAATATTTTAATAAGGCATTTAAAGTTGAAAATGGTAAACTGCTTAGAATTAAATAAAATTATTAAAACATGAATATATTAGTAACTGGTTCTGAAGGATTTATAGGTAGTCATCTTGTTGAGAAACTACTTAATGTAGGACACAAAGTTAAAGCTTTGGTTTTGTACAATTCTTTTAATAGTGCAGGGTGGCTTGATCATTTAAAAAATAATAAAAATCTAAAAATTATATTTGGCGATATTAGAGATGAAAACTTTTTATTAGAAAATTTTAAAAACATAGATTGCGTGTTCCATTTAGCTGCTCTAATTTCAATTCCTCATTCTTATGTTTCTTTTAATTCATTTCTAGATACAAATATAAAAGGAACTACAAATATTCTTAATGCATCAAGAAAACACAAAGTAAAAAAAATATTTGTAACGTCTACTAGTGAAGTTTATGGAAGTGCGCAGTACGTACCTATAGATGAGACCCACCCATTGTCTCCACAATCCCCATATGCGGCAACAAAAGTTTCGGCAGATAGTATTGCCATATCTTTTTTTAAGTCTTTCGATCTTCCAGTAACAGTCTTGAGACCCTTTAATGCCTATGGTCCAAGACAATCCGCAAGAGCAATCATTCCTTCTATTATAGCTCAGGTTCTAAATAGTAAAAAATTTATAAAAGTTGGAAATATAAAATCTTTTAGAGACTTCACTTATGTAGATGATACAGTCAACGGCTTTATATGTGCCTTAACTGCAAAAAATATCTTAGGAGAAACTATCAATATTTCAACAGGTTATGAAACTTCAATTAAAGAGTTAATAGAAATAGTAAAAAGAGAAATTGGTAAGCCACATTTAAAATTAATTTTTGATAAAAAAAGATTTAGACCAGGCAACAGTGAGGTAAATAGATTGTTAGGATGCAATAAGAAAGCCAAAAAACTTTTGAAATGGAAACCTAGCAAAGCTGGCTTGAGAGGTTTTCAAGATGGTATTAGAAAAACAATTTCTTGGTTTAAAGTTGAGGATAATCTCAAACAATACAATTCCAACACATACAACACATGAATAAAAATTTTTTAAAATTAATTAAAAATATTAAAAAAAAATTTAAACAAAAAAAAATTTATTTACATGAACCTCATATATTGAAGGATGATATTACTTCAGTTTTGGCAGCACTTAAATCTAAGGAAATATCTTCTTATGGAAAGTATACTTCTGTATTTGAAAAAAAACTGGGAAAATATCTGGGAGAGAAAAAAACTTTATCATTGGTTAATGGAACAGCAGCGCTACATATAGCATATAAAGTAATGGGCATTAACCATAATCATGAAGTTTTAGCCCCATCAATGACTTACATCTCCACAATCAATGCAATAAAATATTGCAATAGTGAACCTCACTTTTATGAAATTGAGCAAAGTACGCTTTCCGTAGACTTGAAAAAGCTCGAAGCATATTTGAAGAAAAAAACTATTATTAAAAATAAAAAATGTATAAATAAAAAAACTCAAAAACATATAAAGGCTTTTGTTTTAGTTCATATAAATGGTCTTTGCTGTGAAATAGATAAGCTTTTGGTGTTACTTAATCGCTATAAAATAGTTTTAATTGAAGATGCCGCAGAAGCAATTGGATCTTCCTATAAAAATAAAAAACTCGGAACTTTCGGGGAAGTTGGAATTTTAAGCTTTAATGGAAATAAAATAATATCAACTGGAGGTGGGGGGGCAATAATATTTAAAAAACAAATACATTATAAAAAGGCATTACACTATATTTCTAATTGCAAAAAAAAACATCCTTTTGAATTTGCCCATGATGATGTTGGGTACAACTATAGAATGCCAAGTTTAAATGCCGCACTTGGAATTTCGCAACTAAAAAAATTACAACACTTTGTAAGTAAAAAAAAATTAATTTATCTTTACTACAAAAGTATATTCAAAAACAATCAATATAAACTATTAGAGCCAATAAATAAACTAAGTAGCAATTATTGGCTACCAACAATCACGGCAACTAATAAAAAGATTAACCTGACAAGACTTATTAAAAGCGCACACACACAAAATTTTTTTTTAAGATCTCTTTGGAAACCAATGCATCTTTTGCTACCTTTTAAACATTGTCAAAAAATGTCATTAAGAAACACAGTAAGGATATATAAAAGCACTGTTTGCTTACCAGGCAGTGTTTTTTTACTAAAATAAAATGAAAAACATTTTAATTTATGGAGCTGGTGGTCATTCTAAGTCTTTGATAGGTTTAATAGAGTCAACTAAAAAATATAAAATAATTGGTATAATTGGGTTAAAAAAAGAGGTAGGGAAAAAAATTTGTGGATACACTATAAAATATAGTGACAATGACTTAGAAAAATTGTCTAAACATTGCAAAAACATTGCACTAGCTATTACTTTTTATAAAAATTTACAAGATAGAGGTAAGTTTATTGCAAAATTGTTAAAAAAAAAATTTAAAATACCTTCAATAATTTCTCCGCATTCTGTTTTATTAAAGAATATAAAAATTGGAGATGGAGTTCAAATTTTTCATAAAGTGGTAATTAATACAAACTCAATTGTTAAGGATTATTGTATTGTAAATAATCAGTCTCTGGTCGAACATGATGTTGTACTAGAAGAAAATACACACGTATCAACGGGAGTGATCATTAATGGAAACTGCAATATTAAAAGAAATACATTTATTGGATCAGGTTCTGTAATTAAAGAAAACATTAAACTTAAAGAGGGTTCATTTATCAAAATGTTTTCTAAAATAACTCTATCACAATGAAAAAAAAAACCATTATTATCGCTGAAATAGGAGTTAACCACAACGGTAACATAATACTTGCAAAAAAATTGATTGATAAAGCCAAGTTAGCAAAAGTTGATTATGTAAAATTTCAATCTTTTATAGCTAGTGAGATAACAACCAAAAAAACAAATTTAGCAAATTATCAAAAAAAAAATGCAAACCAACAAACTCAATATGAGCTATTAAAAAATCTAGAACTAAGCTTCGAAAAACAAAATTTACTTTTTGAATATTGTAAAAAAAAAAAAATTAAATATCTATCTACACCCTTTGATCTCAAAAGCCTGAATTTTTTAAAAAAAAAATTACCAATTATTAAAATTTCCTCAACTGACCTAGGTAATTTGCCTTTTCTAAAGGCGGTGGGTAAAATAAAAAAAAAGATTATACTTTCTACTGGTATGTCGAGTAACAAAGAAATTGATTTAAGTATTAAAGAGCTTTTAAAAGCCGGAATGAATAAAAAAAATATCACTTTGCTTTATTGTCACTCTGCATATCCTACCAATTTTTTAGATCTTAATTTAAACTCTATAGTATTTTTAAAATATTTTTTTAATTTGAACGTTGGATTTTCCGATCACACAATTGGGATTGAGGCATCGGTAGCAGCAGTCGCCCTAGGTGCTACTGTTATTGAAAAGCACTTCACCTTAGATAAAAAAATGACTGGTCCTGATCATTCATCAAGTCTTAATTTTGAAGAATTGAAACAACTAGTGGATTCCATAAGAAATATTGAAAAAAGTCTAGGACCCTATGAAAAGAAAATTTCTAAAATTGAAATGCAAAACAAATCAGTAGTAAAAAAATCTATTGTTGCGTTTCAAAATATAAAAAAAAATGATTCTTTTTCAGAAAAAAATTTAACGACCAAGAGATCTAAAAAAGGAATTTCACCATTAAATTGGTATAAAGTTTTAGGAACAAAATCTAAAAAAAATTACAGTAAAGATGAAGAGATATAAAAAGAAAAAAAAATTTGTTTTGTAACATCTACTAGAGCCGATTACGGTCTTTTAAAAACTCTAATAAGGCAATCACAAGAATCTAAAAAATTTTCATCTAAATTGATAGTTTGTGGTTCTCATGGCATAAAAAAATTTGGAGATAGCTATAAAGAAATTGAAAATGATAAAATAAAAATATTTAAGTCAATTTCTCTCAATCTAACAAATGATCAACCAGAAGATATATCAAATTTTTTTGTTAAAATTAGTCAAGAAATTAACAAAATATTTAAAGAAAACCATTTTGATGCAGTTGTGATTCTTGGAGATAGATTTGAAATGTTGTCTATCGCAAGTATAGCCACGATATACAATATTCCGATCATCCATATACACGGAGGAGAGAGTACAGAGGGAATAATAGATAATTCTATTAGGCATGCCATTACTAAATTGGCATCTTTACACTTTACATCACATCAGCAGTACAAAAAAAAATTAGAGCAAATGGGCGAGCAGCCTAAAAACATTTTTTGCTTTGGTGGTCTGGGAGCCTCAAATATAAAAGAAATGAATCTTCTGAGCAAAACTTTGGTGGAAAGAAAACTAAGAATCAGTCTATTAAAAAAAACTTTACTTATTACACTTCACCCATTGACTTTAAATAATTCTAATACGAAATCTCATTTCTTAAATTTACTAGATTCACTTAAAAAATTTAAAAATTTGCAATTTGTATTTACAGCGCCAAACCTTGAGGTCAATCATAATAATATTTTTAATTTAATTAAAAGTTTTGTAAAAAATTATGACAATGCTTATTTTTATGCCTCTTTAGGAACGGAAATGTATTATAGCTTACTTAATCATTGTGCGGGCGTAGTTGGAAACTCTTCTAGTGGTATACTTGAGGCACCCTCTTTTAAAGTTGGGACTATAAATATAGGCAATAGGCAAGGTGGTCGTATTCAAGCAAAATCTATCATCAATTGCGCTCCAGTAAGCAAAGAGATTACCAAATCAATAAAAAAATTATTAAGTGCTAAATTTAAAGATAGGCTAAAGAATCTGAAAAACCCATACTACAAAAAAAATACAGTTCATAACATATTAAGGATAATATCAAAAAAAGATTTAACCAATATAAATAAAGAAAAATTTTATGAACAAAATTAATATTGTATTTATAGGGTGTGTTCAATTTTCAAAAACAGTATTAATTGAATTGCTAAATCAAAATGTAAATATTACCGGAATATGTACTAAAAAAAAAAATATTTTTAATGCAGATTTTTCTGATTTATCAGGTTTGGCTAAAGCCAAAAATATTCCTTATATTTTTTGGAAAAATAATTGTGATAAAGAAATGTACTCATGGATCAAAAGCAAAAAACCTGATTTTATATTTTGTATAGGTTGGTCCAATATTATAAGTAAAAAAATTTTAAATTTAGCAAAATATTATTCTATCGGATACCACCCTTTAGATATTAACAAGTACAAAGGAAGGCATCCTATTATATGGGCAATAATTTTAGGCTTAAAAAAAATTAGCCCCACTTTTTTTGTAATGTCCAAGTTTGCAGATACAGGAAAAATTTTGTCTCAAAAAAATTTTGTTTTAAAGAGTGGTCACAATTCAAGCTACGTCTATGAAAAATTAAAATTAGTTGCAAAAGGACAGGTGAGTGATGTTATTAAAAAGATTATTAAGAATAAAAATAAAATAAAATTTAACCATTCTGAATTGAAGAAAAAATTTAACAAAGGATTTTTTTTAAGAAAAAGAAGCTTTAATGATGGCCAAATAGACTGGAGAATGTCTGCCAAAAGTATACAAAGATTGGTAAATGCATTAAGTAAACCATATAGTTACGCATCGTTTACCTACGGAGGTAAAAACTTTAAAGTTAAGTCTGTTAAAATAATTAAAACGAAAGTAAAAGAAGAACCTGGAAAAGTTATTTTATTAAAAAGCAAAAACCCAATTATAAGGACAGGCGAAAACGCAATAAAACTTATTGATATTTACCCAAAAAAATCTTTTAAGCTAAATGAGTATTTAAAATGAGATCAATAATTATTTCCCCACATCCTGACGATGAAACACTGGGTGTTGGTGGTACAATTTTAAAAAGAATTAAGCAAGGTCACAAAGTGGCTTGGCTTATTGTTACTTGCTCAACAAATACTAAAGAAATAAAAAAAAGAAATAAGCAGATCAGCCTAGTCAAGAAAAAATATAAATTTTCAAAAGTTTTCGAATTAAATTTTTCATCAAGCGAATTAGATAAAGTTTTACTTAAGCTTTTAATTGAAAAGTTTTCAAAAACTTTTAATGAATTTAAACCTAATGAAGTGTTTGTTCCGCATGTAAATGATGCACATACCGATCATCAAAAAATATTTAAAGCAGTTTCTGCGACAACTAAATCTTTCAGGTACCCTTTTGTAAATAAAATTTTAAGTTATGAAACTATTTCAGAAACGGGCTATGGTTTAAAAAAAATAAGTAAAAAAGGCTTTGATCCAAATTACTATGTAAATATCGACAGCTATATAAAAAAAAAATTACAGATAGCAAAAATATACAAAACTGAAATTAAAAAACATCCATTTCCTAGAAGTTTAAAAAACATCAATGCTCTTGCTGTTATTAGAGGTGCAGAATCTAACAATAAGTACGCCGAAGCGTTTGAGTTGTTGAGGTGCATAGAAAAGTGACAGCTATAAATTGGAAACTTGGAATATTAAAAGATAACTGCAAGGTAAAAGACGTCATAAAAAATTTAAACTTAACTGCTCTAAGAATTTGCATTATAGTAAATAAAAAAAATTTTTTTTTAGGTACCATAACAGACGGTGATATTAGAAGGGGATTTCTAAAAGGTTTAAAAATATCGGACAAGGTTAATAAAATTATTAAAAAAAATTCTATAATTTCACAGCATCCAATTAACAAACAAAGAGCAGCGCAAATTATGAAAGATAATCAAATTCTTCATTTACCAGTAGTGGTGAGTAGAAAAGTTGTAGGTTTGCATTTATTAAAATTTGAAAATAAAGAACAAAAAAATTAAAAAAATTAAAAATACATTTGTTATAATTGCTGGCGGTAAAGGTAAAAGATTAATGCCATACACCAAAAAAATTCCCAAGCCGATGTTATTGATTAGGAATAAGCCAATTTTAGAACATATTGTAATCAAAGCAAAAGAAGAGGGATTTGAAAATTTCGTAATAATAGTTCATCATTTGAAAGAAAAAATTATCAAATATTTTAAGGATGGAAAAAAATTAGGAGTTAATATTTCTTATGTTCATGAATCGTCTCCTTTAGGTACGGCAGGTGGACTTAGTCTTCTGAATAAAAAGATCTCTAAAAATTTTATTGTTACAAATGCAGATGTAATTACCGATTTTAAATACAAAGATCTTTTAGATTTTCATATTTTTAATAAGTCTTTTGCAGCTATGGCTATAAAAGTTTTTAACAGCAATGAACAGTATGGCTTAGTAAAAGTTTCAGGAATAAAAATTAAAGGATTTGAAGAAAAACCTAAAATTATAAGAAAAATTAATTGTGGAGTTTACGCTTTTAATAAAAATTGTTTAAAATTTATTAAAAATAATCAAAAAACAGATATGATTCTTTTTTTTAAGAAAATGAAAAAAAATAACAAAAAATTGGTGGCATTCCCCGTTTACGAAAAGTGGAATGATTTAGGAATAAAAAAAAAATAAGGATGTTCAAGTAGTTATGAAAAGTAGCAAGGTTTTTTTTTGCAAAAATTGCGTAGCCATGTCAACAAGGCCAAGAATCTCTTTTGATAAAAATGGGATATGCAATGCTTGTAAGTGGTCTAAAAAAAAATTTAAGTACAATTGGAAAAAACCTCTTTCTTTAATTAAAAGTTATATAAAAAAAGAGATCAAAAATAAAAAAAATATATATAACTGCATAGTTCCAGTGAGCGGAGGAAAAGACGGGTCTTATGTTTATCATCAGGTAAAAAATAAATTAAAATTAAACCCTCTTGCAGTAACTATAAATCCGGCATTGCCGCAAAAATTAGGTATAGAAAATTTAAATAATTTTTCAGATAGCGGTCCAGGTTTGATCTCCATAAATCCACCCTATGAAACTATGAGAAGGTTAAATTTTTACGGATTTAAATATGCAGGCCTCCCTTATTATGGCTGGTTGATTTCTATATACACTGGGGTAATTAGAATTGCGTCTCAGTTCAATATAAATTTAATTTTTCATGGAGAGGATGGGGAGCTTGAGTATGGCGGAACCACATTAACAAAAGATAAAATTTTTTATAGTGCTGATTATATTAAAAAAATATATTTAGAAAATAAAACAAATGATATTTTAGGTAAATATTCCTTTAATAACTCTGACCTATTTTTTTTTACATTTCCAGAAAGCAATGCTCTTAAGAAAATAAAACTCACACATTATTCCTATTTTGAAAATTGGGATCCCTATAGAAATTATTTAGTTGCAAAAAAACATTATGGTTTGAAAGAAAATACGGAAAGCAATGAGGGAACCTTTTCTAATTTTGCTCAAAATGACCAAAAACTTTATGCCCTTCATACTTATCTAATGTATCTTAAGTTTGGGTTTGGGAGATGCAATCAAGATTCTGCTATAGAAATTAGAAGAGGGGCTATGAAAAGGCAACAAGCAGTTGAATTAATAAAGTTATACGACAATCAATATCCTCACATGTATTTAAATGATTATCTTAATTATTTTCAGATTAATAAAAAAACATTTGATAAAATAATTGACAAATGGGCAAATAAAAAACTTTTTTACAAAGTTAAAAATTATTGGCAACCAAAGTTTGAAATAAAATAAGTGATTTCAATTCTAGATTTAAATATTGGAAATCTAAGATCATTGTCGTACTGTCTAGACTATATCGGTATAAAATTTAGAATTATAAATAATAGTAAAGAAATAAATAAATCTAATATTTTAATTATTCCAGGAGCAGGGTCTTTCGATTATGCAATGTCAATTGTAAAAAAAAATAATTTAAATGATAGTTTAAAAAAATTTGTAGAAATAAAAAAAAACCTTTATTGGGTATATGCGTAGGTATGCAAATTTTATTTGAAAAAAGCGAAGAGAGTAAAAAGAAAGGACTATCATTTCTTAAAGGTAAGTTTATTAAACTAAAAAACCAAAAAGGTTATTTTGTTCCAAATGTTGGATTCTCAAAAATCAGAAAGTTCAAACAGAATGGAATTTTTAAAGACTTTACTGATGAGCCGTACTTGTATTTTACTAACTCTTACGCCTTAAAATCTGAAAAAAAACAAAATTTTAACAAAGCAACAACTCAGCACTCTTTCGAGTTTGTCTCAGCTTTTGAGAAAGAGAATATTACGGGTTTTCAATTTCACCCAGAACTTTCTCATTCTACTGGAATGTTAATGTTAAAAAATTTTTTTATAGAAAAAATATGAAGAGATTAATTTTTAGCCTTTTGTATTGTGATGGAAATTTTATGTTAAGTAGAAATTTTAGACTTCAAAAAGTTGGAAGTATTGATTGGGTATTTAAAAACTACGATATTGAAAATATAACAAATTATATTGATGAATTGATGCTAATTAACCTTTCAAGAGAAAAAAACTCAAATAAACTTTTCCTAAATAATTTAAAGAAGCTATCTAAAAAAACTTTTATTCCTATAACTGTGGGGGGTAAAATTGAAAGCGAAAAAGACGTGGAAAATCTTTTGGATTCTGGTGCTGACAAAGTATTAATAAACACTTTATTTTTTAAAAATCCAAAAATGTGCCAATCAATATCAAAAAGATATGGTAAGCAATTTTTAATGGGGTCTATTGATTATGCCAGACCCAAGAAGAAAGTAAAAGTTTTTGATTCAAGTACTGGTAAATTTTCATCGTTGGGAATTGGCAAGTGGATAGATCATCTATTAAAATTTGGGGCAGGAGAAGTCTTACTACAATCTATAGATCATGATGGCACTGGAAATGGAATTGATCTTCAAATTTTAAAATCAATTAATAAGAAAAAATACCCACTAATTTTAATGGGTGGCGTTGGGAATCATGACCATATAGTAAATGCTTTGAAAAACAAAAATATAGACGCTATATCTACAGCTAATATTTTTAATTTTATTGGTAATGAATTTTTAAACATTAGACACGTTTTAGAAAAAAAAATAGGCTTACCTAAAAAAACAAATATGAAAATTCAGAATTTTAAATATTTTTTTAAATGAAATTTAAAGATAAACCGATTTTAATTATTGGCCAGAGTCCGATAGCATTAAGGCACTATGATATTCTAAAAAAAAAATATTCAAATGAAGTTTTTTTTTTAGATAAAAAAAAAATAATTTTAAAAAAAAATAACAATAACAATAACTATTCTATTGTAAAAAAATTATCTAGTGAGACTTTTTATCTAATTGTTATTTGCACCCCCTCTTCTTATCATTTGGACTATTTAAAAAAACTTTATAAAAAAGCAGAATATTTATTTGTTGAAAAGCCATTTGCTCATTCTTTTGAGTTAGCTAATAATTTTTTTAAAAATATTAAGAAAGAAAAAAAGTTAAATATTTTTATTGGGTATAATTTAAAATTTTTAGATTCTTTAAATAAATTTAAAGATCTTATTAGTAAAAATTTCTTTGGAGAAATTTTTTATGTAAGCTGTACCGTGGGTAAGTCGCTTTACTTATGGAGGGATGCTAATATTAATTTTGCCGCATCTAAAAAAAAATTAGGCGGAGGGTGCCTACTGGAGTTAAGCCACGAAATTGACTATTTGCTATGGATATTCGGAGATTTAAAATTTATTAATAGATACTTTAATCCCAAAAAAAGACTAGGCTTTGATTCAGATGAGAATGTTTTTGTTAATTTAGAGTCTTTAAGTCCAAATTATAAAAAAATTCCTATCAATTTAACAATGGATATAATTAGGCGAGATTTTAAAAGAGAATGTGAGGTGATTTGTGAATATGGTACTATAAAAATTGATCTAGTTAAAAACTTGATTTATTTAAAAAATGATAAAAAAATAAAAAAATTTGAATTTGTTAAAGATGATCTAAATTCTAGTTATAAAAAGCAATGGGATCATTATTTGAGTTTAAAAAAAATTAATACTTATAGCAATCTTTCCAGTGCACTAAAGGTTTTAAAATTGATTGAGCAAATAAAAAAATGATTAGGAAAATTAAAAATTTAGGATTAATTTGTGCTAAAAAGAACTCATCCGAGTTAAAAAATAAAAACCTAAGAAAAATTGGCAAACATAGTTTGTTCGAAATAACTTGTTTAGATTTTTCTCAAAGCAAGCTAGTAGATAGAGTTATGGTATCCACAGACAGTTTAAAGATAATCAATCTTTCAAAACAATATAAATTTACTTATCCGTTGGTTAGACCAAAAAAATTATCACAAAAATCTTCTCCAGAATGGCTTGTCTGGCAACATACATTAAATAAATTTAAAGATATCTTTGGATATCTTCCAAAAGCTCTAGTGGTTTGCTCCTGCACAGCACCCTTAAGAGATCCAAAAATTATAGATCTTGCAATTAAAAAATTTCATAAATTAAAAAAAGATGCAATAATTTCTGTTTGTAAAACAAATTTTCATCCAGCTTTTAATATGGTTAAGTTAAGCAAAGACAGCAATAGTGTGCAACTTTTTTTAAAAGATAAGCCAGTTTTTAATAGGCAGCAGACTAGTGATATTTTTACAATAACTACAAATATTTATGTACTTAAACCAGAATTTGTTTTAAAAAATGACCACTTGTTTTCTTCTAAAAATGTAGGTTATGTAGAAATTTCTAAGCTAAGTTCTTTAGACATAGATGACAATTTTGATTACTTATTAGCAAAAAAAAATTTTGATGAAAAATATTCTTAATAAAAAAATATTTAAAGGAAAAACAGTATTTATAACTGGCGCAACTGGTAAAATTGGAAAAAAAATTAGTAATTCTTTTGGATTTTTGGGAGCTAATTTGATTATTACAGATAAAAAAGAGAGAGATTTACAAAAGTTTAAAAAATCCCTTCTTAGGAAATATGAAGTTAATATAAGCTATTTTAGTGCTGATTTGTCTAACTTTTTAGAAAGAGAAAATTTAATAAAAAATATTAAATTAGATAATAATATAATTGATTTTTTTATCAATAATGCCGCGGTTACTGGTGCTCAAATTAAATCAGCTAGTTGGACTGGCTCTTTATCTAAGCAAGATTTTTCAGTATGGGAGCAAGCAATTGAAGTCAATTTAAGCTCTATATTCCATTTGTTAAAAGGTCTAAGCCCATTGATAAAAAAAAACTCTCTATCGTCAATCATTAACGTAGGTTCTATTTATGCTGAAAAAGGTCCTGACTTAGAAATGTACAAAAATACCAAAATGGGAAGTCCAGCTGCATATCTAGCCTCAAAGGGAGGATTGTTACAGTTGACAAGATGGTTAGCATCATCCTTAGCACCGATAAGAGTTAATATGGTTTCTCCGGGGGGTATATATAATAATCAACCAGATATTTTTTATCAAAAATATATTAAAAAAGTATTGATTAAGAGAATGTGCAACGTGGGAGACGTTGCTAATGTAATAGTTTTTTTATGTAGCCCGCTTTCTTCGTATATCACTGCACAGAATATCAAAGTAGATGGGGGATACGGCTCATTTTAAAAATGAAAAAATTTAATTTTAATCACTCAAAACAATTGAGTGAATTGATATTTATCGATGGTATTTCAAGGTCTGGAAAATCTGTCTTATCTGGAATTATACCCTGTTTTTATAAAGTTGAGCAAATTAGATTTTTTACTTTATTAGAAAATATAAATATAGCATTGAGATTTAAAAAAATAGATTCTAGTTTTGCAAAGTCTCAAATTGTAACTTTCTTAAATGAAACTATTTATGATGGATATTTGGGAAGAAATATTAATTTTAGAAAAAAAGATCAAAGTAGTGTCTACGAATATTGCGATCCTAGTATTTATAAAAAAAGACTGTTGTCTAGCGAGGGGGGGGTGACAATAAAAAAAATATTAAAGGAAAAGCCCTCTCTTTTATTTCAAACGCATGATGTTTTAGCTAATTTTCAATATTTTAAAAAACTCAAACTAAAGTGCAAATTGCTTGAAATTTTTAGAAATCCATTTGATACTGTATACTCGTGGCATAGAAAAGGGTGGGGCCATAGATTTGTTGGTGACCCGCAATGTTTTACAATTTTTATTAAGCATCAAGATAAAAATGTTCCTTGGTATAGTTATAAAAATCCAAAAAAATGGCATAATTTTAACAATATCGAAAGATGTTCTCAAAATATTATTGATCTTACCAATGATTCAATTTTATCACTTAAAAAAGAAAGGGGGTTTAAAGAAAATATTTACCCATTTAAATTCGAGGATTTCGTTACATCTCCTGAAAATATTATTAATGAAATTTCTATTTTTCTTAAAAAAAAACATATTAAAAACATGACTAAAAAAATAAAAGATGCCAATTGCCCAAGAATTATTAACGAAGAAGATCAGATAAGGAAAAAATTTTTTATAAAAGAAAATGTGAATAAAAAAATTTTTTCAAGTTTACTCAATCTTGAGAAAAACTATAAAAAAAATTTTTATAGTTTTTGAGATGCATTTCTTTAAAAAAAAATTAATCTTTTCTTTTCCTAAAAAAAAAGAAATTTTACTATATATAAATTCACACGATTGTATAAAAAATAAGGAATCTTTTTTTCACGAAACGCTTGATCGTAATACTTATGAGGTTGTAGATCAAAATTTATATTTTATAAATTTTTGGATACTCTTATTAACTTTTTTAAAGTTTAATTTCTCTAGCATGAGCTACAAATGCACTATGATTAAGTGGGTTCGTCCAAAATTTTTCATTACAAATGTTGATAATGATGTGAGTTTTTATAAATTAAAACCTCTTTTTCCTAATATAATTTTTGTTGCAATTCAAAATGGGTGGAGAGGTAAAACAAACGATATTTTTGGATCTCATGATTTTAAAAATGATCCGCTGCATTGTGATTATATCTTTGTTTTTAACGAAGATGTTTCTGATACATACCGTAAATTTTTTAATACAAAGACCATTGTTTCTGGCTCAATGATTGCAAATACACTTAAGTTATTTGATCCAGTAATTAAAAAAAAAAAGATAAGTTTCTTGCTTCAATTTAGGACAAGAAAGTACTATCCTTTTAGAAGTAAACCAAAAAAGAATAACAAAAATTATCTTTGGGATGATCTCTTTTTAAATACTTCAATTATCTTAAAATACTTAGGTGAATATTGTCACTTAAACAATATTGAGCTTAATGTGATTGGAAGGTCAAGACACGGGCATGAACAAATAGAAGAAAATAATTTTATAAAAGAATATATTCATCACGATTTTAAATACATTCCAAGAGTAAATAAATATTCGTCATATAATGCTACAGCAGATTCTAAAGTTGTTGTGTCAATTAACTCTACCCTCACATTTGAGCTGATGGCACTGGGAAAGAGAGTCGTGAATATCAATACAAGATCCAAAATCTATCAAGATATTGAAGACTCTTTTGGTTATCCTGCAATCAAAGTAAGAGAAGGTTGTTTTTGGACGGAAAGTCTGGATAAAGAAAAAATATTTAATTTAATTAATTTTGCAATCAATTCAACAGAAATTGAGTGGAAAGAAAAAGCAGGTTGTTATACAAGTAAACTTATGAAATATGATTACAAAAATACTTTATTTAAAAATTTTTTAAAAAAATATGAAAAATAAAAAAAATCTTTCAATTTTAGATAAACGCTCAATATTAATTACCGGAGGAACAGGTTCGTTTGGAAAAGCTTTTGTTAATTTTTTGTTAAATAAAACCAAAGTTAAAAAAATTATTATCTACTCTAGAGATGAATATAAACAAGAAATAATGAGTAAAGAGCTACATACCTCTCGAGAAAGACTGAGATTTTTCTTAGGTGATGTTAGAGATCAAAAACGACTGTGTGTAGCTATGAGAGATGTGGATTTTGTAGTTCACGCTGCTGCACTTAAACAAGTTGTGGCAGCAGAATACAATCCTCAGGAATGTATAAAAACTAACATCAATGGAGCAGAAAATGTTATTTTTGCATCCATGGAAATGAAGGTTAAAAAAGTAATTGCACTATCGACAGACAAGGCCGTCAATCCAATTAATCTATATGGAGCAACAAAATTAACTTCAGATAAACTTTTTGTGGCAGCTAATAACTTATCTGGAAAACAAAAAATTGCATTTTCAATAGTTAGATATGGGAATGTGGTTGGTTCTAGAGGTTCTGTTGTCCAGCTTTATAAAGAAATGATTAGTTTAGGAAAAAAAGAATTACCAGTAACAGACGCGAAGATGACTAGATTTTGGATAAGTTTAGATGAGGCGGTCAAGTTTGTGATGTTCTCCCTAGAAGATTCTAAAGGAGGAGAAATATACGTACCCAAGATTCCTGCAATTAAAGTAGTAGATGTTGCCAAAGCCTTTAAGAATAATATAAAAATAAAGATTATAGGAATCAGACCTGGAGAGAAGTTGCATGAGTCACTCATTTCATTGCAAGATTCATTAAGTACTGTCGAATTTAAAAATTATTTCTCTATAACTCCAACAATAAAATTTCCACACACCAAAGCAAAACTCTTTATTAAAAATTGCAAAGGAGAAACAGGAACGCACAACAAAAAAATATTTGAGTATTCTTCAGAAAATTCCAAATATCACTATACTATTTCTAAAATAAGCAAATTCTTAAAAAATTTTTAATGAATATTGCAATTATACCTGCGAGGGGAGGAAGCAAAAGAATAAAAAATAAGAATATAAAATTATTTTTTTCCAAACCAATGATTGCTTGGACAATTGAAATATTAAAAAAATCTAAGCTATTTAAAAATATTTATGTAACTACTGATAGTTTGAAAATAGCTGATATTGCAAAAAAATATGGAGCGACCATACCGTTTATCAGAGAAAAGGATTTAGCAGATGATTTTACACCTACTTTACCAGTTATAAAAGACGCACTTAAAAAAATTTCTATAAATAAAAGTATAAAAAATATCTGTTGTGTCTATCCATGCACTCCTTTTGTGACTAAAAATGATTTAATAAAGACTTATGCCCTATTAAAAAAAAACAGAAAGAGATTTGTATTTCCAGTAATTAAAAATTCTCATCCAATTGAACGTTCATTTAAAGTAAAAAAAAATATTATAGAATTTATTTTCAAATCAAAAGAGATGAGCAGAACACAAGATCTGGTCACAAGCTATCATGATGCAGGTCAGTTCTACTGGGGTAGTATTGAGGCATGGACTAAAAATAAAAAATTACATTCTGGTGCAATTGCTTACGAGGTCCCAGATTGGAGGTTTGTAGATATTGATAATTATAGTGACTGGAAAAGAGCAGAAAAATATTTTAAATATAAACTAAATGAAATTTAATAAAAATTTTTTAATTAATCGGACAAAAATAGGTTGGGATAATCCCACTTATTTTATCGCAGATATTGCAGCCAATCATAACGGCAAGCTATCTAAAGCTTTAAAACTAATAGAATTGGCAGCTGAAAGCGGAGCTAATGCTGCTAAGTTTCAGCATTTCAAAGCAGAAACTATAGTAAGTGACTTTGAGTTTAAAAAAATTAGATCTAAACTTGATCACCAATCTAAATGGAAAAAGTCTGTCTTTGAAGTTTACAAGGAAGCCTCAATTCCTTTGGACTGGACAGAAAAATTAAAAAAAAATGCAAAGAATGTGGAATTGATTTTTTTTCTGCTATCTATGATTTGGAATATCTAAAATATTTAAATAAAAAAGTAAGTGCATTTAAAATTGGATCTGGAGATATTACTTGGCATGAAATGCTGAAAAAGACAGCTAATTACAAGAAGCCAATTTTTATTGCTACTGGAGCTTCAACTTTTAACGACGTAAAGAAAGCAATTGATGTTATTAAAAAAAAAACTTCTAATATTTGTTTAATGCAATGTAATACAAACTATACAGCAAGTCTGGAGAATTTTAAATACATCAATTTAAATGTACTTAATTCTTTTAAGAAAAAATTTCCAAATTTGGTTTTGGGTTTAAGCGATCATACTCCGGGTCATGCAACAGTGTTGGGAGCTATTGCAATGGGCGCAAGAGTTATTGAAAAACATTTTACTGATAATAATAATTTATCTGGACCTGACCATCTTTTTTCAATGAACCCCAAATCATGGAAAATCATGGTTTTAGAGAGTAGAAACCTTGAAAATTCTCTAGGTAACGGAATTAAAATAATAGAAGATAATGAAAAAAAAACTAGTATTATTCAGAGGAGGTCTATTTGCACTAATCGTTTTATAGGTTCAGGTCAAATTATCAATAGATCGGATCTAATTTGTCTTAGGCCAGCTCCAAAAGGATCGGTCATCCCATATGATATAAATAAAATAATTGGAAAAAAGATCAAAAAAAATAAAAATCCTGGAGAGGCTATTCTTTGGAAAGATTTAAAATAGCCATAATCATACCCGCTTACAATGAGTCAAAAACCATTGCTAAAGTGGTAGATTCTTGCAAAAAATTTGGACAGGTATTTGTTATAGATGATGCATCAGTCGACAAAACTTTTTTGCTAGCAAAAAAAAGTGGTGCAACTGTCTTAAAAAACCCATTTAATAAAGGATATGATGCAAGCTTAGCAGTAGGTTTCGATTTTTTAAAAAATTATAGTTTTGACTTTGTTATAACTTTTGATGCTGACAATCAGTTTTATTCAAATGAATTATTAAAAATAAAGAAATTAATTAATCAAAATGTAGATTTGATTATTGGAGAGAGGTCAAGAATCTGCAGAATTTCGGAAAAAATATTTTCTTATTATTGCAAATTTTTTTTCAAAATAAATGATCCAATGTGTGGAGTAAAATGTTATAATTTCAAGATCTTTAAAGATATTGGTTATTTTGATAGATACAATTCAATTGGTACCGATTTAATGTTTGAGTTTATAAAAAAAAAATCAAAATATAAGAATATTAATTTAAGTGTTAAAAAAAGAGTTGGAAGTTCAAGATTTGGAAATTCAATAAGTGCCAATATAAAAATTTTTAAGTCTTTTATAAAACATTTTTATTATTATGCCTTTAAATAAAAAAAAAACTATTTTTTGCTGCTATGACGCAGGATCAGCAGAATTATTACTATGCTATTTAAGTAATAATTTTTCAAGTATGAAAAATTTTACTTTTTTTTTAAAAGGTCCAGCTAAGAAAATTTTTTTAAAAAAATTTACAGAATTAAAGTGTGAGAGTAATATTAATTATTTAAAGAATTATCAGTCGATTGTTTGCTCAACAGGATGGTCTAATTTTAATTTTAAAATTATGAATTATGCCTTAAGAAATAATAAGCAATTAATTTCGATCGTGGATCAAGATAATTATTTTAATGAAAGATTTTTTTTCCATGAAAAGCTTTTAGTTCCCAATATAGTCTGGGGAATAAATTTTAGCAAAATAAAATTATTTTTTCGAAATAAGACCAACTGCACAATAAACTTTTTAAGCTTGAAAAATGAAAGAAAAAAATATTATCTAAAATTTAGGAATTCTAATCTTAATAGTGAATATCTTTTGGTTGCTGGAAATGCTTTTAAAAGTTTTTCAAAAAAAATATCATCTGATAAGAACAATTTAATACTCACTAAAAAAAAGATTGTTGAAGATATTAAAAAAATATTAAAGTATAATAAAAAAATTAGATATATAGTTTTAAGACCCCATCCCAAGGAAAAATTTTTAAGTTTTCAAAAACTTGCTATTGAAACCCAATGCAGAATAAGTGTTTCAAAAAATCTACTTTTAGAAAATGATTTACAGTTATGCAAGTATGTGCTGAGTTATAGTAAGGCTGCAGCCATAGCGGCAAAATATGTTGGGAACAAAGTCTATCAATAAGATAAAATTTATTTATAAGTAAAATAATAGAATTTATTAAATTAATTAAGGAATATGTTAAATAAAGATGAGCTTTAAAGATAACATCAAATACTGCAGTAGATGCTTAATGCCCGAAACTCAAGAGGGAGTTTCTTTTGATGATCTTGGTATTTGTACAGCATGCCAGTCTTCCGAAGATAAAATGCATATTGACTGGTCAAAAAGAGAAAAAACACTAAAAAAAATTCTATCAGATGCAAAAAAAAAGTCAGGAAATAATTACGATTGTATTTTACCAATCTCTGGGGGGAAGGATAGTTTTTTTCAAGCACATATTTTAACAAAAATCTATAATGTAAAGCCTTTAGCAGTAACCTTTAATCACAACTGGTATTCAGAAACTGGATTTTATAATCTGCAACTATGTCTTGAAAAATTTAATCTAGACCACATACAATTTACACCAGCAAGAAATCTTGTGGCAAAAACAGCAAAAGAATCCTTAAAAAAAATAGGAGACTCTTGTTGGCACTGCCATTCAGGAGTTGGCGCTTTTCCAATACAGGTAGCAACTAAATTTAATATACCATTATTAATTTGGGGGGAAAATGTATCAGAAACTAGTGGAAGAGATAAATACGGGTCTAGCAAATTCAAATACGACAAAGATTTTTTTGTAAAGATATCGGCCAAAAAAACACCAGATCAGATGGTAACAAAGAATCTTACAAAAAAAGACCTCTTTCCATTCGAGCTGCCAAGCCAAAATGAAGTAGATAAGATTGGATGTGTAGGTATTCACCTAGGAGATTTTATTTTTTGGGATGATGAAAAGCAAGTTGAATTTATAAAAAAAGAGTATGGCTGGAAAGAAACTAAAATGGAAGGTACTTATAAAAATTACAAAAGTGTAGAATGTATTATGGCAGGAGTCCATGATTTTACCTGCTATTTAAAAAGAGGATTTGGGAGAACAACTTGGCAAGCTTGTCAGGATATTCGAAGAGGACTGCTTACCAAGTCAGAAGGTGAAAAGCTGGTAGAAATGCATGACAGCGAAAGACCCGAGGCTTTAGACTACTATTTAAAAATTACAGGTTATTCCGAAAAAGAATTTCTTGAGATTATGAATGATAAAAAAGTAGATAAATTGAAGAAAGAAAGCCTACCAATAAAAGCTAAAAAGACTAAACATGTAGAAAAATTAATACCTCATTCTGAACAAATTATAACTAAAGATATTAAGTGAAAAAAATTGATGAGAATCTGTTTCTTAATTACTCAATAGACGAAATAAAATTATTACTAGAAAAAGAAGAGATTAATGCAAATCAAATTTTAAAATTATTTTTACTTAAAATAAAAAAGTATCACAAATATAATTTTTTAACTAAATCAAGCCAAAAATTATTAGAAAGCAAAAATTTCAAAGTTTCAAATAACTCAAATAGTAAGTGTTCATTGGGAGGCATTCCTTTTCTTGCCAAAGATATAATCAACACAATTCAGTATAATACTGAAATGGGATCGGGAATCTGGAAGGGGTTTAGAGCGGGTAATAATGCAAGAATTATAGACAGTCTTTTAGAAGATGGTGCCGTTTTAATGGGAAAGTCAACAACGGCTGAGTTTGCGGTTCATCACGAAACAAGCGGTATTAATCCCCACGATTCAAATAGAATTCCAGGAACATCTTCAACTGGTTCTGCAATAGCAGTTTCACTGGGAATAGTTCCATTTGCCCTAGGCACTCAAACGGCAGGATCTTTGAGTAGGCCAGCAAGCTATAATGGTGTCTGGGCGTTGAAGCCCTCATTTGGCCTAATACCAAGAACGGGAGTTTTAAAAACATGCGATACATTAGATACCATTGGATTTGTATCTAGCAAATTAGAGAATATGAAAACAATTTTAGAATCTTTAAGAGTGAAAGGAGAGAATTATCCTTTTGTTTTCGAAAATATTGATCAAAAAAAACAAGCTATTATTAAGAATCCAAATATTGCTTTCATAAAAACTGCAGTTTGGGATAATTTAGAAGATTATACAAAAATTGAAATTAATCGTTATATAGATGAATTAAAAAAAAAATACTCAAATATTCAGGAGATTAAACTTGATAGTGAATTTAATGATATACACAAGCATCATTCAATAATCTACCAGAAGTCATTGTCTTACTATTTTATGAGAGAAAAAAAATCTGGGAGAAAAATTTCTGCAGCAATGAAAAATTTAATAAAAAAAGGAGAAGCAATATCAAATTCAGATTACTTTAACTCATTGGGTAAGCAAAAATATTTATGTGAAAAAATTGAAAAAGTACTTAAAAATTTTGACTTAATAATATCACCTGCAACATGCGGTATAGCGCCAAAAAAAAATGAGTTAGAAAAAGATGATGCTTCATTAATATGGACTTTTTTGCATTTACCATTAGTATTTGCTCCTCTTTTTAAAGGGCCTGGTAATTTACCTTTTGGCCTACATTTTTTGACAAAAAAATGGGGAGATTTTGATCTAATTAATATTTTAGATACACTCAGAAAAGATGGTTGTGTGTAGCAAATGAAGACAAGCTTAATAATAGCAACTAAAAAATTTTTTTATAAAAAAAATATATTATATTTAGGGCACTGGGCCGTACCTTCCAATCAGCTATTCAGTAGATCTATATCTAAAAAAGTTTTAAAGTATCATTGGGACGATAGAAAGAAACTGAATAAAGACTATCTGTTTTTAAAAAAATTTTCATTCAGTATCTTGAACAGATTAACCCCCATTCTTAATAAAATTCATGGTGTAAAATACAGTAGAAAATATTGGATTTTTTTACTTTTTCCTTGGCTTCTTAGTTACGTAAGTATAATTTTTGATAGATGGGAGACAATAAGCAAAATAAAAAAAAAGAAAAGTTGTTTTGTTTTTTTTAATAGATCCAACGAATTTTCGCAAAAAATTTTAGACTATAATCATTTATTAAAAATATCACAAACAGACGAATGGAATGAAAAATTATATTTTGATATAGTTAGATATAAAAATTTAGATTATAGATTTATTAATAATAACAAAATCTCCAAAAATAAAAAAATTGATCTAAATGTCAGTTTTTTTAAAAAATATACATATTTTCTTCTTCGAATAATTTTTTTTATTGTGAATATTTTTGTAAAAAAGGCCAGTAGAAAAAATTTAATAATTGATACAAATTTTGGTTATTTTTTTTATAGAAAATTTTTAAATAAAAATATTTATACTTATGGTCTTTCTTTTGCTGAAAAAATTAATAATTTTTATTTAGGCGTCTCTACAGATTTAGAAAGTAGAAAAAAGTTTATCGAAGGAATTCACTATAAAATTTCTGAAAAAAAAAGTTTTTCCTCCTTTTTTAATAAAATTTTAAAAAATGATTTTCCAACGGTTTATTTAGAGAATTATAATTACCTAAATAATCCAATTTGTAAAAAAACTCAATACAAGTCAATCACTACATCTTTTATGCATTTTCAATCCATAAGTGATAAATTCCAATATGCCAAACACATAATCAATAAAACTAAATTATTTATTTTAGAGCACGGTGGATCTTTGCCAGCCTTCAAGGAGATCTTCAATTTCGAAGAGATGATAGCTAATAAAAAATTTACTTTTTACAAACCAATCCTAAAAAAACAAAAAAAATAAAACTTAATGTACATGAATATAAAATTTTAAATATTAAAAAAACATTAGGAAAAAATTGCTCAATTTTTTGTGGAGAAACTCCAATGTGGAATTATAGAGTGCAGTATTACGCAACTTCCTCTCAATCTTTATATACCTACAGATTACTAGTTTCCTTTATTAAAAATTTGGATAAAAATATTCAAACTAAATGCAAAATAAAAACCAAAACTATTTTAAATGGATTTAATTTTAAGTGGCATTATAGAAAAGAATTTAAAGATGACATCATTTATAAAAAGAATTCGATAGTCGATTTTATTCAAGATTCTAAAATATTGATTCTTAGCTATCCTGAAACAACTTTGATAGAAGCTATTTTGTCTAAAAGGCCTTTTATTTTACTATACAATAAAAAGTTTTATGAAAGACATTCCAGTACCAAAAAAATTATTATTAAGTTAAAAAAAATAAAATTATTTTCTTTAGTGCAGTTAAAGCAGCTAATCACATTAATAAATATTGGAAAGATCCATATTCTTGGTTCGGATTGACTGATGTCCAGGACTGTCTAGAAGAATTTAAAAAAAAATATGTTTTAACTAAATCCTTCACAGATTATAGAAAAAACGATATCTTATTTTAAGTAAATTCTTTAAGAATATGTTTTTCAAATTAAATCCAAGTATTGTAAATAATATTTATGAAAATATCTTCTTTATTTTATATTAATAGTGAAAATAACTTTGATCAAGCCTCTCCATTAATTTGGTTTTTATTAAAAAAAAAATACAAAGTTTTTTTACAAATTTCACAAAATTTTAACTATGAGGAAGATTATAGATTTAAATTATTTAAAAATTTTGATAACTTTAAAGTTCTTAAGCAGAGTGAACATAAGGAAAGCTTTTTTTTATATTATTTTTTAAAAGTTTTAAATTTCATTATAAAAAAAAATTTTATTTATATTAAAAAAAATTTTTATTTATTTTCTTTTCTTAAAACTTTATTCAGCAAAGTGTCTAATTTAAGAAAAATTGGAATAAATTTTATTTTTTATAGTTGGGGGGATTTTTCTCATCACATCATTCCAGCTAAATTTTTAGATATACATTCAATAGCTTTACCTCACGGTTTTAACATTTATCTTAATGAAAATACGAATTATTTACTTTCTAATACATTAAAAAATAAAAACAAAACTTTTGAGATTTTTTCTGACCACAATTTGTATGACTATTATATTGTAGAAAATCAAATTACTAAAGCTCGCGCATTAAATCTGGGCATAAATGAAAAAATTATTAAAGTTTGGGGTAGCGCAAGATATTCAAAAAAATGGATAAAATATAATTATAGTATATTAAAAAAAAATCTAGCTCAGTTAAATAAAAAAAAAGTTTTATTTTTATTGCCACATTGGTCTTTTAAAGTAGACATAGATAAAACTTTTAAGCTCGTTAAAGAAGTTTTAAACAAATTCCCAAATCAGGTGACGGCAAAACCTCATGTTAGAGGAAAATTCAATAAGTATGATTTAAAAGCAAATAAACTGTTAACTAAATTTAAAAATAAATATAATTTAAAAATTGCAAATAAAGTCAAAACCCCGGAACTTATCCTGAAACACGAAATAATCATTGGTTTTGGTACAAGCGTTTTGATAGATGCTTTATATTTAAATAAAAAACTCATTATTGCAGATCATCTCCAAAAAAATAAAACAATTTATACTCTTTGCAAATTATCAAATGTAACGAAGTCTTCCATGCAATGTATAGATAAAATAATAACAAATGATTTTACCTCCAAGAAGAGCAAAGAGTTCCAGGATCTGGCTGATAAGTTTATTCTCCAATTAAACAAAAAAAAAGATATCTTAGATAACTATATTAATGAGTTACAAAAAATAAAAACTCTCGATAAAAAATTTTAAAACATATAACGTGGTTACTTATTGCCTATCTTTTTGAAAAAATATAACTATATATAAATTATGATAATTTATATAAATTATTCATTCTATTAAATGCAAAATATTTTAATTTTAGGTTGTGGAAATATTGCTGGACTAAATGAAAGCAAAAAATCCTCTTCTACTTTTTCACACGCAAAAGCGATATCAAAAAATAGTTTTTTTAATCTTAAATATTGTTACGATATAAATAAAAAAAAATTACTAAAATTTAAAAGCAAATGGAGAGTGAAAAATGGATATTCAAATTTCAATGATGTTTTAAAAAAAAAATTAGATATTGACATAGTTATAATTACCTCTCCAACACATACTCATTATGAATTGTTAAAAAAAAGCTTTAAATTAAATCCTAAAATTATAATTTGTGAAAAACCTATGTGTTTAAATTTAAAGCATGGGCTAGAAATTGCTAAAAAAATTCCAAAAAGAACTAAGCTATTTATTAATTATCAAAGAAGACTATCCAATAGCTACATTGAATTAAAAAAAATTATTAGCAAAGAAAAATATGGAAAATTAAGATCTATTAGCAGCACCTACAACAAGGGTTTGTTTAATAATGGCTCTCATTTACTTGATATATTTAATTATTTATTAGTCAGACCATCATTTGAAATTGCTGCAAGACCAATCAATGATTATAAATCTAATGATCTGTCCTACCCATTCTTTCTTAAAAAAAATGCTATCAGCATAAGTGTTAACGTTGCTAATGCTAGAGATTATTATTTTTTTAATTTACAATTTGTTTTTCAAAAAAAAATCATCGAAATTACAGAAAATGAAAAAAAAATTAACTATTTTACTCCCATTAAAACAAGAACGTATAAAAATTTTACTAACGTAAAGATGGAGAAAACCAAAAAAAATAACGATCAATTTGACATGGGCTTAGTTTATAAACATCTTAAAATTTTTATTAAAAACAATAAACACAGTTTTTTAACAGATATTAAAGAAGAAATAAAAAATTTGACAATATTGGAAAAAATTACAAATAATTAAATGACCAAAAAAAATTATAGTTTTGAAAAAGTTAATACAATAGGCAGGGCTGAAATTAAAGCAGCTTTAAAAGTTTTAAAGTCTGGAGTTTTGTCAGATTTTTTAGCATCTCCCTCTGGAAATATGTTTGGAGGTAAAAAGGTTATTGAATTTGAAAATGCTATAAAAAAAAAATTCGGAGTTAAGTATGCACTTACATTTAATTCTTGGACTTCTGGTTTAATAGCGGCTGTAGGTGCTACAGATATTAATCCAGGAGATGAGGTTATTTGCACTCCATGGACAATGAGTGCAACTGCAATTTCTATATTACATTGGTCTGCAATACCTGTTTTTGCAGATATCGACCCCCTTACCTATAACTTAGACATTGCTTCAGTCAAAAAACTAATTAACAAAAGAACAAAAGCTATTATTTCTGTCGATATTTTTGGAAGGTCTGCACAACAGGATGAATTATATAAATTGGCAAAAAAAAAAATATAATATTAATTTCGGATACAGCACAAGCGCCAGGATCCAAGCATAACGGTTATTTTTCAAGTACAAAATGTCATATGGGAGGATTTAGCCTAAACTACCATAAACATATTAATACTGGAGAAGGCGGCATTTTAATAACGAATTATAAGAAGCACTATTTAAAAGCTGCTTTTATAAGAAATCATGCTGAAGTATTAGTTAAAAAAATATAAAAAAAAAAACTTAGTTAATATGGTTGGCTATAATTTTAGAATGAATGAAATTGAGGCTGCCATTGGAATAGAGCAGCTAAAAAAATTGAATAAGATTTTAAAAAAAAGAATTAAAGTTGCAAAAAAAATTATAAGTGAAATTGGTAACTTGTACGGCTTAACAACTGTGAAGCTAAGTGAGATAAAAAATTATTCGAACGTTTTTTATTTATTACCATTTCAAATAGATTTTAAGAAAATTAAATCCAGTAGAAAAGCAATAATTAAGCACTTAAGAGAAGAGGGAATACCAGGATTGATAGAGGGTTACTCCAATGTGCACACATTGCCAATTTTTCAAAAAAAAATTGCTCATGGAAATAAAGGGCATCCATGGAATTTAAGCAAAGTTCATTTTGACTATAGCAAAGGTATCTGTCCCAATGCAGAATTTCTTCATGATAAAAGTTTTTTCGGATTTTTACTGTGTCTTTTTGAGCTTAAAGATGAAGATATTAAAATACTCACCAGAACATTTAAAGAAGTCTGGAATCAAAAAGTTAAAAAAATATAAAAATATTTTACATGCTTAGTTATAATTATAGAAATTCAATTAACTACAAAATAACTTCTGAATTAATTATTAAGAAACTTAAGTTTTTATTAAGTAAAAAAAAACTTAAAGATATTTATTTTAACACTTCCCAGGATTGCCTTGGGTTAAAAATTATTGAAAAAGGCTATTCAACAATACGCATCATTATTTTTAATATTAAAAATTTTAATATGACTGTAAAAATTTTTTCTTCGAAAATAATTCCTTATAAAACTAAGCATAAGAAAATAAATAATCTTTATGTAACTTGGGGTACTGACAAAAATTTCAAAAAAAATGGTGAATTTTCTGATTACTTTTTAAGCAAAAACTCTAGAAAAGAAAAAAATAATCTATTTATCGTTTTTTATAACGGAAAATTTTTGCCAAAAAAAATTGATAAAAATATTTTAATCTTTTACCAGAATCATCATTTTTTGATTTCAAACTATTTTAAAGCTCTAGGTTTATTTTTCTCAAATTTGTTTAACTTAACCCAAACAATCATTAATTTTAATTGGCAAACTTTATATAGCGAAAAAGTTGAAGAAAAAGTTTTTCCTAATATTAAAAATTTTAAGATTAAAAATGTATATTGTGTATATGAAGGTCATAATCATCAAAAAAAAATATTAAGTTATTTAAAAAAAAAAAACAAAAACTTTAGCTAGACTTTCTACGGTACCCTCACCATACCCAGTAAATTTTTTTTACAAGAAATCTGATATTTTTATAGATAAGTTTTTAATAAACTCCGTAGTTCAAAAAAAAATTTTTATAAATTATTTAAACTGGCCAAAAAAAAAATAATCATTCGAACACCAGCAAAAATTGCTAAATCTAGTTTTTTTAAACGACCTACGCTATATTTGTCAATAAATGTAGTTTATTCAGACAATCTCCTAAAAAATTTTAGTAATTTTTTAAAGAATACAAATAAAAAATTTTATCCTTTAGTTGTCAGACCTCACCCAAGCAGCAAATATAGCAAAAAAAATACTATATTAAAAAATAAAATAAAAGATATCTTAAAAAATTATAAAAATAGATTTAACAGAAATACAAAAAACAAATATTCATTTTTTTTTGGCCCAACAGGAGCTTTAATTGAAGCTTTAAAGAGTGGACAAAAAGTTATTCAAATTTGCGATCATAATATCCTGGATGTGTACAATCCATATATTTGGGAAAATTTGTATGTTAAGAAAATATCGTTAGGAGTGTATAAATATAAAATAAAACTTCTTGAAAACAAGAGATAAAATGAAATTGAATGAATAGTAAAAATTTAAAAGTTTTGGATTGTACCTTTAGAGATGGTGGTTATCACAATAACTGGATGTTTTCTAACAGCTTGGTAAAGACATATGTTTCGAGCATTGAAAAATCAAAAATAGATTATGTCGAAATAGGCTTTAGGTCATTAAAAGCAAAAAAAAGTCAATTGGGGGAACTTGCTTATTCCGAAGATAAGCACGTAGACAAAATCTGTAGTAATAAAAATTTGAATCTTGGAGTTATGATAAATGCTTCTGATTTTTTAAAATTTAAAAATGGTCAGGTAAAATACTTAAAAAAAATATTTAATAAAGATGAGAAATCTAAAATTTCTTTCGTAAGAATAGCTTGTCATGAAAATGAAATCTTTAAATTAGCAAAAGTTATTAATTTTTTAAAAAAAAAAAATACAAAATCGGAGTAAATATTATGCAAATTTCCGAGATTGAGGAAAAAAACTTGATTCAAATATTAGAAAAAATATGCACTTACAATATAAATTTTTTTTATTTTGCGGACAGCACTGGATCACTAAACCCGAGTAGAACAAAAAAAATTACAAAGACAATTAAAAGTTACTGGAAGGGGGATCTTGGTTTTCATGCGCACGACAATATGGGTCTCGCCCATAAAAATTTATATACAGCAATCAAATATGGCGTGAATATGTTGGATGCAACAATTCTTGGAATGGGAAGAGGGCCGGGCAATGTAAAAACTTTAGAGTTGTTAAGGTATTTGAATATTTCTCATGGTTGCAAGTATAATGTACTACCGATTAAAAAATTAACATTTAATTCATTCACAACTCTCAAAAACAAATATAAGTGGGGTACAAATAAATATTATTATTTGTCAGGAAAATATTCTATTCACCCAACCTATATTCAAGAAATTTTAAATTCAAAAAATTATTCAAATAAATACATTCTTAATATTATTGAACAATTAAAAAAAATTAATGCAAGAAAGTTTGATCCTAACAACTTGGATATAATCAAAAATTTTTATTCTTCCAATGGGATCGGTAAATGGTCTCCAAGAAATTTTTTTAACAAAAAAAATTTTTTGATAATAGGTGGAGGAAATATCATTAAAGAGAATATTGAAAAATTTATTAATTTAAATAAAGAAAATTTAAATGTTTTAGTTCTAAATTTTCACAAAAGTATTTCAGAAAAGTTAATTGACTTTAGAGTTTCTTGCCATCCTTTACGAATAACTAGCGAACTAAATATATATAAAAACAAAAAAGCAAAACTAATAGTTCCAATTTCATCCCTGTCTCCTGAAATTAAAAATAATTTCAAAAAATTTAATACTTTTGATTATGGCCTTCAAATAATTCCTGAAAAATTTAAAATTAACACATATGGTTGCATTCTATCTGCCCCTCTAGTACTGGCTTATTCCTTGTCAGTATGCGCCGCGGCAAATGCTAATAAAGTTTTTTTAACTGGATTTGATAGTTACAAAAATACTAAAACTAACTTTAACAATCCCACCAGAAAAATTATTTTATCTTTTAAAAAAAAATATTTCAAAAATAAAATTAAATTAAGCATGCTTACCAAATCTGGCACATAAAAAATATGAAATACTATTTAGTTATACCAGCAAGATATAATTCGAGAAGACTTCAAGGGAAGCCACTTTTAAACATATTAGGTATTCCAATGATATTAAGAACCTACAATCAATGCAAGAAAGTGGTACAAGAATCAAAGATTTTAATTGCCACAGATGACATACGAATAAAAAAAATATGTGAAATTAATAAAATTAAAGTAGTTATGACATCAAAAAAATGTTTAACAGGCACCGACAGGATATCGGAGGTAGCAAAAAGTTTTAAAGCAGATTTCTATTTAAATATACAAGGAGATGAGCCAATATGCAATCCAAGTGATATTAAAAAACTAATTATTGAAGCAAAAAAAAATCCAAACACAATCATTAATGGCTATACTGAAATTAAAGATAAAGAACTTTTTTACTCTGAGCATATTCCCAAGGTTGTTTTTAGAAAAGATGGTAGACTCCTGTATCAATCCAGAGCTCCAATACCCGGTAATAAAAAAACAAAGCTTGTGAAATCATGGAGACAAGTTTGTGTCTATTCTCTTCCCTATAGGGCATTGAAAGCATTTTCATCAATAAAAAAAAAACACAATTGGAAAGCATTGAGGACTTGGAATTACTAAGATTTTTAGAAATAGGCTGGGATGTAAAAATGATAAAAATGTCCAACAAATCAATATCAGTCGATACAAAAGAAGATTTAGAGAAAGTTAAAAAAATTCTTAGAAATAGATTAAAAAAAAATGAAAGTAGTTATTTTATGTGGAGGACTTGGTTCTAGACTGTCTGAAGAAACTAAGAATATTCCGAAGCCGATGGTTAGGGTAGGATCAAGACCAATTGTTTGTCATATTATTAATATTTATAAAAAATATGGAATAAAAGATTTCATTCTTTTATCGGGATATAAAAGCAATATTATAAAATCATATTTTAAGAAAGAATATAAAGATGCAAATATTAATGTTAAAGTTCACTATACTGGAAAACTGTCGCAGACAGGTGGAAGACTGCTGAGAGTCAAATTTTTACTAGACAAAGAAGAATTTTTTTTAATGACATATGGAGACGGAGTCGCAGATATAAATATAAAAAAATTAATCAGTTTTCATATTAAAAATAAAAAAACCGTAACAGTAACTGCAGTAAAGCCACCCGTAAGGTTTGGTGAACTCACAATAAATAAAAACCAAGTAGTAAGATTTGATGAAAAGATTCAATCTAAAAGTGGATGGATTAGTGGTGGTTTTTTCGTAGTAAATCGTAAAATATTTAAATTTTTAAAAAACGACACAACTGTTTTTGAAAAAGAACCGATTAATAAGCTTGTCAAGCAAAAACAGCTGTCAGCATATAAGCATAAAGGATTTTGGCAATGTATGGACACCTTAAGAGATAAGAAGTATTTAGTATCATTACTTAGAAAAGGAAAAGCAAAATGGATCAAATAAAAACATTTTATAAAAACAAAAAAGTGCTAATTACCGGTGTTACAGGTTTTAAGGGATCTTGGTTAGCTTTGATTTTACTACAATTTGGCGCAAAAGTTTATGGGATTGGACACAATCCAAATAGAAATAAAAAGCTTTTTTATGATTTAAACCTTCAAAAAAAAATTAAACTTAAAATTATTGATATAAATAATTATGACAGTTTATTAAATTATTCCAAAAAAATTAAACCCGTAATTATTTTTCATTTAGCAGCTCAACCTTTAATTTATGAGTCTTACAGGTCTCCTTACGAAACAATTAATGTTAATTCATTGGGGACTCTAAATATATTAGATATCTCTAAAAACTTAAAAAGCTTAAAATCTTTAATTTGTGTAACTTCTGACAAATGCTACAAGAGCAACAATTCAACTAGAGGATTTGTAGAAGATGACAAGTTAGGTGGAGAAGATCCTTACAGCGCATCCAAAGCAGCTGCTGAAATTTTTATTAATAGCTACAGCAAAACCTATTTTGATAAGTTAAATATAGGAGTGGCAAGCGCAAGAGCGGGTAATGTAATTGGTGGCGGTGATTGGTCACTTAATAGACTTATACCTGATATTGTTAAGTCACTAGTAAATAACAAGAAAATTACAATAAGAAATCCAAATTTTAATAGACCATGGCAGCATGTTTTGGAACCTCTTTATGGATATTTGTTGTTGGGTATTAAATTATATCAGAAACCAAAAAAATTTTCAGGAGCATATAACTTTGGACCAAGACCAAATACAGTAACTTCTGTTTTGGAGGTTGTTAAACATTTAATTAAATTTTGGGGCAAAGGAAGTTGCCATGTCAAAAAATCTAATTTTTATGAACAGAAAAATTTACAATTAAATATAACAAAAGCAAAAAAACTTTTAAAATACAACCCTAAATTAAATATAAAAGAAAGCATTATGTATACTGCGGAATGGTATAAGTCTATTTTGATAGAAAAAAAAAATCCTTATAAATTTACAACATATCAAATTCGCAAGTTTTTCAATCTTTAAGAATTAGAATTCACATGAACGAAGATCAATTCCAAACAATCATCCTAGGAAAAAGAAGCTATATTTCAAAACAGTTAAAAAAAAAATTAACAAACTCAAAAATATTATCTATTCAAGAGTTTTTAAAAAAAAAAAGAAAAAACAAAATTCAATATTATTATTAACTCTTCATTTCCCTTAAAAAAATTAAATAATTTAAAAAGCTACAAAAAATTTTTTTCAAAAAGTTTACTAGAAATTGTCGATTTAATAGAATTTATAAAATCCTATAAAAATATTAATAAAATTATTTTTTCTAGTAGTTCCTCAGTATATTCTTCTTTCTTAAAAGAATTAGCTGAAGATGATTTTAATAGAAAGCTTTATTCAAGTGTTAAAAATACATTAGAAAATTTGCTCAATAATTTTTGTAAGAAAAAAAAAATTAATTTCTATATTTTAAGAATATTTAATGTCTACGGAAAAAACGAAAATTTCTCTATAATTTCTAAGTTAAATAAGAAAAAAATCAAAGTAAGAATAGCAAATAATGGAAAATCAATACGTGACTTTATTCATATTGATGACTTAACTAAGGTATATAAATTATTTATAAATAAAAAAATTTTAACTGGTATTTACGATGTTGGAACAGGAAAGGGGGTTTCGGTAAAAAAATTGATTAATTTAAGCAGATCAAATAATAAAAATGTTACTTATATAAAAAAACCCATACAAGAAGTTTCAAAATCTATTGCAAGCATAGAATATTTCAAAAAATACAATATGAGAATTAAATTTAAAAATGTTATAAATTATATGGCTGAATAGGTATCTATGAGTACAAAAAAATATTTCAATATAGCTAAAAATAAACTGTTTCCTATATGCAGAAGTATTACAGGAAAAGGATTGCGCGAAACTTTATATATTATAAAAAAAGAATTTCCCGAATTTAAAATCAAAAGTATTGGTTCTGGAAAAAAAGTATTTGATTGGATTGTACCCAAAGAGTGGAATATTACAGAAGGCTTCATACTAGATGACAAGGGTGAAGAAATAGTAAATTTTAAAAAAAATAATTTACATGTCGTTGGCTACTCAGCACCGGTAGATTTACGAATAAGTAGAGACAGTCTTCTAAGGCACATTTACTCATTAAAGAAACAACCGAACGCAATTCCCTATGTTACCTCATACTATAAAAAAAGATGGGGCTTTTGTATTTCGTATAATCATAAATTAAAAATATTGAAAACTTATAAGGCCCAAGATTATTTTAATGTAGTTATTAAATCTACGTTTAGCCCCAAAGGGAAGATGGACTATGGAGAATTTTTGATAAAAGGCAAATCAAGCAAAGAAATATTGATTTCTACTTATGTCTGCCATCCATCTATGGCAAATAACGAGCTAAGTGGTCCAATTGTTTCAATGTCGTTAATGAGCCATTTTTTAAAAATTACTAATTTGAATAAAAGTTTAAGATTTATTTTTATTCCTGAAACGATTGGATCAATAGCCTATATCCAAAAAAATTTAAAAAAACTTCAGAAAAATGTTATAGGTGGTTATAATCTTACTTGTATAGGAGATAATAAAAATCATTCTTGCATGTTTACTAAATACAAAAATACTATTGCGGACGAATCGTTAATTGAATCTTACAAAAAACTAAAGATTTCTTTTAAGGAATACTCATTTCTAGAAAGAGGATCTGACGAAAGACAATTTAATTCACCTGGAGTAGATTTGTCTATTGCATCAATTTTCAGAACTAAGTATTGGGAGTATCCAGAATATCATACTTCATTGGATAATTTTGATCTAGTTAGTCATGAGGGAATTAAAGGAGGATTTGAAGTAGCAAAAAAAGCGATCGAAATATTAATTAAAAAAAAAATTCCAAAAGCAGTCTTGCTATGCGAGCCCCAGATGAGTAAAAGAAAATTATACCCAACCCTTTCTATAAAAAATAAAAAAAATAAGTTTTCTGATTATATGAATTTTTTACAATACTCAGATGGAAAAAATTCTTTAGAAAAAATATCTGTTTTATCTAAAATTAGTTATAAAAAAGGGTACAGTATTTATAAAGAATTAATTAAAAAAAATTAATAAATGAATAAATTATCCTATAAATTTTTTAACAAATCTAAGAATACCAATCACTACAATAAAATGTATAAAAAAAAATTATACGAACCAAATGTAAAAAGATTAGAAATAATTAAAAAATTATTAAAAATTTACAAACCAAAAAAAATTATTGATGCAGGGTGTGGGACTGGAATGCCATTGATTAAAATAAAAAAAATGGGTTTTAATATTACAGGCTACGATAAATCAGATAATATGATTAAAGAAGCTAAAAAAAATTTAAAAATATTTAGGTTTCCTGAAAATATTATATGTGCAGGCGATTTTGAAAATCCAAAACATATAAAAAATAATTCTGTCGATTGTATATTGGGAATGGGTACATTTTATTATTCTAAAAAATTTAATTATACTTTAAGAAATCAGGTAAAGAAGCTAAAAAAGAATGGAAGACTGATATTTTCACTAAGAAATTCTCTTTTTGATTCCTCAACATTCAATGATTATAGTGTAAATTTTTTTTCTAAGCTTTATAATATTGATAAATTTAATAGTTCTATTAAAAAGAATTTTTTAAATATATTTAAAAGCTTTAACAAAAATAAAAATTTTAAAAAAAATATTGATGACTATAAAGTCTACTCATTGTCCCACAACCCATTAACGATTGAAAAGCAAGTTTTGAACAAGTTGGGATTGAAGTTAAATGGGATATATTTTTACCATTATCACATTTTACCACCAATATTTGAAAATTTTGACAATTTTGAATTTAAAAAAAAATCATATAAAATTGAAAAGCCTGAAGATTGGAAGGGATATTTCCTTGCATCTGCATTTGTAGTTGATTGTCAAAAAACGTAAATTGAATATTTATGATTAATAGGGTTAAAATTTATAAACTTAAAGAAATAAAAAGCTCTGCAGGGAGTATTGTAAAATATATAGATAATAAAAAACCTTTTTTTAAGGGATTTGGTGAGGTGTACTTTAACGAAATTAAAAAAGGATATACAAAAGGTTGGAATTTACACAAAGAGTGCAAATCACTTATTTACGTATCACATGGTACAGTTAAATTTACAATAATGAACAGAAGTAAAAAGGAAAAAAAAGTATTTAAAATTTCAAGGTCTAATCCTTCAATTTTATGTATACCTCCAAAACTTTGGTTTAAATTTGAATCTATGACAAATTTTTCAATTATTGTTAACTTTATCAATCAAGTGCATAGTAAAAATGAAGTTGAAAAGCATCCACTCTAAATGAAAGTTAAAATTATAAAGTTAAAAAGTTATTCACATATAAAAAAATGGGTTTCATGGCTAAATGATAAGGATGTAACTAAATTTAGCGAACAAAGATTCACAAAACATACGGAAAGTTCTCAAAAAAAATTTATAAAAAAAAACTAAAAGACAAAAATTCAATTTGCTTCAAAATTTTTCTAGATAATATTTTTGTAGGAGTTATTGAAATAGGAAAAATTGATTATAATCATAATACATGTGAAATTATGTATTTTATTGGAGAAAAAAAATTTTGGGGAAAGGGTTTAGGATCAAATTCCATAGAATTGGTAATCCAATTTATAAAAAATAAACTAAAACTAAAAAAAATATATGCTGGTATATACTCATTAAATAATGCAAGTCGTAAGGTGTTATTGAAAAATAAATTTAAAAAAGAATGTGTAATCAGAAAATTATTTAGCATTTCTCATATTTCAAAACATAAATTTGACGACAAAATAATCTTTAGTTTAAAAATATAACAATAAAGGCAAATTATTTTATGACAGATAGTATTATTTTTATTTCAAATGGATATAAAGGTGGAGCCAATAAATATTTTGAACAACACATAAACTTTAATTTAAAAAAAAAAGTGTTTTTAATAGACACGAATCCACAAAAAAACTTTGAAAGAAAAACTCTAAAAAAAATAGAGTTTTATAAAAAAGATGTATTGTATAATTATTCTAGTACAAAAAAATGCTTAGAAGACATTTTAAAAAAAATTAACAACAAGCAAACCGTAATTTTTCTCACAAATTATATAATATTTATAAAGTATTTTTTTTTATTAATTTTTCTTAAAAAAAAAGGAATTAAAACATGTATTACGATTCATAGCGGTATTCTGAATTACAATAATTTCCATTATTTTGCAGGTTTTATTTTTTCATTTTTATTTTTTTTTTCAAACAAAGTCATATTCGGATCGTATTCAGCGAGAAAATGGTGGATTGGTATATTTCCTTGGATGTATTTAAAAAGAAATAAAGTTTTATTTAATGGCATTCTCATTAAAAAAGCTTTTAAAAAATTTAATAAGAAAAAAATTAATGTTAGTTTTGTAGGAAGACTAAATAGTGAAAACGACCCTACTTTTTTCTGCAATTTTGCAGAATATTTTTTTAAGAAACACAATATAAGATTTCACTTATTTGGAGAAGGTCCAATGAAGAAAAAACTCTTAACATTTAAAAAATACGTCACTTTTCATGGGTGGCAACCTGAGAGTATTGTTTATAGGAATTCTGATATAGTTATAATAACTTCGTATATAAATAATTTTCCTTACGTCGCTTTAGAAGCTAAAAGTTATGGAATACCTGTTATTTGCTGCAGTAAAGGTGATGTTAAATTAATAATCAAAAATGGTTATGACGGATTTATTTTAAAAAATAGAAACATGACTGAAATTGTCAATTCAATTTTAAAAATAACAAAAAATTATAGTTTTTTTAGAAACAATGCATTTAAAAATGTTAAAAAATTTAACCTAAACAGTAGTTGTAGAAAAATTTGGAATTATGTTTCTAATTAATTTAAATATAACAACAAAAGTTATTTTATCATATTTAGAAATTTTAAATTCTATTCTTGATGGTAGTAATTCAAACAAAGTCGCTAATGATTAGTGATTTTAATAAAATTAAAAAAATGAACTTCGAAAATTCTATTCAAACAGCAATATATGGATCTGGGTACTCAGGGAAAAAAATTGCATCACAATTAAAATTAAACAAAACAAATGTAGATTGTTTTATTGATGACAACCTATCTAAAATTGGTTCTAAAATAAATGGAATAAAGGTTATATCATATGAGCAGCTAAAGATTATTTCCAAAAAATATATTATTTCAAATATAATTGTAGCTATTCCATCTTTATCAGAAAGCGAAAATAGTAAACTTGTAAAAAAACTATACCCCTACGCTTTAACAATATCCTCGTTGCCTAGAAAATTTTTTTTTAAAAGGAAAGATATAAAATTAATAGACATAGAAAATATATCAATTGATCAAATTTTGAACAAAACAAGTTTTGCAATTAATAAAAAAACTCTTAAAAGTTTTAGAAATAAGAACATTTTGATAACAGGTGGTGCAGGTAGTATTGGTTCAGAAATTGCAATGCAGCTCATAAAATCAGAATGCAATAAAATTTGTATTTTAGATAATTCCGAATTAAATATGCACAACTTTATAAAAAAAAATTATTAGGACATATTTCTAAATTTAAATTTATTCTAGATGATATAAAAAATGAAAAATTTTTAACAAATTTAATAAAACTTCATCAAATAAACTATATTTTTCATACAGCGGCATACAAGCATGTAAATTATTTGGAAGATAATGTTCACGGGGCAGTAAGCAACAATATATTTGGTACAATTTCATTGTTAAATTCTATTAAAAATATGAAGATAAATGTAGTGTTCATCTCTACAGATAAAGCAGCAAATCCAAAAAATATTTTAGGTATTACAAAAAGACTATCTGAAATAATTATTCAGTCCTATTCTAAGCTAAATGAATATAAAAATTCTAAATTTAGTATTGTTAGATTTGGTAATGTAATTGGATCTGCGGGATCAGCCCTACCAATATTTTTTAATCAAATATTATCAAATAAACCCATAACAATTACTGATATCAGAATGAAACGCTTTTTTATGAGCATGAAAGAAGCGTGCGGTCTGGTTATTGAAGCATCACAAATCAAATCCAATGGATATATTTTAATTTTAAAAATGGGTAAGCAAATTAAAATTATAAATATCGTGAAAAAAATGTTTAAATTACTAAGTACAGATGGACAAAAATTAAAAATCAAGATTATTGGAAAAAATAAAAATGAAAAAATTTCTGAGGTCCTAAGTTCTTCTAAAATTTTTTACAAAACAAATGTAGACAAAATAATTAAAGTTAAAGAAAAATCGTTTAATAGATCGTCTACTTTTTGTTTTATGGAAAAATTAAACAAAGATATGAAAAATATTAATAATAAAGGTTTTCACCAACTTGTTAAAAGTTTTTTTAAGAAATTGTAAAGATAATGAACATTCTCTTTTCAATTATTATGCCCAACTACAACTCAAATTATTTAGAAAGAGCGATACGATCTGTTTTGGTACAAAGTTATTCAAATTGGGAGCTGATCTTAGTTGATAATCATTCAAAGCAAAGTCCAAGTACTTTTATTAATGAGCTAAACGATCCAAGAATCAGATTTTTCTCTATACACAATGACGGTATCATAGGAAAATCAAGAAACTATGGAATAAAAAAATCTAGAAGTGATCACATTTTATTTTTAGATAGCGATGATTGGTTTTTAAAAAATAAATTAGTCCGATTAAAGAATGAAATAATACAAAAAAAACCAGATATTATTTACCATAATACAATAATTAATTACCAAAATAATAAAAAAATTTATAAAAAATCTAATTTCTATAAAAATAATTTTTATTTAAATGTTTTAAAATTTGGAAATCCAATTTTTAATTCTTCACTTTATGTTAATAAAAATATTCTACATGCAGTTAATTATATAAGCGAAAATCCAAAAAAAGTGGGCTGGGAAGATTTTGATTTAATTCTAAAATGCTCTTCAATGTCTTCTAATATTGTAAAACTAGAAGATTTTTTAACTAATTATTGGATTGATAATAATAATTTTTCCACAAAGGAAAAATTTCTATCATATATACTAAAAATTAAAAAAGATTATATTGATACGAATGTTGCTTTTAATGGAATGACCCCATTTTGGATTTCCGCTCCTTTAATAAAAAAAAATATGGATAACTTTAATTATAAAGATAATCTTAAAATTTTAAATGCAACCGTATGCTACAATTTCTTAGACAAAGCCAAACTGATGTCATTTTTAATCATAAATTATTATTATTTTTTAAGTAGCAAATTTATTAACTTTTTAAAAAAGAATCTATATGAAAAATGGTTTTGAAAACTATCTCTTAGATCAGCCCATTTCTCTAATAGTTTCTTTATTAATAATATTTGGAATTAGTTATCTAGGAAATTTTCTCCAGATTATTTTTTTTAAATCATTAAATCGTGTAATAAATTATCAATATAAATATTATTCAATACTTGTTGGCACGTATTTTATAATGTTGGTATTTTATTTCTTGACATTATTTGAAATTATAAATTTTTATTTTTATAAATATGCAGCACTTTCACTTGCAGGACTCGGTATCTTAAATATATTTATATTTTTTTTAAGGATAAAAAAATTTCAATCACCATTTAAAAATTATGGATTTTTATCTTATTTTGTACCTCTTTATTTTCTTACTTTGTTTCTAATATCTGCATCACCTATCACCCATGCCGATTCTTTAGGCTATCACGTATTTGGTGCTGTCGATCTATTAGAGCGTGAAACTTTTCAAAAAGAATTACTACCAATGACTGGTCTATTGGTTTCTTTGGGAGAGATAATGATTGCAATTGGTTTTTCCATAGGAGCTGAGCAATTTGGATCCATTTTGCAGTTTTCGAGCTTGATTTGCCTTATACCCATCTTTGCAAATAGATTTAATATAGATAAAGTTTATTTTTATTTAATTATTTTAAGCACGCCAATAATTATTTTTTTGATAAGTTCTCCTAAACCCCAATTATTTTTTGCAATCAGTACATTAATAATTTTTAATGTTTTGTATAATAATTTTTTTACATCTAAGAAAAAAGAAATTATTATTTATTCTTTTCTAATTTGCTTGGTACTTAGTTTAAATTATATTGCCAAATATTCTTTTATATTAAGTTCATTCTTGTTATTAATTATTTGTTTAGTTAAGATATCTGAAAAGAAACTTTTCTTTCACTTTTCAATAATATTAGTTTCAGTATTTTTTTTAATTATTCTTCCGTATTGGAATATGAATCATGATTACTTTGGCACTAATTATTTTGCTCAAGTTTTTAGCCATTTACCACTTCATATCGAAAGTTTTGAGCATTTTAACCATCAATTAACTTCAGGAAATATAGACTTAATGCAAATTTTTTACCCAAAAAGTATTGGTCAATTTTTTACTATTCTAGGACCTTCTATTTTAATTCTCTTTTTCATTTTGTTCCAAGAAGTTAATAAGCATAATATAATATTTATATTAATTACGTTATGTTTTTTTATAATTATTTTCTTTTTTACCTCAAATTTAACTAGACTTTTTACAGAGGGTTTTTTGTGGTTAGTTTATTTGTCTAGCATGTCATCAAGTAAGAAAACTTTTACATTAAGTTTTTTAAAATTTTTTTCAATTTCTCAATTTTTTTTAATGTATTTTGTAATCCTTTACAGTGCGGTAACTTTATTTCCTGGTTCCTTAAATAACAAAATTAGAGAGGGTGTTATGAGCAATTATGCTAATGGCTACACATTGGCTAAATGGACCAATACTCTACTTAGGAAAGATAAAGATATTTTGCTATCTACCCATAGATCAATATCTTTATTTAATGTACAGACATATTCATATATTTTTATGACTCAGAATTTAGATTTTTCAAAAAAAAACAATAAGATTTATCTAAATTTTTTAAAAAATAAAAAAATTAATAAAATCCTTTTTTATAAAAATACCTTTGACCACTTCCCTTTTAAAAAATGTTTAGGAAAACGTTTTGCTTATAAAAAAAATGCAGGAAGAGATGTTGGTAGAAATCCTTTTAATAAAAAAAATTATTACAATGCATCGATTTACAACTTTGACTTTGACGCTCTTCCAGCATGCTTAAATTAATTAATTTATAATAGGTCACGCATTGATTAGAATAATTATATTTAATTTTTCTTAATGAGTAAATTTTGAATCTTGTATTTTAATTTTTTAATTTATAATTATTAATAAAGTTATTTGAATATCTACCTAAATTTTTTTCATAACACTGAGCTGTATTCAGGCTTTTAAAAAATTTACTCAGATACCCATTATCTACCTGAAAAGTGTACTTGGCTGAGATGGCATGTTGAGCATCACACGATGTTTTGTTTTTGTATTTAATTTCTATAATACTATAGCTTACTATCCATTGTAATATGTTAAAAAATATTAAAATTTTAAGAAATTTTTTACTGACAGAGTTTGCAATAAAAGCATACAAAAATATTACAAAGGGATTTATTATTAGATATTTTGTTGGCATGAAAAAAAAAATTATTAAATTTATGCCTATAATAAAAAATATTATTAAATTATTCTTATTAATTAATTTGAATTTAAAAAAATTTATGATTATTAGGTAAAAAATAATTATAGAAGAAAAAACACCTAATATTTTGTAAATTTTATAAATAAATCTTGGAAACAATGAAATAAATGAAAGTTCTGGTCCTCCATACCAACCAGGCGATGAGTTTTTTGTTAAAATAGGTATTTTGATAAAAGAGATTGAAAATTCATTAGCTATAAATACCGGAATATAAAAAGCTAAACCAATGCTTGTAATAATTGCAAAGGATATAAATAATCTTTTAAATTTTACTTTATTTTCTTTTTGCTCAATGAAATAGAAATATATTAACAAAGATGGATAAATAAATAACGCAAAATTAGCTCTAGACGCTATAGAAAATGCAAAAAATATTGACGATATTAGTATTGACTTGGGTAAAAAAAAGAAACCTAACGAAAAAAAAATAATGAAAAGGAATAATCTAAGGTATTTGTATTATCAATAAATAAAATTGAATTAGAAAAAACGAGTAAAATAAATAACATTTTTTGTTTTTCAACAAAAGAAAATGCAATAAAAAAAATAGAAAAGTAGAAAAAAACAAAACTTAGAATATTAGAGCCGCTTACACCAAAATTATAAGCCACAAAACCAAGTATAATTTCTGGTATCGGGTATCCGTAAGCTCCTCTTGAGGGTTTGTATACGCCAGTATCTAATAATATTAAAAAAGAATTTATTATACTGTATGAATCACCATCTGAGAAATGAGGACCTCGTAAAAAACTTAAATATACTCCAAAAGAAAATATTATAAGTCCAAAAAATAATATCCAAGATGATTTTTTGTAGGTTTTCAATTGATTATGTATTTTCTATTAATTTTTATTTAATTTTTTATTAACACAAGGAATAATGATTTTAAAGGGAATAAGATTACATCTTTTAAAATTTACTGTTAAAAGATTTTTTTTATCCGTGATTTTTTGATACTATTAATTAATATGAAATTATTAATTCTTACATACCAAAATATAAATGTTTACGGGATTAATCAAGTGCTGAAAGACTTAATCCCATTTATTAATAAAAAATTAGAAGTATCTACCAATATTAGCTTTTTTAAATTTTTACTTTCCAATGTAGATATTATTCATATACACGGGCTTTGGCATCCAAGATTTTTTTTTAATAGCAAAATTAAAAACCACAAAAGTAATTATTAGTCCACATGGGATGCTTGACCCAGAATCGTATGCCATTAAGGCTTGGAAAAAGAAAATCGCCTTACTAACTTATCAAGGTATAGTTTTGTGGGGTGCAAATTTAATTATAGTAAATTCAAAAAAAGAAAAGCACAATTTACAAAAAAAAGTAAAATTCCAAAACGTTATCATTATATCACATGGTATTGTTGTGAAGAAAATCAAAAAAAAAAGACATGGAAACCCAATACATTGTATTTATTTTTCAAAAATTCATCCTATAAAGAATTTACTTCAACTAGTTCAGGCCTGGTCTCTTTCTAAAAAACTCAGAATATTTAAACTCAGTATTTTTGGTGAAATAGATGATGTTAATTACTTTAACAAAATACTAAAAATTATTAAAAATACAAAAAATATTTTTTTTCTTGGAAAAATAAAAAAAATAAAATTTTAAATTTGTCTCTATATGATGTTTTTATATTACCTTCCAAATCTGAAAATTTTGGATTAGTTGTCTTAGAAGCATTAAATGCTGGGTTGTATTTAATTTTAAATAAGTCGTTGCCATGGAAAGATTTAACCAAGAATAACTTTGCAAGTTTTATAAATTTTAATACTCATAATTTGGAAAATAAGATTTTACATATTGAAAAAAATAAAAAATTTCTATTATCAAAATCACTTAATAAAAAAAAGATTATATATTTAAAGTCTAATTATAATTGGGAAGATATTTCTCAACAATATATTTTAGAATACAAAAAATTATTTTTTTAAGAATATAAAGTTATTTAAAACCAGAACATCCATATCAGTTCTATTGAAACAATTGTATGCCTCTTGAATGTTGCAAACTATAGGTTCATTTTCATTGAATGAAGTATTCAGGAGAATGGGCACCCCCGTTAGGTGGTAAAATTTGTTTATTAATTTATAAAATAAAATGTTTGTTTTCTCAGATACTATCTGGACTCTACAAGATCCATCCACATGAACAACTGATGGCACTATATCTTTTTTATTAGGTTTTATCTTTATTACGGATTCCATGTAGTGATTATTGGATATTTGAAACTCAAACCATTCATTCTTTAAATCGTCAGCAACAGAAGGGGCAAAAGGTCTAAAATTTTCTCTTCTTTTGATTTTTTGATTAATAATGTCTCTTATGTTTTTATTCCTAGGGTCCGCAAGTATTGATCTGTTGCCCAATGCTCTCTGTCCAAATTCCATTTTTCCCTGGTACCATCCAATAATCTTAGAATTTGAAATTTCTTTTGCTACAAATTCTAACAATTCATTTTCGTTCATTTTTCTTACAGTAATTTTTGACTGGTCAATCGTTGATATAAATTTATTTATGTCATCGTTTGAAAAGCTAGGTCCGAGAAATGGACTTTGTAAATTATCAATTTTTTGTTCTTGATATTTATAGCTAGAAACTAAAGCGGAACCAATTGCTCCTCCAGCGTCTCCAGGAGCATAAGGAATAAATAGTTTATTAATTCCATGGCTTTTATCTAATTTTCCATTAGCAACTGAATTTAGAGAGCACCCTCCAGCTAAGCATAAATTGTCACTTTTTATCAATTCTTTGGCCCTTTTTATTATTTGGAAGAAAAATTCTTCATAAACGCTTTGTATCGAGGCTGCCAAATTTTCCTTATCATTTTCAATATCTTCTTTTGTAATAAAATTAAAAATCTCGTCTTTATAAATTTTATTTTGGCTAGGAATGCCATCAAACTTGTAAGAAAAGTTTTTTTCTGTATGAGCAAAATATTTTTTGTTTAGTCTAAATGTTTTGGAATCTTCAAAAAGTGTATTTAATATTGCCTCTTTGTAGGTAGGTTGTCCGTAAGAAGAAAGTCCCATTAGTTTATATTCGTCACCAAAATTCTCAAATCCCAATAATTGTGTCATCATTTCATAAAAAATTCCTAAGGAATCTGGAAAAAAAATTTTTTCTTTAATATTAATTTTGCTTCCTTTTCCTTCCGCTATAACCACACTTGCAAAATCACCAAAACCGTCAATGCTAATACATATTGCATGATCAAAATTGGATGGATAGTAGGAAGAGGCTATATGAGATAAGTGATGATCTATATAATCTATTTTTATTTCTTTTGAAAAATTGAACTCTCTAGATAGCTCATCTTTAATTGTTAATTTTTTTTTTAGCCTTAAAAAAATCTCTCTTTTTTTGGATCCAAATATGTAGTTTTTTAAAAAATAAATAGATTTTTGAGGAAGATTTGATAGAGGGTTTGTATTAAGAGAAATGTTTGTGAGTTGCTCTTCTTTTATATTTGCGTATTTTAAGCATTCTTTTATTGCTAGTATTGGTAAACCAGCCCAGTGTTTTTTTCTGTTAAGTTTTTCTTCTTCTATCGCGAATACTAATTTATTATCTTTTATAATACAGGCAGATGAATCTGCGTGATTAATATTAAGACCCAAGATAATGGGCATTGTTAATCTGTATTTTTAGTTATCTCTTTTTTAATCCAAAAGTATGTCTGTTCCAATCCTTGACTTAAAGTAAATTTTGGTTCCCATCCCAATTTATTCTTAACCATGGTATTGTCGCTAGATCTACCCCTCACACCTTTTGGTTTATCCAACAAATATTCCCGCTTAAATTTTTTTTCAGCAATAGTTTCAATCTTTTCTAACATTTGATTAATAGAAACTTGTTCCTCACTACCTATATTAATAGGGCCTGTTTCTTTAGAGTTAATAAGCTTAAGAGTAGCTTCAACACAGTCATCGATGTAAAGAAATGATCTTGTTTGCTCTCCATCTCCCCAAACTTCAATGTTATCCTCAGAGTTTCTGATAGCATGAACTACTTTTCTGCATAAGGCGGCTGGCGCCTTCTCTCTACCTCCATCATACGTTCCATTTGGACCATATATGTTATGGAATCTTGCAACTTTCGTATCTATACCAAAATCCTCTTGAAAGTGTCTGCACATTCTCTCACTAAATAATTTTTCCCAGCCGTATCCATCCTCAGGCATTGCGGGGTATGCATCCGATTCTTTTAAACCTTTAATAAAAGTTTTTTCCTGCAAGTCTTTATTGTAAGCACATGCGCTTGAGGAAAAGAAATAATTCTTAATGTTATTAATTTTGCAAGCCATAAGTAGGTGTGTATTAATCAAAACTGATATCATACATTCAGCTTTATTATTCTCTATAAAACCCATGCCACCCATATTGCAGGCCATATTAATCACCGTTTCTGTATTAGCTGAATATTTGATGCAATTTTCTTTTAACGTCAAATCGATTTCAAAAAAATTTTGGCTTTGTTTGGATATTTGAAACCAGTGTTCTTTTGGCTTTATGTCAGCTGCAACAACCTCATGACCCGTTTCTAATAATTTTTTAACTATATGGCCGCCAATAAATCCACCTGCTCCACAAACAAAGTATTTCATATAATCACCTTATAGATTAAATTTACAATCTTTCAAATTAAAACTTTAAATTTTCTAAAAATCTAAAAGTTGAAAAGGCAGGGTGAGAAGACCAAATAAAGAAAAGAATAGCAAGAAAGGCTAGTTGCCATTTTGGAAAAATTTTATTTACGGGCATATTTAGAAAAAAAAATATTACAATTGGAATATAGCCTAGGGTTGCCAATCTCATTACATTTCTGCCAGTGACATCAATACCACTTAAGAATGGCTGGATAATTATCATAGTAGAACAAGTCAGTATAAATATATTTAAAGTTCTGAATTGGTTTCCAAAATTAATTTTTCGAATTTTAAAAATATAAATTAAAAAAAGAGGACCAAAGCTTAAGGCTGGAAGAAAAATTAAAAAATGAAGTATTTCCAAAAAGTTTTTATTTTCGATAAATAAACCAAATACAGTTATTATATATTGCGACGATCTTTCATTATCATAAGAAATCGTATGGCTTGAATAATATAAATTTAATAAAAATACTGCTAAAAAAACTGAAACAAAAAGCAAATTCACTTTTAATTTTGAAATAAAATTTTTATTAACTAGATCAACAAAGATCATAGAAATTAAGATGGCAATTGCGCTTTGACGAGCCGCTATAGCAATTATTAAACCGATTAGTAGAAGAAAATTTTTCTTCTCTATAATCCCTAATATGCAAATCAGCAAACCAAGATGAAAGAATAGATCTGTTATTATAGTTGGATTTGATATGTAAAATCTCGTAATGTAAGGATTAAAATTAATTAAACACAAGCATAGAACTATTTGAAATTGTGAAAAATTCAATTTTTTTGATATCTTAATAAAAACTAAATTTATTAAAAATAATAATAAAACTGAAAGAGTTTTATAAAGTAAAAAAATTTTTATCCCAGTGATGTTGGAAGCTATTCCAATTAAGAACGGGAAAATAAATCTTTCAGAGTGTATGGGTTGTATTTTAACCTTTGAAATTTCTGGTGCATAAAAGGATATACTAAAATAACTTTCTCCATCTGCCCCACCAAGCAGTAAGCTTTCTTCATAATTTAAATGAGTATTTGTAAAAAAAATATATAGCAAACTTAGAGTAACAAAAAAAAAATTGATAAATCTTTTGTGGAGGTCATTAAAGTTTATTTTTAAAAAAAAATGATTTTATCCAATATTTAGACATTATAAACCAATCAATAAAAGGACGCATTTTTGTATAATTTTTTTTATCTTGGTAATCCATTGATACTGAGATTTCTAAAAATTTAATTTCAGGCTGTTTTAACATTGCACCATAGCTGTAATATTCATAACCATAAGTAAATAGATTTCTTTTAAAAAAATTTTTTTAAAATTTTTAAATAAATTGACTCTAAAAGCCCTAAAGCCACAGGAGCAATCTGTGATTTTTTTTTGGAATAGGAATGATACAATTAAGCTAAAAATTTTTATTAAAACTATTCTATATATTGGGTTGTTAGAGTAGAATCCATTTTTTAAAAATCTACTTCCAGAAACAAAATCATATTTTTCTTTATATATTTTTACTAAAAAATATTTAATTTGGGCAGGGTTCATTTTTCCATTACCCGCCAAATGAACAATGCAATCAAATGCTTCTTTTTTTGCATACTGATAACCAACCATCAGCGCATAACCAACTCCATAATTCTTTTTTAAGTTTATATATTTTATCTTACTTTTTTTTATTAAATCTAATGATCCATCAGTTGAACCGTTATTAATTGCGAGATAAGTTAAATTAAGTTTTTTGTGATTGTATTTTTTAATTCTAGACAACAATTTATTTAATTTGTCATATTCGTTATAAATAGGTATTATACAAATTGATTTCATAAATTTTTATATATTATATTTTGAATAAAAACGCACTTGGTATCATTGGAGCTGGCTATTGGGCAACAAATATCATCAAAACTCTTGAAGAAATGAACATCAAAAATGTTTATGTTTATGACAATGACAAAACCAAATTAGCCCAAATAAAAAAAAAATTTAAAACCGTTAATGTTGAAACTAATGAAAATATTTTTTTTTTAATATTAAAAATGTCATAATAGTGACGCCTCCAAGCACGCATTACAAAATTGCAAAAAAATGCCTAAATAAAAACCTTAATGTATTTTTGGAAAAGCCAGCAACGCTAAAAAGCTTTCATTTAAAAGAGCTACATAAGTTAAGTGAAACTAATAATAAAATACTTATGATTGGCTATATATATAATTTTAATACTTATGTTAATTATATTAAAAAAATTATAACTAATAAAGCTTTAGGGAAAATAAAGTACCTATCTTTTCAAAGATTAAATTTGGGACCAGTTAGGAATGACAATTCATGTTTTTGGGATCTGAGCTCCCATGATTTGTCTTCCTTGATTTACCTAACTAACGCAAACCCAAAAGTTACTAAAGTAAATGCTTTTTGTTTTTTAAAAAAAAACATCTTTGACATGGGAACTATTTTTTTAGACCTCCAAGGTATTAAAGTTGAAATAAAATCAAGTTGGCTTAACCCAGAAAAAGTTAGAAAAATTGTTGTAATAGGATCCAAAAAAATGTTGCTTTTTGATGAAATGAACTCAATCAATCCTATTACAATTTACAATCAGTACGCAAGTTATCCAAAAATTAGCAAATTTGACAAATCTTTTTTCACTCCTAAAGCAAATATATATTATGGAAAAACTTTCAGTCCTAAAATTAAATTCACATCTCCTTTGAAGTCTGAATTGTCTTATTTTATAAAATTAATTTCAGGTAAGATAAAAAATACCAAAAGCAATTCAGCCCATGCTCTTAAAGTTCATAATTTATTGGAGCAGGTAGATAAAAACTTACCTTAATTGATTAAGTGTTTTGCAAACAAAATCTATTTCACTTTTTTTTAAGTTTGGATCAATTGGAATGCTAATTCCATATTTTGCAACATTTTCAGCATTAGGAAAATTTTGATTTTTAAATAATTTTGATACTGCTTTAATTTTATGTATAGGTTCAGGGTAGTGTTTTCCAAATTGTATTTTATTTTTTTTTAGCAAAGATGCTAATTGATTGATTTTTTTTGATATAATTACGTACTGATGAAAAACACAACCGGGGTAGTAGCTTAATTTTTTAATAAATTTATTTTTAATATGTTTATTGTAATAATTAGCTATAATTTTTCTCTTATGATTATTTTTATCAAGATTATCTAGTTTAACATTAAGCACATTGGCCTGAATTGTATCAAGGCGAGAATTGTATCCTACGTACTGGTGTTCAAATTTTTTAATACCACCTAAATTTGCCAATTTTGCAATTTTATTTCTATCGACTCTGCTTTTGCAGGTAACTATACCCCCATCTCCATATGCGCCTAAATTCTTACCGGGGTAAAAACTAAAACAACCATAGTTCCCAATTGATCCTGCAAGTTTACCTTTTTCACAGCATTTTTTTAAATTTTTTTCACAAGATGAACAATCTCTTGATCCGTGAGCCTGAGCAGCATCCTCAATAATAATAATTTTTTTATTACCAATTATTTTTTTTATATTTTTGATATCGCAGCAATCACCATAAAGATGAACTAAAATTATAGCCTTCGTTTTTTTAGATATTTTCTTTTCTAACTGTGTAGGGTCGATCGTTGAAGAATTTTTTTTTATATCAACTAATACTGGTACTAAGTTAGCTCTCAACACAGCAAATACTGTTGCACAGTATGTCATTGCAGGAAGAATAACTTCTGATTTTTTGGATAAATTTAAAGATTTTAAAGCAAGAAACAGTGCATCAGAACCACTGTTGCAAGATATTGCACTTTTAGCATTGCAGTACCTAGCAAATTTATTTTCAAAATCCGTTACTGCTTGACCTTTTATATAGCTATTTTTTTTAATTGTTTGTTTAATTGCTCTTAAAATCTTATTTAAAGATTTATAATCTTGTTTATAGATGTTAAAAAATTCAATCATTGAATTATCTTATGACTATTAAAAAAAAAATATCAATCAAAAATGTATCTTTTGGAAAAAATGTAACAATTATTGAACCGGTAAATCTTTACAATTGCAAGATCGGCAATAATTGTTTCATCGGACCTTTTGTCGAGATTCAAGAAGGATCTATTATTGGAGACAATACTCGTATCCAGAGTCATTCATTCATATGTAGCAAAGTTAAAATTGGAAAGAATTGCTTCATAGGTCATGGAGTAAAATTTGTAAATGACAAATTCTTAAAAAACAAACTTACAAAAGATAAAAAAAAATTATTAAACACGCTTGTGGGCAATAATGTTTTAATTGGCAGTAATTCCACAATCTTACCAGTGGCAATAAAAAATAATATTGTCATCGGAGCTGGTAGTGTTGTGACAAAAGATTGTAAAAAAAACAAAGGCGTATACATGGGAAATCCAGCCAAGCAAAAAAAAAATTAATGATTTCATTAATTGATTATGATGTTGGTAATATTAATTCTCTGGCTAATCTTTTGGAAGATTTAAATATAGAATTTTGCATCACAAGAGACAAAAATAAAATAAAAAATTCAACAAGGATTATTCTACCTGGAGTATCTAATTTTAGCCATTCCATGAATAATATTATTAAGCTAGGTCTGGATAAAGTGCTAGAGGTAGAGATAATAGAAAAAAAAAACCTGTTCTTGGAATTTGCTCAGGCATGCAAATATTGTGCACTTCAAGCGAAGAAGGACATGTAAATGGATTAAATTTTGTTAATGGAAAAATAAAAAAATTTCCCGAAGATTTAATTTTGCGAGTTCCACACATTGGTTGGAATAAAATTCAAGCTAACAACAATGATCTTTTTAAAAATATTGATAGTGAGGAAAGATTTTATTTTTGCCATTCTTACTTTTTTGAGCCTGATACAGAGAACTATAAAATAGTTACTTCAAAAACAAAGTATGGAAATTTTTTTTGTAGTAGCTTTTCTTACAAAAATATCTTTGGTGTGCAATTCCACCCAGAAAAAAGTCAAGATGTTGGAAAAAAATTAATACAAAATTTTTTAAATAGTTTTTAAATTTATATGAAATTAATTAGAATTATTCCGAGCTTATTGCTTAAAGATAATAATCTTTTTAAGGGAACAAATTTTGATCATCACAATTATGTAGGGGATGTTTTTAACGCACTTAAAATTTTTTCTGAAAAAAAAGCCCATGAAATTATCCTTTTAGATATAGGAGCAAGAAAAAATAAAAAATTGATAGATCTTGACCTTATTAAAAAAATTAGACAAGAAACTTTTGTTCCACTATGTGTAGGCGGTGGAATTAACGATATTGATTCTGCATCTAGAATAATTAACGAAGGTGTTGAAAAGACAATTGTAAATGCGTCAACCTTGGCCAATCTTGATTTGGTGAATCGGGTAGCATCTAAATTTGGCAGCCAGAGTTCGACGGTTAGTGTTGATGTTGTTAAAAATAATAATAAATACCTGATCTATTCTCATCTTTTAAAGAAAACGATTAATTTGGATATGGTGAAATTTATTAAAAATTGTGAGAGTGCAGGAGCGGGAGAAATTATTTTGACAGCGGTACACAGAGAAGGAACTGGATTAGGCTATGATATTGATCTTTATAAGATTGCAGAAAATTTAGTTAAAATTCCAATAATTGCATCTGGGGGAGGCAAAGACTTAAATAGCATGAGGGAAGTTTTTGATAAAACCAAATTATCAGCCGCTGCCGCTGGTAATAATTTTGTATATTATGGATCTAGAAAAGCAGTTCTAATAAATTATCCTGACAAAGAAACAATAGTTAGCTTAATGGAGCATTATGAAGATCATTAAAAAGTTTTATCCATTAATTTTAACTATCTTATTTTCTTTATCTATTTTTTTCTTTTTTAAAAATGATTTTAAAGAAATTGATTTTTTCGATAAATTTACCTTTGATATAATCAGTGCAATTATTTTTTTGTGCTTTCTTTATTTAATTACAGAAGCTTTAGTATTAAGAAATATTGTTATTTTCTTTAAGAAGAATATTACTTTAGTGGAGAGCTTGGCCTTAATGACTTCTACCTACCTCCTTAACAGTTTTGTTCAATTGTCTGGATTGGGTTTTAGAGTTACCTATTTAAAAGAAAAAAAATCGATTAATATCAAAAGTTTTTTATTTTTATCTATTTCTTCAATTTTTTGCGAATTGTTCATATTTTCATTTTTTGGATTAGCTACGACTTTTTTAATTGATTTAATAGCAGGGGTTACATTAATTTCAAAAGATATAAAATTAATCTTTGCATTTATTGCACTATCAAGTTTTATCTATTTATTTTTATTAATTTATTTTATAGAAAATTTAAAATTACTAACTAAAAATTTTAATTTAAAATTAGTTGATAAATTAATTGAATTTCTTTTCTTTATTAAAGAAAAGAATCTATTATTATTCCATTTAAAGCAATTAACTATTTTTAGTATTCAATATATTGTAGTTGCAATTTTATTTGTGATTATTTTAAAATTTTTTAGTAATGAAAATTATTTTTACAATTCTTTATTAACTGCCTCACTAGTAGACCTATCTTTTATTGTAAACCTAACTCCTTTTTCACTAGGCATTTCTGAAACATTTGCATATTTTGGAACTAGGGGTACAAGTTTAAAAATAATTGAAATAATTATAGCAATTAATTCTTTTAGAATTGGTATAATTTTAGTAAGTTTGATTATAGCACCAATGTATTTTTTAATATCAAATTTTATAAAAAAATAAATGAAAACATGTAGTAGATGCGTAGTAAATGAAACAGTTCCTTCTATATCGCTCGATAAAAATTTAGTCTGTCAGTTTTGTAAGATCCATGATGAAATGGAGCTAGAGTATCCTTCGAGCCTAAAAGAAACTGACAGAATATATCAAATCGCAGAACAAATAAAAAAAGATGGAAAAAACAAAAGCCATGACTGTATAGTTGGTGTAAGTGGTGGACGAGATAGCTCTTATCTTTTGTACTTTTTAAAAAAAAAAATGGGCCTAAATCCACTTGCCGTCCATTACGATAACGGATTTGATTCCGACACTTCAGTTTCAAATATTTTAAATATTTGCAACACACTAAACGTAGATTTGGAAACTAAAGTTGCCAATTGGGACGTATTTAAAAAAAATTACGAGATCTTTTTTTTTAGCAGGAGTCTCCGATCCTGATACTCCAACGGATGTAGGTATTTTTAAAACTATGTACGAGACTGCTTATAAAGAAAATATTAAATATGTATTTAATGGACACTCATTTAGAACGGAGGGGATAGAGCCTTTGGATTGGACATACATGGATGGAAAATATATTAAAACCATTCATAGTAATTTTGGTGACGGAGATTTAAATAATTTTGACAATTTTTATATTACGGATCTAATTAAATATAAAATATTAATGGGAATAAAAACTATATTACCACTTAATTATATTGAGTATGATCATGCTAATGTAGATAGAATCTTACAAGAAGAATTAAAATGGAAATATTATGGCGGTCACCACCATGAGTCATTGCTTACAAAGTTTATTGTCTCCGTATACCTTCCTGAGAAATTTAATATAGATAGAAGAATGACTGGTTTGGCAGCCATGGTCAGATCTAAGACAATTGATAAAAAAGAGGCAGAAAAAATTTTAGCTGAAAAACCTAAAATTGAAGATAAAGAAAAGTTAACCAAATATATTTTGGAAAAACTTGACCTTAGCAAAGAACAATATCAGCAAATAATGAGTCAAAAAAATAAAAACTTTAAAAACTTTCAAACTTATTACAACCTATTTAAATATTTAAAACATCCAGTCAATTTTGCTACCAAATTAGGATTTGTTCCAAAGATTCTATACCTCAGATATTATGGTGGTCACAAATAATAAAATGAATTTAGTTTTTGTAGAATTTTCTGAATTTATTTAAATTGAATTTTTGCTTGCAGATATTTAAATAATTAAAATAGTAAAGTTTCTTATTCATTTCATTATAATTCTTATTATTCAACATACACTTAGATAGGTAAATATCTTTTATAATTGCTTTATTATCTAGAGTATCTTGCACAAATATAGTGTCTAATAATCTTTTATTAAAATTAAAAAGATAAATATGAGAATATAAAACTATAGCCCAAAATATCCCAATCCATAAAAATATTTTCTCTTTCTGTAGCAAAGTAATTTTTGACAGATATATAAAAATTATAAATAAATAACTTAAAAAAAACCATTAAATATTCTTGGGGCCGGATCTTTGTTGATTAAAAAAAACATCAAAAAATGAATCCACATAATAAAAACTATTTTTTTTGGGATTTTTTTAGTTTTTATATTTACCAAAAGAAATACAATCAAAATTGCAATCGTAAATAGAAAAATTTTATCAAAGAAGAAAATATTTTTAAATAAAATAGTTATAGAAAAATTTTTAGCATCAGCATAGGCTTCATAAAAAAAAATTCTATTAGATCCTGAAAAAAAAATATCCAAAAAATTATTATTTAAATAATCAAAGGCTGTTATTAGAGAATAGTTTGACAGTTTTGCTAGAGACAGACCTGTTAAAATAATAGAGAGCATATAAAAAACCGAGAGAGGTACGCAAAAATATACTATAAAATATTTTAGATTATTTCTAAAATGTCGTTTATTGCAAATAAACAAATACAGTAATATTGGCAAACATAAGTATAAATTTACCAGATGATTGTAGAGCTGCAGAAACAATAAAAAAAAAATTATTTTACTTTTTGTATTATCATCGTTTTTTAATATAAAATAAAAAATTAAAACAAATAGTAAAGATGAAAAAATATAGCCCAAATAAAAACCTGCATAAAGAATTAAATAACTAGATAAAGAAAGTAAAATTAGTATGTATAGAAAATTGATCGATCTAAACTGCAAGTAGAATACATATACGGTCCCTGCAAAAAGTAAAAAAGTAATTGTTCTAAAATTTATTAAATCATAACCAAGAACTTTTGATCCAATCCAGCCTATCGAATGAAAAAATGTAACATTGCCAGGAAAATTTTTCAAAAATAGAGTGTATATATTTGTGGAGTAAACCAATATTGAATTTAATTCATCTCCTAGAATTCCTACACTTGATTTGAAGTGAATTTTATAAAAAATAAAAACTAATGAAAATATTAGTAAAATAATATGTATTTTTTTATGATTAGTTGTATTATTAAGCATATATGAAAAAAAAAATTTTAATTACTGGGGGGAATGGTTTCCTTGGACTGCATCTTGCCCAAAGACTTAAAAAAAATTTTAATATTATCCTTGGCTCAAGAAATAATAAGAATAATTTTTTGGTTGAAAAAAAGACTAATTGCAAAACATTTCCTTTAGACATTACTAATATAAATTCAGTTAGAGATGCAATCAATTTTTGTAAACCTGATATCATTATCCACGCTGGAGCAACTAAATTTGTTGGATTGTCAGAAACGCAACCTTTTGAATGTGCCGATGTTAACATTATGGGCTCTTGCAATATAGCAAGGACAGCTATTGATAAAGGGGTAAAATTGGTGATTGGGATTTCAACAGATAAAGCAACACAGCCGATTCAAAACTTTTATGGAATGAGCAAGGCTGCAATGGAAAAAATTTTTTTACTATCTAATAAGCTTAGTAAAACTAAATTTTTATGTGTACGATATGGAAATGTTGCTTGGTCTACAGGATCTGTTTTACCTATATGGAAAGAAATGTTTAAAAAAAATAAGACCATCTTAACCACGGGTCCTTATATGAGAAGATTCTTTTTTACAGCAGATGACGCAGTAGATTTAGTTATTGCTGCATTAGAAAATTCTAAAAAAATAGCTGGAAAGATTCTCTGCCCTGAAATGAAATCTTCAAAAATGATTGATATATTAAAAGTTTGGGTGAAAAAATTTGGAGGGAAGTATAAAATCATAAATAAAAGGGATGGTGATAGATTAGACGAATATCTTATAGCCGAAAATGAAAAAGATTTTACAAAAAATTTTTATCATAAAAAAAAGAAATATTATGTGATTGATTTTTCTAAAAAAATTAAAAATGCAATTAGACAAACAGTAACCTCGGAAAATTGCCAAAAGCTTTCAGAAAAAGAAATATCGCAATTGTTAGATTTAAAATATTAATGCAAGTATTTAAGCATGCAGTTATACTAGCTGCCGGCAGGGGGGTTAGGATGATGCCATTAACCAAAAAAATACCAAAGGCTCTGATCAAGGTTAAGGATGAAACCTTAATTCTTGGGGGTATAAAAAAAGTAAAAAAATTTATACAAAATATTCATATAACTGTAGGTTATAAAGGAAGTGCAATAGCCCAACATGTTATTCAAAATAATGTTAGTTCTGTTATTAACACTAACGGCAAAGGTAATGCCTGGTGGATATTTAACTTCCCCTTTAATATAATGGACGAGCCAATAGTCGTATTAACTTGCGATAATATCACAAGTGTTAATTTTGAATTAATTGAAAAAGATTACCTTAGACAAAAATGCCCACCCTGCATGCTAGTTCCTGTTAAGCCAGTCGAAGGATTGGATGGAGATTTTATTCATAAACAAAACGACAAAGTCAACTCCCTATCCAGAACAAAATATAGCGATATTTATTGTTCGGGAATTCAAATTATTAATCCTAAAAAAATTAATCAATTAATTAAAAAAACACAAGATTTTAACATTCTTTGGAAAAGACTCATGGCTCAAAAAAAATTACATGTATCTAAAGTAGTACCAAAAAAATGGTTCACAATAGACAGTGTAAACCAATTAAATTTATTTAAAAAAAATCTATAAATTATGTATCAGGATTTTCTTATTGTAGTTCCAGCATACAATGAAGAAAAAAATATTGCTAAGCTCCTATCAAAACTTGTTCCTAAGTTTAAAAATATTTTAGTAGTTGATAATAATTCACAAGATAAAACAGTTGAAGAGGTTGAAAAATTTCCAGTTTTTTGTGCAAAACACAAATACAATCTGGGCAAATCGCTTTCCATGAAAACAGGCATGAACTTTGCTCTCATTAAAAAGAAAAAATATGTTGCTTATCTTGATGCGGATGGTCAGCATAAGGTTCAAGATCTAGAAAAAATATGCTTTATGGTCAAAAAGAAAAATTACGATGCAGTTTTGGGATATAGAAAAAATTTAAATAACTTAAATGTTAAAAAAAAACATGGGACAAGATTGTTAGAGTTTTTTTTTAGCTTTTTATACAAAAAATCTATTAAAGATATTCAGTCTGGACTAAGAGTTATTAATACTAAAATTTCTAAAAAAATAGATTGGACTTCTTCAGGAATAACTCATTATTTTGCAGATGCCGAAATAACATGCTTGCTATGCTTGAGAAAATGTAAAATTGCCCAGCTTCCTATTGACACGATTGCAAGCGAAAAATACAAAGGCATGAATTTATTGCAAGGTCTTTTATTATTAACAATGCTTTTAGTTTGGAGATTTAGATAATTATGATTAAATTTTTACTATCTTCAATTTCAATCTTTATTTCTGTTTTGATGATTTACATTACTCATTTAAATTATAAGAATAAATATTTTAATAAACCAGAATTATTTTTTTGGTTTTTATGCTGGTTCATAGTAATTTTTTTATCAGTGAGACCATCATCTGTGGATCATTTTTTTATAACGAATTTTAATCTTAGTATTTTTTATATAGTAAACATTATTAGTATAGCAGTTCTCGTTATTTTTACTTATTTTAATTATTTAAAAACAAAAATATTAGAAAAAAAACTTAATAAGTTGCTTATGACCGATTCTATTAAAAAAATTAAAAGAAAAATTAGATAAATATGAATTTTAAAAACCATGCTAATTTTACAAATATTCAAAAATACCTGATTTTTTTTTTACCGATTAGTCTAGTAATTGGAAGTGCAGCGATTAATATTAATATAGTTTTAATAGATATTTTATTTTTAATATTTTTTTTTTTAAAAAAATTGATTTAGAAAAAATAGTAAAAAAAGCTTTGATTTTTATATTTTTATTTTTATTAATTAATAATTTATTTTCATTGCACAGTGATCTTTCACTAAGGGGAAGCGCTGGTCTAATTAAGCATATCTTGTTATTTTTGGCCCTAGTTACTTTTTTCGAACGAAACTCCATTCACAGAAATGTCTTTTACAAAATAATTTTATATACGGTTTTGGCTGTAAGTATTGATACGCTTGTTCAGTATATTTTTGGCACTAGTATCACCGGATCTATTGTGCAAGATAGCCACGGCTACCGTTTATCGGGACCTTTTGGTACAGAGTATGTCGTCGGGGCTTATTTGTCTAAATTGCTCTACATTGGCTTCATTGCCATTTGCCTAAATACCCAAAAAAAAATCTATATTTTTTTATATTTAATTTGGATAGTTGGAATTATTTTTTTAACAAATGAAAGGTCTGCTTTTTATATAAGTATTTTGTCTTTATTTGGATTGCTAGTCCTGTTTAGAGCATCTATTCGTTTTAAATTTATTATTATTTGTGTTGTTATTTCTCTAGGTTTCATTCTTTTAATGAGCAACCCAGGATTTAAAAAGAAATATATTGATCATACAATGCATGAATTTGGGTTTGGTGAAAAATTGCATCAAGTGAATGACAAGAAAAAATTTAAGTACAGTAGTTTTCTTGATAGCAGATACGGTGCACATTTTTTAACCTCTTATGAGATTTTTAAAGACCATTATATTATAGGATCGGGCATTAAGACTTTTAGAAAAGTTTGTGAAAATAAGAAATATAAAAATATAAAGTCCAAATATTCATTTGCAAGATGTAACACTCATCCACATAACTTTTATTTAGAAATTCTATCAGAATTTGGAGGTGTGTTTTTTATTTCATTTATTATATTTATTGGAACTATGTTGATCCGATTATTCCAAAAATATATCAAAGATAAAAATCCTATAACGGTAGCAAGTATATGTCTTTACTTTGTATTGTTTTGGCCAATTCAAACTACGGGCTCTCTTTTTTCAACATTTAATGGAGTTTTTTATTTTATAGGATTGGCAATTATTTTTTTATCTAATAATATGAAATTACTTAAAAAATAATTTTTTTTAAAAAAATAAAAACACTAAGATAAAATAAAATATTTCCCAAAATAAGCACAAGGTAACTGTCTATTAAAAAAGATGTAATGTAGGGAATTAAAGTTACAATTCCATATATTATAAATATATATTTATCGTTGCATATAGATCCAATATGATGATGCAAATGATTAAGGTCCCCACTCGATATAGATTTTCCCTTAGAGATTCTTTCTATTACCAATCTTGTCATGTCCATTCCTGGTATTAAAAAAATTAGAAAAATTTCATCACATTTTAATGTTGATTGTGAATTATATTCAAAAATATAATTTAAAGAAATAAAAACTGATAGAGCAGCAGAGCCAGAATTGCCCAAGAAAGATAAATTTTTTAAATTTAAGTACAGACAAATTAACAGAGTAGTTAATATTAAAAAATCAAGGTTGGTAACTCCATTCTTTTCAATTGCTAAAATTACAATAAATATAATCGCAACTATTAAAGCAACTCCATTTTTACCATCCGCAAAGTTTAGGAGATTGTAAAAAATGTAAATAAAAAAAATAGTAACAAATATTGATGCTTGATTTAAAATTATTGGAAAATTAAAAAGGTTTTTAAAATCAAGTGTCTTGATAATAAAGTTTTGGTTCAGAGGCATTATCATAAGCAATAATAAAAAAATTAAAAACGTTTTGTGTGTAGGGGATAAGTTTTTTTTATCATCATACAAGCCAATTAGGTAAAAACTCAAAGTGATTATTGATAATGTAATATTAAAATTAAGATTAAATTCTTTAAAAAAAAAGAAATCTAATAAAGAATAGGTTAGCACCAAAGAAATAATCAAAAATCCATTAAAAGTTGATGTGGTATTTTTGTGAAGTTTTCGGATAGTATCTGGCCGGTCATACAAATTGAATAAATCACTAATATTTTTTCTAAAAAAAGAAAGGGTGGCACAAAATAGGAAGACGTAAATACTAATACTATTTATTCCATCAAATATCCTATGTAATTCAATCATTGTTGTTTGTTCTGTTTAAATGAATATTTAATCTTGGTATATAAGTTTTGCATGAAAAATAAATTTTTTAAAAATTACTTTATCAAAATTTCCTTAATATTGTTTGTTTTTTCAATTTTTTCAGATGTCTTTTTAAATTCTTATTTAATCATTAAAAATAATTATGAATCAAGATTAATAAGTAGCTATGGGTTTTGTGACAAACAAGGATATGGATATATTAAAAAAATAAAAAAAACTTCAATCCATCTAATGTAACTCTAATTAACTACTCTAATGATTTCCCTTTGGGAGAAAAGCTCTTTTTATCTATTAATAATGACCATAAAAAGATGAACAATGTTATTATAATTAATAAACATCTTAAAAAAACTAAAAATAATTTTGATAATTATCAATTGATAGATCAATTTCAAAATTGTGAATACTTGCAAAAATGATTGAATTTTTTTTTATATTTCTGCAGTTATTATTTTTTATATGTGCATTTAGTAATTTCCCAAGAATGCATATAGGTAACTTTTCAATAGGGGATAAAAATTATTTTATCGTTAATATTTGTATCAGTTGCATTTTATTTATTAATCTGTTGTTATTTTTATCTTTTTTTCAAATAAACTATCTATTCGTTTTAATAATATTAATTCTCATTGCATCATTCAATTTTATACAAATTATAAAACAATTTAAATTTTTTAATAGTTTTGTTTTTTGCTTTATATTTATAACATCGGTATTTTTTATTATGATTGCAAGCCAAGTTGAGTTGGGGTGGGACGCCCAAGAGGTTTGGAATTTAAAAGTACAAAATTTTTTTTATAAAAAAAATTTTTGGGACTTGAAAGACACTTCCTTTCCTAGCTATCCATTTGCTGGAACTTTGCCATGGTTTTTCTTTTGGAAATATTCATATTTACAGCATGAATATTTTGGAAGGCTATTTTATATTTTTTTATATTTGGCAGCTTTGTTTATGGCAATTAAGCCAAAGAATTCTTTTAATTTGAATGCTCTATTAACTCTGTTGATTATCATAATCGCTACATTTAAAATCGATTATTTTTTAGGATACCAAGAGTATTTAATCTTTAGCATTATTGTAGCAGCAATTTTTTTTATAATGAATCAGCCAAAGCAAAATACCTACTTTTTAATATTATTATTACTTATATTTAATTCATTAATTTGGATCAAAAATGAAGGTGTGTTATTTGGTTTCATAATTATTTTTTTCTCATATTATTATAATAAATTTAGTTTTCGATTTAACATTATATTAACTCTATCTGCAGTATTTTTACTTTTGTTGAAGCATTATCTTTTTTACAAAAGTATTGGAGCAAGCGAAGGAATGTCTTTAAACTTTTTAATTTATCAAAACTTTTTACAAAATATAGTTCAGATTGTTTTTTATTTTATCGTCAACTCCTTTAAGCACCCCATATGGGTTTTGATTATTTTCTTTCTTTTTTTTATTAAAAATAAAAACGATAACTGTTTCAGATATTTATTCCTTATTTTATGTGCAAGCTATATCTTCATTTACCTTTCATTAGCAGGGGATATAAAATGGTTTTTATCTAACTCGTCAGATAGGTATATGTTGATGTGTTCTGCTTTTTTTGTACCATTTATTTCCCAAAAAATTATTAGAATCTTAGAATCTTACAAATAAATGATTCTAAGTAAATTTTTCTCAAATAAATTATTTTTAATACTGTTGTGGTTTTTAATTATTCTGTCTATCAATACAAACATAGATCATTTAGTGTCCATTGAAACGCTTTTTAATCAAGGTAAATTAAAAGACAATCTTAACCCTATTCGACTTTATTTATCCATTTCTGTCTTTTTCTTTTTGCTAGGAGCAACTATAACAAACAAGACAATTGGTAAAAATTTTTATTTATCCGTAATAATTTTTATCTGCTACCAATTAGTTCAAATTTTTTCATTACTCTTTTCAGAAAATAACAATTCTAATATTATCTATAACGTTCATTCTTTAAATGTTCTATTATTCTTAAATATTTATTTAACCCACTGCCAGAATAAAATTAAAAATTTATTAGTATTTTCCTTCTCAATTCTCTTCTTTTTATTTTTAGTTTTTCATTTTATCACAATAATCAAAATGTTTGCATTAGGTGTTCATCCATACGGTTACTATGAATCTACCGTCTTTTTTGTTGACAATGCCCCTAGAAGTTCTGGAATTGCGAGAATAGGCTTGTGTTTATTTGTGTTTAGCCATTTTTTTTTAATTAAAAAAATGAAGAAATTATCTATATTTTTTTCTTCTATATTGTTTATACCCTCAATTTTTTTAAATCAATCAAGAACTATTTTAGCAATTTTTATTATTATATTGTTAATAATATTTGTTTTAGAATTATTAAAAAAAAATAGATCTTATAAATTTTATTTAAATCAGTTATTTTACTATTTATTATTACCTTCTTTTTTTACTATCTTAATTTTTATTTCTTCTAATTTTTTTTATAAAAATATTCTTTCACAGTATACTGATTCAAAAATATATTTATTTACTATTACCAAGATAATTCCTAGTAAAGATCTGAGAAAAATAATTAATCTTGAGGATGAGCAGTATATTAAACACTATGCAAAAACTAAAGTTAATAAAACAAAAACAAATAAGATGAAACTTTTGAGGACAAATGACAATAAGTCATTTTCCTCTCAAAGATTTCGGGATTGGAAAAATATTGCTATTTTAACAAATCAAAATTTTTTATTTGGATACGGTACTCAGGCCGATAGGTTTCTTATACAGCAGACTGCCTCCAATGCTTTACTTTATGCATATTCCTCAGCTGGAATTTTCGGATTACTGTCTATTCTTTTTATATATTTAAGATATTTCTATATTTTTTTAAAAAGCATAAAAGTTTTTCCTAGCAGCAGTTCAGTTTTTTTATTTTCGTACATTATTTTGATTGTTTTCTTTTTAAGGTCTATATTCGAAAGTTCTTTTGCAGTTTTTGGAATAGATTTTATTTTATTTGCATTAGCTATATATAATATTGAACATGAGTATAAAAAATATCAAGGTTAGCATTGTTACAGTAGTTAAAAATGGAATGCCCTATTTGGAAGATTGCATCAAATCTTACCAAATCCAAGATTACAAAAATAAAGAATTGATAGTCGTGTATTCAAACTCACAAGACCGAACTTACACATTCCTGAAAAAACAAAAACACATTACTAGATTAATAATTGACAAGAGGAGTAAAAATAAATTTGGTGCGCTCAACGTTGGGTTACAAAATACAACGGGTGACATAATTGGATTATTGCACTCTGATGATATTTTTGCATCGACCAAAGTCCTGTCTAACGTTGCCAAAATATATCAAGAAACTAATTTTGATATTTCTTATAGTGATATTAAATTTTGTTTAAGAAATAATTTATTAGCAATTAGAAGAGCTTGGATTTCTAGTAATTATAATTTTAAAAAAATGCAACTAGGATGGATGCCGCCGCACGTATCGATTTTTATTTCAAAAAAATATAAAAACATAGCGTATCGAACTTGCTATCCAATTTCTGGAGACTATGATTATATTTTAAGAATTTTTAAGAAGGCTAGTAATATTGTTTATACAAATTATGTTTCTGTAATTATGCGGTTAGGTGGAGTCAGTAATAAATTTATTTTTAAAAAAACAAAAGAAGATTTGTTAATAGCAAAAAACCATCTTGGTAATATTTATATAATTACTATTTTTTTTAAAAATTTAATTAAAATTCCTCAACTCTTAAAAGGCAAATTTGAATTTAAATATAAATATAGTCAATATATAAAAGAAAATTACACTCCATCCATTTTTATAATTGATAACATAAAAAAAATACTTCAAAGAAAAAAATTTTTTTTATGTGCTAGAAATTTAGCATTTTACTCTTTAGTAATTAACAAATTGAACGTTTTGAGAAAAGACATTATATTTTGGCAAGATGGAATGTTTCCTTTTAATACACATATTAAAAAATTACCAGGGAGAGATCTTCTTGCTAAATTACATCCCAGTAAAAAAATAAATAAAATTTATCTTTTGTCGAAAAAAAATAAAAAAATTTTGAATATGTAATTAAAAAGTTTAAAAACACAGCAACTATTATTCAATTAGATCTTCCTTTTGCAAATACGGATTCTATTATAAAAAGATTTAGTAAATTTAAAGTACACGTTGATAATAAAACTTTATTTTTAATTGCGATACCAACACCCAAACAAGAGATTTTAGGATCTTTCATAATGAATAGATTTGACAATGCAAAAGTTGTGTGTGCAGGAGGTGCATTGGATTACTTAAGTGGAAACATCAGTAAACCATTACCAATTTTTTCTTCTAAACTAGAGTTTCTTTGGAGACTTCGAAATGATTTTCGGAGAAGATCTTATAGACTAGTTCTTAGCTGTATATTTTTGATAAAAAATTATTTTAGTGGTGAATTTTATGAGCTAAATATAAAAAATGAAAAATAATAATTTTTTTGGATGGGCTTGTGATTATCAAAGAAGCTCAGGCGAAGGTAAATTAGCGAGACTATTTCTTGAAAACGAATTGAGACAATCCAAAGAAAATATTTTGTTATTAACCAATTCTGGAAAATTTATTATTGACAATTTTGAGAATAGAATTGTTAAAAAAAAAGTTAACTATAATAATTTTTATCACAAATATATCAGTCCTTTTATTGGATGTTATTATTCTTGGTTTTTTTTCTTTAAGAAAAAAAAATTTACTTACTTAAATTACATTCCTTTATGGAATGTTTTTTTATTTCTTTTTTTAGCACCCCATACAATACTCGGTCCCATTACAGGTTCTCATGTGTTTTCATCAGGCTATTTCAGGAAATATTTTATTCCCATTCTTTATAGAATATCTTGCCTAATTCTAAAATTTAGATTTAAAAAAATAATATTTGCAACTGAAAATTTAAAAAAATTTACTAGTCTTAGTCTGAGGAAGAAAAGTGAATTTAACTACTGTTTAAATTATATCAAGAATAATGAAAATTTTTTATCAAATAAAAATCAAGTAAAAAAAGTATTTGATATCGTCATTTATTTTAGAAATCACAATAATAAGAATAATGCATTTGCTATCAATGCAGCAAGATTTTTTGTTAATTCTGGATATAAAGTTATATCTTTTGGAGATAGACTTAATATAGCTGGTGTTGCAAATTATGGGGCCATTGAAAGCAAAATTGCATTAAAGCTAATATCTGAGTCTAAGGTTGCTATTAACAGTGGTGAAAACTTTTACACTTTTTTTTTGATGGATTGTATCATGTGTAAAACTTGCATTGTATGCGACAAACAATCTGCACCAAACCGATTCTTAAAAAACAAATTTATTTCTTTGATTGATTATAAAAAGCGAATCCATTCATTTAATGCTATTAGAAAAATTATTTCTATTTATTAATTGCCTAGCTTAGATTTAAGCCAAAGAACTTAAATTTACAAGCCTTACAAATTAACAGACTTTTTTATTAAACACTTTATTATAATTTATTAATTAAGGGTATGGTTTGGTAGAGGTCTTACATCTGCATTGTGAAAGTGAAAATCTAGTGTTTCTTATTATCACCAATGCCAGTAAAGCTAAAAATAAAAATTATTCTTATTAAAGAATTAATATTTCCAACAAATCTTAAAAAAAAACTTAATTTTAGTCTTGTTAAATTCATGCCAGATTTCACAATTGCTCCTAATAAAAAATTTACAAATCGTAATTTATTTTTTTTAACAAAATAATACCTATTTAGTATTTCCTTCTTACCAAAAAAATATCCAGATCTTTCTATTTCATTTGGGTGTTGGTATTTAGCTTTATGTATCAACAAAAGCTTCCCCAGTTTGCTTGTCCGGTAGCTAAAATCCAAATCTTCTAGGTAGCTATAATCCTCAAAAAAAATATCAAAATAAATATTTTTAATAGCCTTGTATTTAAAAATACTCGCCTGAGTAGACAACCAAGATACTTCAGTATTCTTTTTAAAATTATAAGCTATTGTTTGCCATCCAGAAGGCGTTACTACTCCCATCTTTGAATTATAAATTCCCAATTGTTTTACAATATCTATTTTTTTTAATTTATCTAAAAAATTTATCCTTTTATTTAATTGTAGGTTAAAACCAAATCCTGCTATGTTTTTATCCGATTCTAAAATAGCCAATTTCATTTTATGTAATGCATCTTTTTGAAATGTAATATCATCGTCTAAAAACATAACAAAATCAGTTTTTTTGTTTAAATTTTTTAAACCAATATTTCTTTGATAGGCAATCGAAGCCTTTGAGCGCAAAAGCTTTGTTTTGAATTTTGCCTCGTTACACAACTTTCTAATTTTTATACCCTGTCTGATAGAGCTATCAACCACTATTACTTCAGTAAAAAAAAATTTGTTTTTCGATAAAAAATTAAATGTCTCCTTTAAATATTCAAACCTATCTTTTGTAGGAATTATAATTGAAATTTTCATTTTAGTTTTGTTTGTAAAATTTAATAAGTTTTTTTATAGGAAGTATTTTGATTAATACAATTAATTGAAAAAGAATTGAGTAGTAATAATAGTTTATTGAATAGAATGACAAGATGCATGTCAGAGTACTCAAGAATAAGCTAAAAAAAATTATTTTTTTATCAAAAATTTCTTGTTTTGCATTCAACGCTCTAATTAAAAATAAAAGAATATCTTTTGAAAGTATTGATAATGCAAACATGTAAATATTTTTATTTACAATAGCGTAGTATGCCAAGATTAAAAAAATAGGCATGAAGCATATCTCATAGAAACTGCTAATCTTAGATCTTGAGTTTATGTCATAATGATCAATGAGCAAGTTAGATAAAGATGAAAACATAACAATCATGAAAAAAATTTTTAGTAAGTTATGATATTCTTTACTATAAGAGCTTGTTAGCCATAGCTGCAATAACTGCTCTAAGAATGGAAAAAAAAGTAAAATAAAGAAAAACATGAAAAGGGCATAAGTTAATAATGAATTACTTAAATGCTCTTGTGCTTTTTTATTTTTGTAATTTTTTGATAATTTTGCAATATAAATATTATTATAAGCATTTAATGGAACGGCAATTTTCGAGGAAATTTGCTGTGATATTGAATAGAAAATAAATAATTGATTATTAAAAAAAGCTTTTATTATATATTTATCAAAATAGTTATAAATTTGATGAACCGTTGTATTGATTGTTATCCATCCAGATAGTTTTTTTAAATCCTTAATCAATTGTTTGGAAATTTTTAACTGATTTATTGCTCTGGGAAAAATATAAATAGTCATGATTAAAACACTTAAAAATTTAATAATTAAAGAAATGGTGAACGGAGTCTGCTCAGACCTGTCAATTATTAGAAGCAATGCTGGAAGTGACATAGACAGGCTATAAAATAAAAAATTAAATAAACTAAGTGATTTGTATTTTAAAGCTCCCTTATATATTCCTTCTAAAGTTAGATAAAAATTACTTATCATTAAGCCAAACAGTATACTACTGCCTTTCAGCACATTTAAATTTACTAAATTAAAGTAAGTAATTATTTGTTTTAAGGCTAAGAAGAATAGTGTTGAAAAAAGTATAGTTGTAAATATATTTAGGATTAATACTGTATATATATAGTTGTCTTTTTCTGAAATTTTTTTAGAAATATTAATGCATACAATTTTTCCAAAATTACAATTTAATATTATCGAAAATGTTAGTATAAAATGCTGCATTAAATAGTCAGCAAACTCTGTATTGCTTAAAAGTTGAAGAAAAATTGGAATAGAGATAAGTGACAAAAAAATTGATAAGATTCCAGGTAATGAATAGAAAAAAGATCCTTTCAGATATTCAAATTTTAATTTTTTCATCTTTATTAATTTAGCAATTTATTTATGTTTTGGAAAATAGGGCCATAAACTTTAAGGTATCTGTTTAAATCAAGTTTAGGACATTTTTTTATTCCACTTAACTAATTTTTATCTTTATTCCAAATAATAACAAATAATTAAGGATTTATTGAAGATTTAATCATTTACAAAGAGGTTAATTAATAATACTAAGCTTTGCCTGGTAATTATTGCGAAGAGGTAATACCCGATCCCATTCCGAACTCGGAAGTCAAGCTCTTCAGCGCCGATGGTACTTTGCCTTAAGGTATGGGAGAGTAGGTCGTTGCCAGGCTTTAAAAAAAATATAAATTATTCCCATGAAAAATATAATTGTTATTACTGGTGGAGCTGGTTTCGTTGGGTCAAATTTAATAGAATACTTTATAAATAAAACTAAATTAAAAATTATCAGTTTGGATAATTATTCTAGTGGTACTGTAAAAAACCACATTAAGAACAGTAGGGTTAAATATATAAAATCAAATACAAAAAAAATAGAGATCGTATTAAACAAATATAAAAAAAAAATAAATGCCGTATTTCACTTTGGGGAATTTGCAAGAATTTATCAAAGTTTTTTAAAATTTAATGACTGCTTTGAATCTAATTCTATAGGCTCCAATGCTGTTTTTAAATTTTGTTTGGAGAATAAAATTAAATTAATTTATTCAGCAACATCAGCGACTTTAGGAAATGGAGGGGAGGATAAGAATTTGTCTCCCTACGCACTCTCAAAATCTAGAAATTTAGAGTTATTAGAAAATTTAAAAAAATGGTTTAAATTTAAATACGAAGTTGTTTATTTTTATAATGTTTATGGACCGAGACAAATTTGCAAAGGAAATATGGCGACAGTTATTGGAATATTTGAAGATTATTATTTAAGAAATAAAAAACTGCCCGTTGTAAAGCCAGGGACACAAACCAGAAGGTTTACCCATATTGAAGATACTATTAAAATTTGCTTTGAGTCTTGGAAGTTAAATAAAAATAGACACTATTCTATAGCCAGTAAAAATAGTTACTCTATTATTCAGTTAGCCAAAATGTTTAAATCAAAAACAATCTACCTTCCAAAAAGAGGTGGAGAAAGATATGCTTCTGCCTTAAATAGCATGAATTTAAACAATAAAATTAATAAAAGATTTGGACAAACTAGCTTAAAAGCATACGTAAAAGAATTTTTAGAAAAACACCGCTTTACAAGAAAGAATTAATTATATATCCCCCTCATATTATGAAAGTTGTAAGTTCATTAAAATCATTAAAAAAAAGAGACCTTAACAACAAGCTTGTTAAGAGAAGAGGAAAGCTCTACGTGATTAATAAAAAAAACCCTAGAATGAAGGCAAGACAGGGTTAATTATCCCAATGGATATAGAAGAGCAAAAAAAAACTTGGTCAAACTTTACTAGGCTAAGTCTTTTCGGATCCTTAGCAATTGTGCTCATACTTGTCCTCATGGCAATTTTTCTTCTTTAAATAATTCTTTAGATCATTATAACTTTTACAAATGATATTTGGTTACGTTACACAAACTGACAAAGTAGAAAAAAGAATTTCTCTCACTCCTGAAATAGTAAAAAAATTGAATAAAGAGAACATTCAAGTTCTTATTAACAAAGACTATGGAAAAAATTCTAACATTAGCGATCAGCATTTTGTTGATGCAGGAGCCCAAGTAGAGAGTGTAGAAAAAATTTATAGCAGTAGTGATGTTATTGTTCAGATTGGCTTTGAAGACCTTGAGGCAGCTAAACTATTAAAAAAAAATTGCTACTTAGTAGTTAACCATTTTAATAAAGACAATAAGGAACTTGTTTCCTCCCTGAAGAACAAAAGTATAAATATTTTTTCCCTAGATTTATTACCAAGAATTACAAGAGCACAATCAATGGATATCCTTTCGTCTCAGGCAAATTTAGCTGGCTATAAAGCTGTCATTGATTCTGTTTACGAATTTAATAAAGCAATACCTATGATGATGACAGCAGCCGGTACAGTCACACCTGCAAAATTTTTTATCATTGGAACTGGGGTTGCTGGTTTACAGGCAATTGCTACTGCCAAAAGATTGGGAGGAGTAGTTTCTGCAACAGATGTTAGGGCAGCATCTAAAGAACAAGTAGAAAGTTTAGGTGCAAAATTTGTGTTTGTAGAGAATAGTGAAAATTTAGAAACAGAAGGTGGTTATGCAAAAGAGGCAAGTGAAGATTTTAAAAAGAAGCAAGAAGAACTAATTAAACAAACGATTAAAAATCAAGATATTATTATTTGCACAGCACTCATTCCAGGTAAGAAGGCACCGAGAATTATTACTGAAGAAATGGTTTTATCGATAAAACCAGGATCTATAATATGCGATCTTGCTGCTCCACAGGGTGGCAATTCTGCATTTTCAGAATCAGATAAAATTATAGAAAAGAACAATATTAAGATCATAGGGTATAGTAATTTTGCATCCCGCATTTCTGAATCCGCATCAACTTTGCTTGCCAAAAATATTTATAATTTTCTTGAATTGATTTATGACAAAGAAAGCAAATCTATAAAAATAGATATGGAAGATGAAATCATCAAAAATACTTGTTTGGGAGAATCTAGTTAATGGAAATTGATCCTTTTGTATTTAGATTTGCAATTTTTGTATTATCTATCTTTGTTGGTTATTACGTTGTTTGGAGTGTTACGCCTGCTTTGCATACTCCTTTAATGTCAGTAACTAATGCTATTTCATCCGTCATAATTGTGGGAGCACTGATTGCTGTTGCTGTTTCAAGCGCTGAAAGCTCATCTATTTCTTTATGGTTTGGTGTTGTTGGTATTTTCTTAGCTGCAATTAATATTTTTGGTGGATTTTTAGTTACAGCTAGAATGCTCAAAATGTATAAAAAAGGAAAAAAGAAATAGTTATGATTTCTTCTAATTTAACTGCTTCTTTATATTTAGTTTCAGGTATATTCTTTATTCTTGCCCTAAGAGGCCTAAGTTCTCCCGAAACTTCAAGAAAAGGAAATTTTTTTGGAATTGCAGGAATGGCCATTGCAGTTGTGGTCACTCTTTTATCTTTAAAAGATACAAGTATTTTAATTAACAATTCCCTGTTTATTCTCGGGCCTATTGCTCTTGGTGGTTTGATAGGTGCTTTTATTGCTGCAAGAATTGCTATGACAGCAATGCCACAACTGGTTGCTGGTTTTCATAGTCTAGTAGGATTAAGTGCTGTCTTAATAGCAATAGCTGCTTTTTACAATCCTTCATCCTTTGGCATAGGTAATGCTGGAGATATTAAATTAGCATCACTTATCGAAATGTCTTTAGGTGTTTCTATTGGCGCAATTACATTTTCAGGATCCTGTATTGCTTTTTTAAAACTACAAGGTCTTATGTCTGGTTCGCCCATAACTTTTAAAGGGCAGCATATTCTTAACCTGCTTATAGGAATTTCAATTGTTGCCTTAATATTTTTTTTGTGTGTTGAGCAATCAGAGCAATTATTTTGGTTCATTACAATTTTATCAATCTTAGTAGGATTTTTAATTATCATACCAATTGGCGGAGCAGACATGCCAGTAGTTGTTTCCATGCTAAATTCGTATTCTGGGTGGGCAGCAGCAGGAATAGGTTTTACATTAGAAAATACAGCTCTTATTATTACTGGTGCGTTAGTCGGATCGTCTGGTGCAATTCTTTCTTATATAATGTGCAAAGGAATGAATAGATCTTTGTTTAATGTAATTTTAGGAGGATTTGGAGGAGATGCAAATGAAGGCTCCTCAGACAACAAACCTAGAAAACCAGTTAAGCAGGCTGGAGCAGAGGACGCTGCTTTTTTAATGAAAAATGCCTCATCAGTTATAATTGTACCAGGTTATGGAATGGCAGTTGCTCAAGCTCAGCATGCACTAAGAGAGATGGTTGATAAATTAAAAGAAAATGGAGTTAAAGTTTCTTATGCAATCCATCCAGTTGCAGGAAGAATGCCTGGTCACATGAACGTACTATTAGCAGAAGCAAATGTACCTTACGATGAGGTTTTTGAATTAGAAAATATTAATAATGATTTTGCTAATACAGATGTAAGTTTTGTGATTGGTGCCAATGATGTAACCAATCCTGCTGCAAAAACAGATAAAACTAGTCCAATTTATGGAATGCCAATCCTTGATGTGGAGAAATCTAAATCTGTGCTTTTTGTAAAACGAGGATTGTCGGCAGGTTACGCGGGTGTTGATAATGAGTTGTTTTATAGAGATAATACTCTGATGTTATTTGCTGATGCAAAAAAAATGGTTGAGGAAATTTCCAAAGCCTTAGATTAATTTTTGGAACTGTAGCTCAAAAGTAGAGTACTCCGTTGACATCGGAGGGGTAGTGGGAGCGTTACCCACCAGTTCCACCAATCTTAAATACAGTATGTGTTGGTTGCGGGGCTTGGATTTGAACCAAGGACCTTCAGGTTATGAGCCTGACGAGCTACCAGACTGCTCCACCCCGCGATATAAGTGTAATAGTAAAAAAAATTAAAATCTAGCTTTAAGTTTTCGTAATTTCTTCACTCTTGCCATGCTGTCCTCTAGTTCTCTCTTTTTTCTTTCAGATGGCTTTTCGTATGTACTTTTGATTTTTAGTAGGCGAAACGTACCTTCACGCTGAAGTTTCTTTTTAAGAACCCTCAGTGCTTGTTCCAGGTTGTCGTTTTTAACTTCTATTTTAATAACCTACCTCCAATTAAGCGGCTGAATTAACATTTTGCAAAAAAAAAGTCCACAGTTATATTGTAATTTATATGGAATATTTTATCCCAAGCCCAAAAAAAGGATCAGAAAGCAAAGCTAAAGTTATATCCAGAAGGGCATTTGCACTAACCTCATTTAAATTTGTTTTCCTGGCAACGATTGTGTCCCGTTTATTTTATCTCCAGATTATCAAACGAGATGAATTTATTATCAAAGCAGACAAAAACAGATTTAGAAAATGGAAGTTAACACCTTCGCGAGGCTTAATTCTTGATAAAAATAATAATATTATTGCAGATAATTTTCAAGTTTTTAAAATTGCTTTCATTCCAAGGGAAATTAGATCCATAGATAATTTTTTATCATCCTTTTCTAAAATATTACCAATTACTAGTAATGAAATTTCTTATTATAAAAAAAAATATAGAGTTCACAATAAAAATTTACCTTTTGTTTTAGATAAAAATTTAAATTGGACTGCTTTTTCAAAATTAAATTATGTTATCCATAATGTGCAAGGTGCACAACCCTTTATGTCATACGAAAGAACTTACATACACCCAAATGAATTTGCTCATATTTTAGGATATGTCAGCACACCTAACCAAAAAGATCTAAACCAGTTAGATGCAAGTTATATAGATGTTCCTAATTTAAAAGTTGGAAAAATTGGATTAGAAAAAAATTCTAATAAAAGTCTTTTGGGTACCCCCGGATCTGCTATTTATGAAGTAAATGCATTTGGCAAAAGAGTAAAAAATATAAAAAAGATAGATGGAACTAATGGAAGTAGAATAAAAACTTCTATTGATAAAGACATTCAAATTTATGCTTACCAACAGCTAAAAGAAAAATCAGGGTCTGTGGTTGTGATGAATATGTATGGAAGTGTTTTGTGTTGCGTCTCTAGCCCATCTTACGACCCGAATAAATTTACATATGGAATAAGTTATAAAGATTATGATGTATTAAAAAACAATGAAAAGAAACCATTGGTTAATAAAGCCATGACAACCACCTATCCTCCAGCATCTACATTTAAAATGATAGTAGCTTTATCAGCTCTAGAGAATAAAATTATTACTAAAAATTTTAAACATACCTGCAAAGGAAAAGTAGATCTTTATGAGCAGAGATATCATTGTTGGAAAGATAAAGGCCATGGACGTGTAAATTTAAAAAGAGCAATTAAAGAATCGTGCGATATTTATTTTTATGAAGTTGCAAGATTACTAGGAATTGACCGCTTGCAAAAAACAGCTATTAAATTTGGATTGGGCAATTATGTATTCCAGAATTTCTTTGAAGAAGCGAGAGGTCTAGTTCCATCCACATTATGGAAGAGAGAGGCTTTGGGTAAATCCTGGTATTTGGGAGAAACTATGATTTCTGGAATAGGGCAGGGTTATATTAAAACTACTAATGTTCAGCTTTGTAAAATGATTGCCCAATTTGCCAATGGTGGCTATCAAATTAATGCAAGTTTTTTAGATTCTGGCGATTTAGCTCTGGGAAAAAAGATTATTGAGGACGATGAGCATATTGAGCTTATTTTAAAGAGTTTATTTGAAGCAACCAATCATCCAGGTGGAACATCTTATCGCTCAAGAATCGCTGGAACAATGAAGCTTGCAGGAAAAACAGGTACAGCGCAGGTCAGAAAAATATCAGAATCTCAAAGAGAACAAGATTTAAAAAACAAAGACTTGCCCTGGAAATTCAGGGATCATTCATTGTTTACTGGGTACGGTCCAGCGAATAATCCCAAATATGCCATCTCAGTTGTTATTGAACACGGAGGTTCAGGATCTGCAGTTGCTGCACCTATTGCAAGGAATGTAATGAGAAAAATTTTTGAAAAAGAAAGAAAATTAAACAATGTATAGATCTATTAAAAAAAATATTTTTGAACAAGCTTGGGAAAAAATTATTCAGTTCGACTGGTTTTTTTTTATTCTTATCTGTATTCTAATTTGTGTTGGTCTGTTAACTATTCATACAATAGATAATTCTACTAGTAATTATTTATTTAAGCATTTTGTAAGAATTGTTATTTCTCTTGTCTTGTTTTTGATCGTCGCATTTATTAATATTAAGTTTTGGTACCGGTTTGCATATGTTTTTTATATTGGGATTGTGGTGCTACTTATCTACGTAGACTTTTTTGGTTTGTCTGCGTTTGGAGCAAAGAGATGGATCAGTCTTTATTTTTTTAATATTCAGCCTTCAGAATTAATGAAAGTAGCAGTAATTTTAGCATTAGCGAGATATTATCAATATATTAAATTAGAAGAAATTGATAATTTTTCTAAATTAATTATCCCAGTTTTCATTATTTTTATCCCATTTTTTTTAGTAACTAGTCAGCCAGATTTAGGAACAGGACTATTTATTTTCATAGTATGCCTGGGAATGCTTTGGCTAGCAGGACTTAGTTTAAAAATTTTTATAACTGGTTTTTTTTCTTTATTAATCCTAACTCCTTTTTCTATTGCTTTTTTTTTAAAACCTTACCAGAAGGAAAGAATATTAACTTTTTTAAATCCGGAAAATGATCCTCTTGGATCGGGCTATCATATTGTTCAATCTAAAATTGCAATTGGATCAGGAGGATTTTTCGGAAAAGGATTTAAGCAAGGAACACAAAGTAATTTGGAATTTTTGCCAGAAAAACATACAGACTTTATATTTACTGTCTTTTCAGAGCAATTTGGGTTCTTTGGATCTATCCTCTTGATATTACTCTTTTTTACTATTATTTTAAGAATTCTTAACATTTCTTTAAAGTCTCAAAATAATTTTTCTAGACTGGTATGTTTTGGGGTGGGATTTAATATATTTGTTTATCTCGCAGTTAATCTTGGAATGGTCACTGGGTTACTTCCAGTAGTTGGGGTTCCATTGCCCATTGTTTCTTACGGAGGTACTGCTATGCTTACTACTATGTTTTCATTAGGGCTGGTTATGAGTGCTAAAATTCACAAAGATCATAATCTTTAAAACCTTATGAACAATAAGAGTGAAATAAAGGCCTATATAATGTTGATTCTTGCCACTTCTTTTTGGGCAGGCAATTTCATTGTTGGAAAAGTTGCAACTCTTTTTGAAATACCTCCAATCTCTTTAAACTTTTATAGATGGTTTTTTGCTTGGATTGTATTAGCGCCATTTACTATGAGGCAAGTGATTTTAAATAAATCAATCATTAAAAAAAACATATTTGCTATACTAATAATGTCTTTTACTAGTATATCTGTTTTTAATTCAGCAGTTTACTATGGACTAAACTACACACAGGTCCTCAATGGAGTTTTGATGATATCTACTATACCTGTTTTAATTATTTTGATTTCTTCGATTTTTAAAACAGAAAAAATAAATATTTTTCAAATATTAGGAGTCTTAGTATCTTTGACAGGAGTAGTAATAATAATTACCAAAATGGAACTTCAGAGGCTTTTGAATTTTCAGCTTAATAAGGGAGATCTTTGGATTTTAGTAGCTATGTTATCGTGGTCTATTTATTCCATTGTTATAAAAGAAAAAAAATTAACCTTAAACCATTTATTTTATTGCAAACTTTAATAACATTTGGTGTCATTATATTAATCCCTTTTTATTTTTTAGAAATTTCATCCGGAAACCATATTCCTCTCAATATCCCAGTTTTTTTAACAATAGCATACGTTGTTCTATTTGCGGGAATTGGAGCATATATTTTTTGGAATAAAGCAGTGATGACTATTGGACCGAATAGATCAGGAGTTTTTTTACACTTGATGCCAGTATTTAGTTCCATAATGGCAATTGGACTATTAGGAGAGTCTTTTGCAAAATTTCATTTTGTTGGGGCTCTTTTTATAGTGACTGGAATATTTTTATCTTCTAGAAAAAAATCCTAATGAAAAAATTATTTATCTTTTTTATTTGTTTGTGCTTTTCCACAAATTCTTTTTCTGAGAATTTGAAGAAAGCATATTTTGCGGGAGGATGTTTTTGGTGTATGGAAGAATCTTTTGACAAAGTGAACGGAGTGCAGGTAACAACCTCAGGATATTCTGGAGGTCATGTGAAAAACCCAACTTACAAACAAGTAATCCAGGAAAATACTGGGCATCTAGAATCGGTAGAGGTAGTTTATGATTCTAATGTGATAACATACATAACATTAGTAGATGCCTATTTTAAAAGTATAGACCCTTTTGATTCTGAGGGACAGTTTTGTGACAAAGGTTACAGCTATCGTTCAGGTATTCTTTATCAGGATTTAAAACAAAAAAAAATCATTGATAGAAAAATTCTAGAAATTGAAACTAAATTTAAAAGAAAAACTTTTATTATTTTAAAAAAATTTAATGAATTTTATAAAGCTGAAAATTATCACCAAGATTTTTATGAGAAAAATTTCTTTCGATATTTGGCTTATAAAAAAGCGTGCAAAAGAGAGGAAAGATTAAATGAACTATGGAATAATTAATTTGTACTATTTAATTTTATCCATTCATCAGTATGAGGTAAGAATAATCTAATCTGGTGAAAAAATTACAGATTTTAAAAAAAGGTTTTTTAGACGTAATACCCCTTACCATTCCAGTAGTACCTTTTGGAATTATTTATGGAGTGATAGCCATTGAAATTGGCTTAAGCCCCCTAGTGGCATTTTGCATGTCATTTATTATCTTTGCTGGATCCTCACAAATTGCTTTCTCTCAACTTTTATCTGCAGGAGCTTCTCCCTTGGTTATGGTTAGCTCTGTTGCAGTTATTAATTCAAGACACTTTCTTTATGGGGCAGTTCTTTCGCAGTATTTGAATAAATTAAATTGTTATTGGAAGATTCTTTTGGCCTACCTAATGACAGATCAAGCTTTTAGTGTTTCTCTTTCGTATTTTAAAAAGAATTATAAGAAAAAAAATGCTCATTTTCATATGCTTGGGTCTGGCTTTACCCTTTGGTTTTTATGGCAGTTATCGACTTTGGGTGGAATTATTTTAGGAAATATAGTTCCTGAGCAACTAGGTTTAACATTTGCAATACCTTTAACTTTTTTATCTTTAATCATTTCTGAATTAAGAAAAAAAGATCATTTAATTGTCATTGCAGTATCAGGCCTATCTTCTCTCGCTCTTTATGATTTTCCTTTTAAAATTTATATTATTGTTTCTGCCTTTTTATCTTTGGGAGTTTCTTATGTTTTAATTACTAAATTTAAAAAATTTTTAATATGATTTGGTTTTGGGTTTTATTAGCTGGAGTAGTTACTTTTTTAACAAGATACTCTATGATAACTTTCGTAAATCCAAAAACATTAAGCAAGACATCTAAAGAAGTATTAAAGTATGTTCCTTCTGCTGTATTTCCAGCTATAATTTTTCCTGCAATTTTTTTAGATCAAGAAGGTTATTTTCTAAATAGCAATAGTCCACAAATTTGGGGATTTTTGATTGCAGTAATATTTGGGTATCTTTTTAATAATATTATTTTAACTATAGTTTCCGGTTTGCTTAGCTTTTGGATTTTTACTTATTTATTTTGATTAGCCTAATTTTCCAAGAAATGGCAAAGCTTCTAACAAATAAAAGCCAATAGACTGAAGTTTAGAAGTCAGGATTAAAATGCCGGTAACTATTAAAATCAGCCCAGAAATCTTTTGAATGTTAGAAATAAATTTTCTAGCCTTTTTGGAAAATATGAGAAAGTTTCCCATATAATATCCAGCAAGAACAAAAGGAATTCCTAGCCCAATGGAATAAGTGATTAAAAGAAATATTCCTTGAATTAAAGTATTTTCTAAAGAAGCTAAAGCTAAAATAGACCCTAGAATAGGTCCAATACACGGGGTCCACCCAAAAGCAAATCCCATTCCCACGATGAGAGGAAAGAAAAAGCTATTTGAATATTTCGATATATAAAATTTAAATTCATTGTTTAAAAAATTAAATTTTACAATACCAATCAGATACAAACCAAAAAAAATAATGATAATTGCAATTACATTAGAAAATATATGTGATTTATCCAAAAGAAAAGACCCAAAAAAAGTAGAAGATGCACCTAAAAGAATAAAAACAATAGAAAAGCCAAGTACAAAAAGTAAAGATTTTTCTAATATAAAATATTTTGATTTTTTTTGAAGTTTTTCTAAATCAGTGCCACAAATAAAGGATAAATATCCGGGTATTAATGGAAGCACGCAGGGAGATAAAAAACTCACAATACCTGCAACAAAACTTAAAAACAGAAGAGACACTGCTTAAATCCCTAGTAATTTATTTAACTGATTTTCCGAATCTAATTGGTAAATTTTATCACAATCACCAATATAATTATCACCTGCAAATATTTGGGGAACAGTTCTTGCCCCATCAGATTTTTCTAACATCTCATTAAATTTATCTGGGTTTTGATTAAGATTAATTTCTACAAACTGAATTTTTTTTAATGTAAGCAAAGATTTCGCTTTTGTACAAAATGGACAGTAGTCTTTTGTATAAATAGTTATTTTGTTCATTTTCTTTATTTATCAAATGCACATCTAAAACCAACATAAATTGCATAAAATTTGGAGGGCTTGTATTGAGCGCCTGTTACTTTTGTCATACTTGCTTCATACCACCAAGATGCACCTGCAGTTAAGGATTTGTCTCCTTTGGCATTAGCAACCCATTCCCAAACATTGCCTCCCATAGCCACCAGTCCATTAATTCCTTCTGGCAAAGTAGTTACGTCAACATGCTTGTTGTAATCAAGTACACCCTGAGAGTTCATATTCTTGGGCTCATCACCGCTTGGATATTTATAGATTTTGTTTATTTTAAATAGTTTAGAGGATAAAATTTGTTTGTAGGCAGATATCTTCCACTCTTTAAAAGTTGGCAATCTTCCACTGATTGACTGGCAATATTTTTCAGCTTCAAATCTATTGATGTGAACAGCTGGCTCTAATAAGCTTTTAGGCGCACTTCCGTAGGGACTCTTGTAGTTCCAGCCATCTCTCTTTTCCCATCCAGCACCCCATTCATATCCACCACCATTTTTTTCTGCCAATGTTATATAATTATTTTTCTTAGCAAATTGTTCGAATTCTTTAATCGTAACCTCATACTTGTTAATAAAAAAATTTTTTATTTTAATTTTTGGATTTTCAAAAGAGTTTCCCTCTGTGGATAAAGATATAATAAATAAAAAAATAAAAAAAATTTTCATATATATATAATAATTATGAACAATTTTAATAAAGTCAAAATATTTATGGAAACATTTGGCCAAAAAGTAGAAACCAAACCTTCTTTTCCAGACCAAAAAATACAAGATTTAAGATATGAGCTTATTAGAGAAGAGCTGGAGGAACTAAAAGTTGCCTTGGAAGAAAAAAATTTGAAAGAAGTTGCAGATGCCTTAACAGATATTCTTTATGTTACTTATGGAGCTGGCCATGCATTTGGTATTAATTTGGATAAATGCTTTGAAGAGGTTCAGACATCAAATATGAGTAAATTAGGAGAAAATGGCAAGCCTATTTATAATGAAGCTGGAAAAGTAATGAAAGGTCCTAATTATTTTAAACCAAATCTTAAAAAGTTTATTGATTAAATAATTATAACATTTAGAAAGGCAGTCTTATGAAAGAATACAAAATAGCATCTATTGCAGGAGATGGAATAGGAAAAGAAGTTACTCCTGAAGGAATTCGAATTTTAAAAAAAGTAGCTGAGCAACACCAGTTCAAAATTCACTTTGATGAATTTGATTTTGCTTCGTGTGATTATCATGAGAAACATGGAAAAATGCTACCAGACAATTGGAAAGATCAGATCGGGAAACATGATGCTATATTTTTTGGAGCCGTGGGAATGCCAGATCAGTTACCAGACCACATTTCTTTATGGGGATCCTTACTTAAGTTCAGAAGGGAATTTGATCAGTACATCAATTTAAGACCTGTAAAATTAATGCCGGGAGTACCTTGTCCACTAGCAAACAAAAAACCAGGGGACATTGATATGCTTATTGTCAGAGAAAATACAGAAGGTGAGTATTCTTCTGTAGGCGGTAGAATGTACAAAGGGACGGATAGAGAAATTGCTATTCAAGAAACTATTATGTCAGCACAAGGCATTGATAGAGTTATGAAATATGCATTTGAACTTGCGAAAACCACTAAGAGAAAAAAACTTACAAGTGCAACTAAATCAAATGGTATTTCCATCACCATGCCCTTTTGGGATGAAAGATTTAAAGAAATGAAAACAAAATATCCCGACGTAAAAACAGATGAATTTCATATTGATATTTTAGCAGCTAGATTTGTATTAACTCCAGAATGGTTCGATGTAGTAGTCGCTTCAAATTTATTTGGAGACATTCTTTCAGATCTTGGCCCAGCTTGCACAGGAACTATAGGGATTGCAGCCTCTGCAAATATCAATCCAGAGAAAAAATTTCCATCTCTGTTTGAGCCAGTTCACGGTTCTGCCCCTGATATTGCAGGAAAAGGAATTGCTAACCCAATAGGACAAATTTGGTCTGGTGCAATGATGTTAGATTATTTGGGAGAAAAAGAAGCTGCAGATAATATTGTTAAAGCAATTGAGAAAACCTTATCTAACAACGAGTCTCGAACTAAAGACCTTAAGGGAAGCAGCAATACAGTACAGTGTGCTGACTCAGTTTTAGCAAATTTATAAATTTTAAGTGGGGCGTTCTGTTTCTCGTCGCTTGATTGATTATACACATAATTAAACACTTTTTCAAAAACTTCGTATAGTAGATTTCTCATTTTGATGATTTTTTGACTTTCAACTTTGTGTATTGGTCTTATAATAATATTTTAGTTAAACTTAACGTGTTAAATTCAATTTATGAATAACTTGTTTATGAAAATACTCAATAATTTAGCAAGACCTCACAAAATACCAAAAAAAATATTAAATAAGTTAAACTATTACTTTAGTTACAAAAAATATAATCAAAATTTTTTCGAGGAAGAGCAAAACAAAATATTTGAACATTTTGGTTTAAATAGACAAGAAGGAATTAAAAAATTAACATCTGTAAAAAAAAACCTTGATTTAAAATTAAGAGATAGTGAGATGAGTTCAGAACACGAGATTATTTTTTCAAGTCTTTCTTTAAGTAAAAATAAATCATTTACCGACATATTAGAAATAGGTACCTTTGATGGTTTTAACTCTTTACTATTATCAAATTTGTTTCCTAATTCTAATATTGATACTATTGACTTATCTGAAACTGAAGATGACTTTGTAAATTCTTATAATAGGAAAGATAATATTAATAAATTTATTCAAGACAGGAATATTATTTTATCTAAAAATAAAAATATTAATTTTTATCCTCTTAACTCATTAAAATTATTAAATTATAAAAAAAAATATGATTTAATTTGGATTGATGGTGCTCACGGATACCCAGTGGTTTGTATTGATATTATTAACTCACTTCATATTTTAAAAGAAAATGGTTTAATTTTATGTGATGATGTCTATTTAAAATTAAATCAAAGCAATTCAGACACAATTTATAGTTCAATCGCTACTTACGAAACATTAAATGAATTAAAAAAACAGGATTTAATTAACTTTAGATTGGTATATAAAAGATTGAGTGCTGCACATAATTGTATAGAAAATACAAGAAAATTTATAGCAATGGTCTCAAAAAAGTAATTTTTTAATTTATAAAAAAAAATAAAGTTAGAATTGTTCTACGCGCAAATAGGACTATAACGGTTCAAATTATTGACTTCAGACTTCGTGTAGTACCTTTTTTTTGTATTTGATTTGGATTAGCAGTTTTAATTAACACGGGGCGTTCTGTTACCAGGTGTCCAAGATAAATAAACCTAACTTATTGTCCTATAAAATATAGGAAGACTGAATGACGACTGGTGGACAGAGAGATAAATTAATTATTTTTGAAACTTTAAAACTCTAATGTATTAATATATTAACAATAACAATAAAAATAACACAGTGCCCTCGTGGTGAAATTGGTAGACACAAAGGACTTAAAAGGCGGGAGATTCACATTACTAACTATCTCTGATAGTCTCAAAACATTATCAATCCTAACTTTCTTATTTAACCCTTCAATTAATGTTAGAAATCAATGCAAATTTATTTGTGTGAACTTGTACAAGACTTGTGCAAAGAGAGATAAATTAGGTAAGATAATTTAATGAAAAGTAAATTATTTATTATACGCCATTTGCAATTGTTAAAAATTTAAAACTTTGATTAAAATTCCGTTCCAGCTCTAAACAAGCTTATGCTAAGATCATGGAACATGAAATATAAAACTATAAAGTTAAGTTTGTTATTAATTCTTTTATCATTCTCAACTTTAAAAGCAGACACAACTAAAAAAGCCTTTTTAGATGTTGGGATTAATTCAATCAGAGAATGGTCAAGTTGTAAAACTGGTCCAATTCCAGAAGCTAAGATTGAAGAGTATGAGCAAGTAATTAATGATGGTTGGCGACATATAAACATTATCCTTTGCGGACATAAGGATTTTCCAAATGATAAGTTTAAAAAAACAGGTTTTGATATTAGAATTAAGAACCTTAGAACACAAATTGAAATATTATTAAAAAAGTATCCTAATATCGCTTTTGGAATAAGTTTTAAAGGATATAAACCTGTTGGTGGAACTGGAAAATATGGATGGGATGTAAAAGGTAGACCACAAGCAATATTATATAAACGTATAGAAGACTCACCAGAGTTACAAAAAGAATATTTAAAATGGTGGCGTTTTGTTGCCAATGAATTTAAAGATATGGATCGGGTTGTCTTCACTATAATGAATGAGCCTGAATGGCACAAGATATCTAAAGGTAAAAAAAAATGGCGTAAATTATCACTAGAAGCTATTGATGCTATCCGAGAAATTTCTCCAAATCGTTGGATTATTCTAGAAGGTATAAATAAATCACTAATTGCCAGAGATTGGACTGCGAGAGGTGTTATGGGTAAACCAGTGGATAGAGATAAAATTATTTATGGTTTCCATTATTATTTAACAAATAATGCAGGGCCAGAGTCTGAAAACAATCCAAAAATTGTTGTGAAAAAAATTAATAAAAGTGAATATTCAAATGGATGGAAGGCATTAAAAAGCGTTATTAAATATGGTGAACGATATAAAGTTCCAGTAAGCGTTACAGAATTTGGAATGACTGGATTTCTAAAAGGTACAGGTGGCGTGGATTTAAATTTGCGAACAGATTTTGTCAAAAATACTATTGTAAAATATATGGATGCTTGTAATGAGTGTGGACTTACATGGTGGGCGTTGGGGGATTATAATACACCATATTTGAGACAAAGCTCAAAAAAGTATCAAAATTATCCTCGTGTACCCGATAAAAATTTATTTGAAGTTCTGAAGTTAAAGAAACCCTGAACCTGGTTCCTCGTTCTTACAATCAACTTGGTTGTATCTTTTGAATAACGTTGATGCCGCAAACTAAATTAACAAATGAGTGGGGCGTTCTGTTGCAAGGTGCCCCGGACCCCTGCTTTTTAATTAACCGAAGTTAATTAAGCAGCAATAGCGTAACTTTCGTTAGCATTTAAAATGTAGCCCGTCACAGCGGAACAATACTGAACGAAAGAAAAGCTTTTAGACATCTGTCGAGCCTATTTCACCCCCATGAGTTGTAAATGGTGGAGGTGCAGGGTACCGCCCCCTGGTCCAAAATGTTTATTACGAATTTCGTTTATCGTTATAGTTGGAAAACCAACATCAATAATATAAAACTTTCTGAAACTGATTCAAAGACAAATCGTAAATGAAATTAACAGAGCAACAAAATCAAGAAATAGCTGATCAAAAAGCCCAAGAATATCCAACCAAAAGAGTTACCTCTCCAGAGTTAGAAAAAATTCTTTATGATGCGATTCCTATATTAGATCATGGTTTTGTAAGAGTGGTAGATTATATGGGTGATGATAGTTCTATTGTTCAGTCAGCTAGAGTTTCGTACGGCAAAGGAACCAAAAAAGTATCAACTGACGAAGGGTTAATTAAATATTTAATGAGACATTGGCACAGCACACCTTTTGAGATGTGTGAAATTAAATATCATGTAAAACTTCCAATTTTTATAGCAAGACAATGGATTAGACATAGAACTGCAAATGTTAATGAATATTCTGCAAGATATTCCATTCTAGATAAAGAATTTTACATTCCTGAAAAAGAACAACTATCTGCACAGGCGACTAACAATAGGCAAGGAAGAGGTGATTTGATCACAGGAGATCAGGCCGATGAAGTTCTTAAAATTTTAAAGGACGATTCTATACGAACGTACGACAATTATGAAAAAATGTTGAATGAAAGATTTGATGGAACAATTATTGATGAAGGAAAATCTGGTTTAGCAAGAGAGCTTGCAAGAATGAACTTAACTTTAAATTCATATACTCAGTGGTACTGGAAAACAGACTTGTTAAATCTGTTAAATTTTTTATTTCTAAGAGCAGATAGTCATGCCCAATATGAAATCAGAGTTTATGCAGAAGCTATGTTGGAGACAGTCAAAAAGTGGGTTCCCATCACACACTCTGCATTTTTAGATTATAGAGTAGGAGCAGCGCACGTTTCCTCAAAAGGACTAAAAATTGTAAAATCTATGATTGGCGGAAAACAAGTTTCTTACGAAGAATCTGGTCTAGGAAAAAGAGAGTGGAATGAATTAATGGAAACTCTTGAGCTTAAAGATAAGCTCATTTAATTTTTTCTGAAATCTTTTTGGCAATTTCAAGTATTTTGTTTGATGTTAGGCTGTCGTTAACAAACTCCATATAAGGCTCACCTTTATCAGCACCTTCTCTTAAGCCTATTTCAATAGGAATAGTTCCAAGCAAATCAATATTTAAATTTTTTGACATTTCTTGTGCTCCACTTTCACCAAAAATAAAATGTTCTTTTCCATCATCCGAAGTAAAACTGCTCATATTTTCAATAATTCCTAAAATATTAACGTTAGTTTTTTGAAACATTTTAATTCCACGGTTTGCATCTAATAGTGCAACTTCCTGAGGGGTAGAAATTACTACTGCGCCATCAATTTGAATTTCTTGAGAAAAAGTTAACAAGGCATCTCCAGTTCCAGGAGGTAAATCAATAACTAAAAAATCTAAATTATCCCAAAGAACATTGGTGGTGAAAGTTTTGATAGCGCTGATGACCATGGGTCCTCTCCAAATCATAGCCGTATCTTGATCGACCATGAATCCAATAGACATGCATTGAAGACCATATTTGGAAATGGGAATTAAACTCTTCCCGTCTTCGCTTTTTGGCTTGTCAGAGATTCCAAGCATTTGTGGAAGGGAAGGGCCATAAATATCCGCATCTAATATCCCAACTTTGTAATTTAATTTTTTTAAAGCAATAGCTAAATTAACTGCGATGGTGGATTTTCCTACGCCACCTTTAGCACTTGAAATTGCAATAATCTTTTTAACACCATTAATAGGTAGTTTTAATTTTTTTGAACCGGGAGAAATCTTATCTACAAACTCCTTACTCAAATTTACTGATTTTGCGTCCATTTGCCCTTGTAATTTTATTTTAAGTAACTATCTTTTACTATATTAGTTGTGTAAATAAATTTTAAATTTATCAATGATTAAAAATATTTTAAATATGGTTCAATCTCCTTGGGGCAATGGCGGAAATAACGATGGTCCCAGACAGGGTTCTGGAGGTGGTGGACAAAGACCGCCTAGCATTGATGATTTGGCCGATCAATTTCAAAACTCAATAAAAAAAATGTTTCCAGGAGGAGCAAATGTTCCTGGAGGAAAAAAGCCAATCGGATTATTTGTTATCATTGCAATAGCCTTATGGCTTGGAAGTGGATTTTACAGAGTACTTCCCGATGAGCAGGGTGTGGTTTTAAGATTTGGAAAGTTTGTTAATTTAACTCAACCAGGTTTAAATTATCACTTACCCTTTCCGGTAGAGACAGCACTTACTCCAAAAGTTACTAGAGTAAATAGAATTGATGTGGGCTTCAGATCAGCATCAGATACTGGACGAGCTACCGGCATTGCAGATGTCCCAGAAGAAAGTTTAATGTTAACGGGTGACGAAAATATAGTCGATATAAACTATTCTGTTTTTTGGTTAATTAAAGACGGGGGAAAATTTCTTTTTAATATTCAGGATCCAGAAGAAACAGTAAAAAGTGTTGCCGAAACTGCAATGAGAGAAGTAGTTGCAAGAAACCCAATTCAAACAGTTTTAACTGGCGGAAGAGCTCGAATTGAAATTGACACACAAAAAATTATGCAAGAAATTTTAGACTTTTATGAATCTGGAATTCAAATTACTCAAGTTCAAACACAAAAAGCAGATCCACCTAAAGAAGTGATAGATTCATTTAGAGATGTTCAAGCTGCTAAAGCAGATAAAGAAAGACTACAAAACGAAGCTGATGCTTACGCAAATGATGTTATACCGAGAGCTCGAGGAGAAGCTGCGCAGGTCGTTCAGCAAGCTGAAGGTTATAAACGACAAGTAGTTGCTTCTGCAGAAGGTGAAGCAAGCAGATTTCTTGCAATTTATAGTGAGTATAAAAATGCAAAAGCAGTAACTCAAGAGCGTATGTACCTAGAAACTATGGAAAAAGTATTAGCGGGAATTGATAAAATTATTATAGACCAAAAATCAAGCGGTGGTGTGGTTCCTTATTTACCTTTGCCAGAACTTAGAAAAAAGAGAAGTGAGAAAAAATAATGAGTGAAAAAAAATTAAAAATACTATTACCTATTATCGGAGTACTTGCTTTTATTAGTTATACGACGATGTTTACGGTTAATGAAATTCAACAAGGCATTATTTTGCAATTCGGTGATCCAAAAAGAGTTATTCAAAAAGCAGGACTTAACTTTAAAATTCCTTTTGTTCAAAACGTTGTATTGCTTGATAAGAGAATTTTAAACCTAGATGCTCCATCAGAAGAAATTATTGCATCAGACCAAAAAAGACTAATTGTAGATGCGTTTGCAAGATTTAAAATTAAAGATCCTTTAAAATTTTATATTTCAGTTGGAAACGAACGGGTAGCTAGATCAAGGTTATCGACTATTATTAACTCTAGAATAAGAGGTGTTTTGGGTAATGAAGAACTTGCAACTTTGGTCTCCAAAGAACGAGGAAGATTGATGGACAAGATTACACAAGATGTAAATGCGGAAGCATCTAAGCTTGGTATAGAAATTATTGATGTAAGAATTAAAAGAGCAGACCTTCCTCAACAAAATAGTGAAGCTGTTTACCGAAGAATGCAAACAGAACGTTTAAGAGAAGCAAAAGAATTTAGAGCAGAAGGAGCTGAAATCGCCCAAACTGTAAGGTCTACTGCAGACAAAGAAGTTACTATCATTTTGGCAGAAGCTAACAAAAAATCTGAAATCTTAAAAGGAGAAGGTGACGGAAAAAGAAATAAAATATTTGCAGATGCTTTTGGAAAAGATCCTAATTTTTTTAGTTTTTACCGAGCAATGCAATCTTATGAAAAATCACTTATTGGTGGTGAAACCTCTTTAATATTATCTCCTGATAGTGAGTTCTTTAGATTTTTTGGAAAATCAGGATTAAGTCTTATCAAAAAGTAATCTCTTAGTATGAAAGAGTTTGGAATAGCTATTGGTCTGCTTTTAATGATTGAAGGATTATTGTATGCCATGTTTCCAAGCGCAATGAAAAGCATGTTAAATTCCATGAAGGATTTGCCCGTTCCTAAACTTAGATCTGGCGGGCTTATTTTTGCCTTATTAGGATTTATTATAGTCTGGTATATAAAAAAATAAATTATGATAAAAAATTATTTAATTAATAAAAAATTTACTTTTGGTTTTGTTTTTTTATTCTTATCAATTTTATTTTTTAGCAATCACTCTTTTGCAAAAGATGCACCTTCCAGTTTTGCAAATTTAGCAGAAAAATTAATGCCTTCAGTTGTGAATATATCTGCAACGAGAGTAGTAGAAACAAGACCACAATCACAACAGCCATTTCCTTTCCAGTTTCCACCAGGATCACCTTTTGAAGATTTTTTTAAAGAATATAATGAACAACAGAAAACACCCCAAAAAAGAAAATCAACAGCACTTGGGTCTGGATTTGTGATTAGCGAAGATGGTATTGTAATTACCAACAACCACGTTATTCAAGGGTCTGAAGGTATTATAGTCAGATTTACCAATAAAAAAGAGTACAATGCAAAATTAATTGGAACAGATCCTGTAAGTGATATTGCAGTTTTGCAAATACAATCTAAAGAAAAATTTAAACCAGTAACGCTCGCAGATTCAAGCAAAGCAAGAGTAGGTGATTGGGTGCTTGCTATTGGAAACCCTTTTGGTCTTGGTGGTACAGTTACAGCAGGAATTATTTCTGCAATTAATAGAGATATTAATATAGGTAGATACGATAATTTTATTCAAACTGATGCTTCTATTAACCAAGGAAATTCCGGTGGACCTTTATTTAACATGGATGGCAAAGTAGTTGGAATTAATACAGCAATTTTTTCAAACTCAGGAGGTTCAGTTGGAATCGGATTTGCTATTCCATCTAGCTTTGCAAAAAATGTAGTGAAACAACTAAGGGAATACGGAGAAACAAGACGAGGTTGGTTAGGTGTTAGAATTCAAGAAGTTACCAAAGAAATTGCTGACAGCTTAGGAATGAAAGAGGCGATAGGAGCTTTAGTTGCAGATGTAAACGAGAAAGGACCAGCTAAAAAATCCGGAATTCAAAATGGAGATGTTATTATTGAATTCAATGGAATTAAAATAGATTCCATGAGAGTGCTTCCTAAAGTAGTGGGAGAAGCTCCAGTTGGAAAAACGGCGACTTTAAAAATTTGGAGAAATAAAAAAATTCTAACTAAAAAAATTGTACTAGGAAGACTAGAAGATGCAGAGCAATTTAAGAAAAAATCTAAGCCTAAAAAAAAAGAAAATAAAGAAGAAAATACTTTATTAAAAGCTTTAGGAATTAAAGTTCGTGACGTAACTAGTAAGGATGTTACTAGTCGAAAATTGACTACTGGTATTAATGGAGTTGTTATTCTGGAAATTAAAACAGAGGGTGCTTTATCTGATTCACCCATTCAAGTAGGAAATATTATTATTGGATTACAAAATGAGAAAGTAAAAAATGTATCCGATCTTGAAAGTAAATTAAAAAAATTGAAAAAATCTAAAAATATTTCTGTTTTATTAACGATTATAGACTCTCAAAATAGAAGCAGATTTGTTGGTGTGAAAATTAAATAATTCACACTTCATGCATCCTAAAATAATTTTAATCTCGGGTCCTACCGCTTCTGGAAAGTCTAAACTAGCTATCGACGTTGCAAAAAAATTTAAAGGAGAGGTTGTGAATGCGGATAGTATGCAAGTCTATAAAGAAATTAAAATTTTATCAGCCCGACCAACTGATACTAAAAAAATTAAACATCATTTATATGGATTTGTAAGTGTCAAAAAAAAATTCTCTACAGGTCATTGGTTAAAATTAGTGGATAAAAAAATTCAAGGAATACTTAAAAAAAAGAAAATACCAATCATTGTGGGTGGAACTGGTCTTTACTTTAAATCATTGATAAATGGTATGGCAAAAATACCAGTTATATCCAAAACTACCAGAGAGCAAGTTATGAAAATTCATTCCAAGCTTGGTAATCATTCTTTTTATAAAAAATTAATATCTTTAGATCCAGAATGTAAAAAATATCTTAAACCTTCAGATCCACAAAGAATGATCAGGGCTTATGAAGTTTTTTTAAAAACAAAGAAATCTTTTTACCAGTGGCAAAAAGAAACGAAATCCAAATATGCAAAAGAAGCATTTATTAAAATAGCATTGAATCCAGATAGGCAGTATTTGCACAATGAGATTATTAGACGTTCTATACAAATAGTTAATCCAAAATCTATTTTAGAGGTAAAAAAATTTTCTAAACTTAAAGTGAATAAAAGACTTCCAGCTAATTTTATTATTGGAATTAATGAAATAAATGACTATTTGCAAAATAAAATTACCAAAGAAATTTTGCATGAAAGAGTTATTGTTCGCACTAGACAGTACGCTAAAAGACAATTTACATGGCAAAGAGGTCAAATGCAGGACTGGAATCGATTTGAGGAAGTTAATTATTCAAAATTATTAAAGAAAGTTTCAATATTACTATCTAAAACTTGACCAAAAGTTTTAGAAAGATAAATTCAATTTTTAGGAGATTTTTATGAGTACGGAACTGACCGGCGCAGAGATCGTTTTTAAGGCTCTGGCTGATCATCAGGTTGAATATATTTTTGGCTATCCAGGAGGAGCTGTGCTTCCACTATATGATCAGCTATCTAAGCAAAAAAAAATAAAACATATTTTAGTAAGGCACGAACAAGGAGCTGGCCATGCAGCGGAGGGGTATGCGAGATCCACAGGAAAACCAGGGATTGTTCTGGTGACTTCGGGTCCGGGCGCAACCAATATGGTTACTGCTTTAACGGATGCTTATATGGATTCCATTCCTTTAGTTTGTATTACTGGACAAGTTCCTTCTCATTTAATTGGTACAGATGCATTTCAAGAATGTGACACTACAGGAATTACTAGACCATGCACAAAACACAACTGGTTAGTGAAAGATGTCAATCAACTAGCAGAAACAATTCATAAAGCTTTTCGTATTGCTACAACTGGTAGGCCAGGACCTGTGTTGATTGATATTCCAAAAGACATTCAGTTTAAAAAAGGAATTTATAAATCTAATGAAAAAATTGAAATCGATAGCTATCAACCTAACTACAAAGGAGATGCCAACAAAATTGAAAAAGCAATTGAGTTAATTGCTCAGGCAAAAAAACCAATTTTTTATACAGGTGGAGGAGTTATTAATGCAGGAGAAAAAGCATCCGAAACTTTGCGCGAGTTAGTTTCAGCGACTGGATTTCCTATTACTTCTACTTTGCAAGGCCTTGGATGTTATCCGGGAGAAGATTCTCAATTTTTAGGAATGTTAGGAATGCATGGAACTTACGAAGCGAACCATGCAATGCATGATTGTGATTTAATGATTAATATCGGCGCAAGATTTGATGACCGTATAACTGGAATGGTAAGTAAATTTTCGCCAGGATCAAAAAAAATTCATATTGATATAGATGCATCTTCTATCAACAAAGTTGTTAAAGTAGATGTTGGAATTGTGGGTGATGCTCAAAGCGTAATGGGTTCTATGGTAGATATAATTAAGAAAAAATATCCTGGATTTAAAAATTCTAACAAGGAAAAGATCAGTGATTGGTGGAAACAAATTGAAATATGGAGAGAGAAAAATTCACTCTCTTTTAGAGATGATAAGTCTGTTATTTTACCCCAATATGCAGTTCAGAGACTTTATGAATTAACTAAACATCAAGATACTTTTATTACTACAGAGGTTGGTCAACATCAGATGTGGGCAGCACAACATTATAAATTTAGCAAACCTAATAGGTGGATGACTTCTGGTGGCTTAGGTACAATGGGGTATGGTTTGCCAGCTGCAATAGGTGTTCAAGTTGCTCACCCTAAAAGATTAGTGATAGATATAGCTGGGGAGGCTTCTATTCTTATGTGTATACAAGAACTTTCAACAGCTGTTCAATATAGACTACCTATAAAAATATTTATTTTAAACAATGAATACATGGGTATGGTTAGGCAGTGGCAAGAACTGTTACACGATAAAAATTATTCTGAGAGTTATTCGGAAGCACTTCCTGATTTTGTAAAACTAGCGGAGGCTTACGGAGCTATTGGCATAAGAGCTAATAAACCATCTGAATTGGACGAAAAGATTAAGGAAATGATTAACGTAGACAAACCAGTGATTTTTGACTGTCGTGTTACCAAAGAAGAGAATTGCTACCCGATGATACCTTCGGGAAAAGCTCACAATGAAATGATTTTAGGAGCGGAAGATGAAGAGGGAGTCACCGAAGAAGGTAAGGTCTTAGTTTAATGTCTAAATCAGCCTACAGCACGAATACCATAGAAGAAAAGTTAGAGAGGGTTATTATTGTTGCATGGGTTGATAATGAAACAGGTGTTCTGGCTAGAGTTTCAGGTCTTTTCTCAGGAAGAGGTTATAATATTGAATCACTTGCAGTTGCAGAAGTAGATGAAGAGCGAAACATTTCTCGAATTACAATTGCAACCAATGGAACAAAATTAGTTATTGAACAAATTAAAGCTCAATTATTAAAACTAGTTCCTGTACACAAAGTAGCAGATTTCAAAATAGATTTGGATAAATCAGTTTTTAAAGAGTTGGCACTAATTAAGTTTATTGGAGATGCTGAGGTTTTAAAACGAGCGGAAGAAATTTGTATTGACTTTAAAGGAGAGTTTTTAGATAAAACCCCACAGTCATTTATTATTCAACTTGTTAAAAAAAGAAGTGAGATTAATAATTTTATTAAGAAAGCAAAACCATACGGGTTAGCCAGTATTACTAGAAGTGGTCCTTTGGCTATGTCCAAGGGGTCGGAAACTATAAAAGACAACAAAGGAAAAATTTTATGAAAATGTTTTACGAAAAGGATGCAGATGTAAATTTAATCAAATCAAAAAAAGTAGCTATTATTGGTTTTGGTAGCCAGGGTCATGCCCATGCTCTTAATTTAAAGGATAGTGGAGTAACTGAAATTGTAGTGGCACTTCGAGAAGGATCTTCTAGTATTAAAAAAGCTGAACAAGCTGGATTAAAAGTAATGAACATTTCTGATGCTGCAGAGTGGGCTGATGTGGTAATGATTTTAGCACCGGACGAATTACAATCTGGTATCTATAAAAATCATATTGAGCAAAGAATGAAACAAGGATCAAGTTTAGCTTTTGCACATGGTCTAAATATTCATTACGATTTAATTAAATCCAGAGATGACTTAGACGTATTTATGGTTGCCCCCAAAGGACCAGGTCACTTAGTGAGAACAGAATTTCAAAAAGGAGGAGGAGTTCCTTGCTTAATGGCAGTGCATAAGGATAGCTCAGGCAAAGCAAGAGACTTAGCGCTTTCGTATGCTTCTGCTATTGGAGGAGGAAAGTCGGGAGTTATCGAAACTACTTTTAAAGATGAGTGCGAAACAGATCTATTTGGTGAACAGGCAGTTTTGTGTGGTGGAGTTGTTGAGTTAATTAAAAACGGATTTGAAACTCTTACAGAAGCAGGGTATCCACCTGAAATGGCTTATTTTGAATGCTTACATGAAGTAAAGCTTATTGTGGATCTTATTTACGAAGGTGGAATTGCAAATATGAACTATTCAATCTCTAACACTGCAGAGTATGGCGAGTATGTTTCTGGTAAAAAAATCATCGATAGCAAAACCAAAGAGCGAATGAAAGAAGTACTAAACGACATTCAATCTGGAAAATTTACTAAAGACTGGATGAAGGAAAATGAGAATGGACAAAAAAACTTTCTACAAATGAGAAAAGATCTAGCAGACCATCCGATTGAAAAAGTGGGTGAAAAGCTAAGAGGAATGATGCCTTGGATCTCGGACAATAAAATTATTGATAAGGATAAAAACTAGAATAAGCTGGTTTTTCTTTATTTTTTGGTACCTAAGATGTAATATCATAATACAATTTATACGTTAAAAGTAGATTTTTTCGTAAAGCTTTATTACATTGTGGCCATGGACAAAAACCAGATTATTATATTCGACACCACTCTTAGAGACGGAGAGCAATCTCCGGGAGCTTCTATGAGCTTAGAAGAAAAGGTTCAGATTGCAAAAGCATTTCAAGATTTGGGTGTGGATGTTATGGAAGCTGGATTTCCAGCAGCTTCACAAGGAGACTTTGAAGCTGTTTCAGAAATTAGTAAAATTTTAACAAAAACGATTCCCTGTGGTTTGGCAAGATCTTTAAAAAATGATTTAGACAAATGTTACGAGTCATTAAAGCACTCTAAGCATTTTAGAATTCATACTTTTATTGCTACCAGTGATCTTCACATGAAGCACAAGTTGCAAAAAACACGTGAAGAAGTTCTAGACTTAATTAAATTTAGCGTTGAGTATGCAAAAAAATTTACACCTGATGT